>NZ_CP029487.1:1239286-1549107 GCF_002441855.2 Eubacterium maltosivorans | reverse complement strand
TGTGAGGTACAGCTTGCCTATGCCATTGGTGTGGCTGAACCGGTATCTGTTTTTGTCGATACCTTTGGAACAGGCAAGGTTGCCGACGATAAAATCGCAGAGCTGGTAAGAAAGCATTTTGACTTGAGACCAGCCGCGATTATCAAGAATCTTGACCTGAGAAAACCGATTTACAAGCAGGTTGCCGCTTATGGCCATTTTGGCAGAAACGACCTGGATTTACCGTGGGAAAAAACCGACGTTGCTGAAAAATTAAAAGCAGAAGCTTAAAAACAGAGGATCACAGTTGAAAAGTTGTGATCCTTTATCTTTTTGTTTCTTAAAAGGGCTATAAAGTATCAAAAAATTAAGGCAAGGTGCGACCATTTTGTGTATAATTAATGCGTTCGAGTAATAATTTGAATACTTTTAGATAAAACTTGGATAGAAAATCTTGTTTTTGTGCGTTAAAAAGTATAAAATAAACGGTACAGCATCATTGGCAACTGCCAAAAGACCAAGCTGCTAGGAAGATGATTGAATGATTGAATTTATAAATGTTACAAAAACGTATGATAAAAATGAAAAAGACGCCTTAAAAAATGTAAACCTGTTTATCGACAAGGGTGAATTTGTATTTCTGGTTGGCCGCAGCGGCGCCGGAAAGTCTACCTTTATCAAGCTTTTGCTTCGTGAAATCGACGCGAGCATGGGCACGGTTAAGATCAAGGGCCACGATATTTCCAAGCTTTCCAAAAAAGAGATTCCGTATCTGAGAAGAAAGCTGGGGGTGGTTTTCCAGGACTTCCGGCTGCTTGAGAATAAAAGTGTCTATGAAAATGTGGCCTATGCCATGGAGATCATTGGCCGGCCCGAGCGCAAGATCCGCAAGAAGGTGCCTCTGGCGCTGGAAATGGTCGGGCTTTCGCACCGGGCAAACCACTATCCCAATGAGCTTTCCGGCGGGGAGCAGCAGCGTGTTGTTATCGCCAGGGCCATTATCAATAATCCCAGCATTTTGATCTGTGATGAACCGACAGGGAACCTTGACCCGGAAACATCACGTGATATTATGCGTATTCTGGAAGAAATTAACAAGCATGGCACCACGGTGGTGGTGGTAACCCATGACAGTGAAATGGTAAATATTATGAAAAAGAGGGTTCTGACCCTCGAAAATGGTTATCTTGCCAGCGATGACGTCAAAGGGCGGTACCGCAATGCGAAGTAATCACTGGAAAACCATGCCCCGGACGATCCTTCGCGATACAGCACAGAGCATGCAGCGAAACAGTCTTATGAGTATTGCGGCTGTTTTTTCCATCATTGCGGCGCTGATCATTTTGGGAATTTTTCTGGTGCTTACCATCAATATCCGCCAGGCGACGGTGAATGTGGAGTCTCAGCTGGAAATGAAAATTTTCCTGAAGGTAGACTACACCGAGGAACAGCGCGCCGACCTGGAGCGGGACCTGAAGGCCAATCCGCTTATTTCGGAGGTTCGCTTTGAAACAAAGGATGAGGCCCTGCAAAACTTTTCAAGCTCACTGGAGGACTATACCGGCCTTCTCAGTGATTTCAGTTCCGAGAACAATCCTATGCCCGCCTCTTTTATCGTTCAGGTAAAGGACTCGGAAAGCATGGATGATGTCAAGGCCTTTGCGCTGACCTATCAGGACAAAGGGGTGGAATATGTCAAATACGGCGAGGAATACATTAACGCGCTGCTGAACTTTAACCATTTCGCCAATACCATGAGCATTGTTGTGCTGATTGTTCTGTCGGTTATTTCATTGTTTTTAATTTATAATACCATCAAGCTCACGGTGTTCGCGCGCCGGAAGGAGATCGGTATCATGAAATACGTCGGCGCGACCGACGCTTATATCCGAACGCCCTTTGTCCTGGAGGGGACTTTTCTGGGACTCATCGCAGCTGTTGTGGCGGTGATGATCGTGCGTTTGGCTTATTACTATATATTGGGCATGCTCGGCGGCAGTGTACTGCTTCCGATGACCTCGGCACTGGCGACACCGGATCAGGTAATGGGTCAGCTGATCTTTTTCTTTACAGTTTATGGTGTTGTGATCGGTGCGGTGGGCAGTGTGTTCGCGATCCGAAAATTCTTAGACGTATAAAAACAGGAGGGGACTTCAGAAAATGAAGAAGAAAATTTCTTTAATTGTAACGGCATTATTTTGTTTATCAATATTTATTTCTCCGGTTTACGCAGCCACAAAGGATGAACTGCAGCAGCAAAAAGACGACGCGACTGCAAAAAAAGAGGCTGCCCAGTACCAGGTGGACATGACCCAGAACACCATCGAGGGGATTCAGGCTGAAATCAGCAAGGCCAACGCAGAGATGGATAAGATCAACGGTCAGATCAATACCCTGGATGGCCAGATCAGTGATTTGACCGCTAATCTGGAAAGAACCACGGCAGAACTGGAAGCGGCTGAAGAAAAACAGGCGAAACAGGAAGAAGAATTAAAAGAGCGTGTCCGTGTCATGTACATGTACGGAAACGAAGGCTATATGCAGGTGCTTTTCTCAGCCACCGACTTTGCGGATTTTATCGCCAAGGCGGATATGATGAAATCCATTGTACAGGCCGATAAGGACTGTGCAACCGCGCTGGAAAAAACCCGTGCGGAGGTACAGGAGAAAAAAGAAACCATTGAATCCAACAAAACCCAGGTCGAACAGGCAAAGGCCGACCAGGAAACCGCTTTGCAAAGCCAGCAGAGCATAAAGTCACAGAAGGATGAGCTGTTGGCCAAGAACCAGCAGGTGGTTCAGCAATATCAGGCGGAAGTCAACAAACAGGATGAAATTCTGAATCAGGCCAATGCCGAACTGGCGGTCATTGCGCAGCAGGAAGCCGAAGCGTTAAAAGCGCGTCTGGCGCAGGAAGAAGCTGAAAGACAGCAGCGGGAAGCGGAAGAAGCGGCCCAAAACGGACCTTCCAGCGGCAGCAGCAGTGAGGACAGCGGTTCCTCCGGCGGTGGCAGCAGCAACGTCGTAGTATCCAGCGGCTTTATGTGGCCGTTACCGGGCAACTACACCATCACCAGCTGGTTTGGCTACCGTCCGGCGTCTGATACCAACGGAATCGGCTCCACCAACCACGGCGGCATGGACATCGCCGCCTCCACAGGCACACCGATTCACGCGCCGGCTGGCGGTTATGTCACGATGGCGTCCTGGAACGGGGGCTACGGCAACTGTATCATGGTGGCCATGGACAATGGCGATACCCTGTTATTCGGGCATTTAAGCGGTTATAACGTATCCTATGGCCAGCGTGTCAACCAGGGCGATATCATCGGTTATGTGGGCAGCACCGGAAATTCCACCGGACCACACCTGCATCTGACCTATCTGTTAAACAACAGCACTTCAGTTGACCCGTGGGATTACATTTATTATTAAAATAAAGACAGAATTTGGAAAGAATCGTCTGATTCTTTCCTTTTTTATTGTTTCTTTAAGGCTTTTAGTGTATTCTTTTCAGGTGAGTATTGAATAGAATGGATTTGAAAGGATTGACAATGGATAAAGGGCAGAGAAAAAAGTTTATCGTTATAGCGGTAATCGCGCTTATTGTCACAAATATTTTAACTTTTTGCCTGACAACCGGCGCCGGCGTGGCGCTGGGCAATAAGGTGATTTTAAATGTTGACAGCACAGAAATGGCCGATGGCCTTAAAAAGCTGGTAAGCTTAAAGGGGCACATCGATAAGGAATATTACAAGGATATGGATGACACAACCCTGATGGAGGGGGCCATGAAGGGTATGTTTGAGGCCACCGGCGACCCCTACAGCGGTTACTATACCGAGGAAGAATTTCAGAAGCTGATGGAAAGCTCCACGGGCACCTACAGCGGCATCGGCGTGGTGGTAACCGAGGATGAGAGCGGCACCACCACGGTGGTCACACCATATAAAAACACCCCGGCGGGCGATGCGGGCATGCAGATCGGCGATAAGATCGTCAGGGTAAACGGCGAGGATGTCAGCGGAAAGGGCTCGGAATATACCGTAAGCCTGATGCGCGGCGATCCGGGAACGGCGGTGGAAGTCACGGTGCTGCGGGACGGGCAGGAACAAACCTATAACCTGACCAGAAAGAGCATTGACACCCCGACGGTTGAGTCCAGCGTTATCGACGGTATTGGCTATATCTCGATTTCTGAATTTACCAACAAGACCTCAGAGGATTTTAACGCAGAGCTTGAAAATCTTTTGAGCCAGAATATCAGCGGACTGATCATCGACCTACGTTACAACGGCGGCGGTGTCGTTACCTCCGCAGTGGCAGTGGCAGACCGTCTGCTGGGGGACACGACAGTGGTCTACACGGTTGACAAAAACGGCAGCCGGAAAGACTACACCTCGACCGGCGAGGTGAAGCTGGATCTGCCAATCATCGTGCTGGTCAACGAAGGGACTGCCAGCTCCTCCGAGATTCTGTCCGGGGCCATCCAGGATACTGGGGCCGGACAGCTGTTAGGAACACAAACATTCGGTAAGGGCATTGTTCAGGAGGTGGTTCCGCTTAAGGATAACAGCGGCTATAAGCTGACCAATGCGGAATATTTTACCCCGAACGGCCGCAACATTAACGAAAAGGGCCTGACGCCCGACGTGGTGGTTGAGCAGAACGAAGCCTACAAGAATACGCTGAATGTCCCGGAAGATCAGGATTCACAGCTTCAAAAGGCGCTTGAGATTTTAAAAGGCAAGTAAAAAGGAGGGGAGGATCGGAGTTTTAAAACTTCGATCCTTTTTTCTGCTATATTGAACTGATTCCCATTGACAAAAACGGCAAAAGTGGTACAATAAGAGAACACATGTTTCTTGGATTGAAGGGTTACAAAGGTGATTGAATGAAACCATTTAAAGTAGTATCCGACTATGAACCAAAGGGCGACCAGGAAAAAGCGATCCGGGAGCTGGCCGACGGCATTGACAGAGGGCTCAAATTTCAGACCCTTTTAGGCGTCACCGGCTCCGGGAAAACCTACACCATGGCCAAGGTGATCGAAGCCGTCCAGAAGCCGACGCTGATCATCGCCCATAATAAAACACTGGCGGCACAGCTCGCCAACGAGTTCCGGAGCTTTTTTCCGGAAAACGCAGTAGAGTATTTTGTATCCTATTATGATTATTACCAGCCGGAGGCCTATGTGCCGCACTCGGATCTCTACATTGAGAAGGATTCCTCCATCAATGATGAGATTGATAAAATGCGCCACTCGGCCACAGCGGCTCTTTTCGAGCGCCGTGACGTGATCGTGGTGGCCAGCGTGTCCTGTATTTACGGACTTGGGAGCCCCATCGATTACGAAAATCTGGTGCTTTCGCTGCGTCCGGGCATGGAAAAGGACCGCGACGCGGTGATCCGGAAGCTGGTGGACATCCAGTATACCCGCAACGACATCGCCTTTGAGCGTAACAACTTCCGGGTAAGGGGCGATATTCTGGAAATCTATCCGGCGGCATCGTCGGGAAAGGCTGTGCGCCTGGAATTTTTCGGCGATGAAATCGACCGGATCACCGAGATCGACACCATCACGGGCGAGATTACCGGTGAGCTCAGCCACGTTTCCATCTTTCCCGCGTCGCATTACACCACCACGCCCGAAAAGCTGGAGGTGGCCATCAAGGGGATCCGCGACGAGCTGGCCGACCGCTACGATTATTTTACCGAACACAACCAGCTGGTCGAGGCCCAGCGTATCCTGCAGCGGACCAACTATGACCTTGAGATGCTCAAGGAGATGGGCTACTGTAACGGCATTGAGAACTATACCCGCTATATTAACGGCTCGCCCCCGGGCGCGCCGCCCTATACGTTGATCGACTATTTTCCAAAGGACTTTTTAATGTTCGCGGATGAGTCCCACGTATCCATTCCGCAGATTGGCGGCATGTCCTCGGGCGACAGGGCCCGAAAACAGAATTTGGTGGATTACGGCTTCCGGCTGCCCTCGGCCTATGATAACCGCCCCCTTAACTTTGAGGAGTTTGAGGGCAAGATCAACCAGATGGTCTTTACCTCGGCCACGCCGAGTAAATATGAAAAAGAACACAGCGAACAAACCGTCGAACAGATTATCCGGCCCACAGGCCTCATTGATCCTGAAATCTTTGTGCGGCCCATCAAGGGACAGATCGACGATTTGATGGGTGAAATCAATGAGACGGTGTCAAAGGGCAACCGGGTGCTGGTGACCACCTTAACCAAGAAGATGGCCGAGGATCTGACCCAGTATTTCAAGGAAAACGGCATCCGGGTCAATTACCTGCACTCCGATATCGACACCATCGAACGGACAAAAATCCTCAAGGAGCTGCGCATGGGCGAATTTGACGTGCTGGTGGGCATCAACCTTTTAAGAGAAGGGCTGGACCTGCCAGAGGTTGGACTGGTCGCGATTCTGGATGCGGATAAGGAAGGCTACCTGCGCTCTGAAACCTCGCTGATCCAGACCATTGGCCGGGCGGCCAGAAATGTGGAGGGCAAGGTGCTTATGTACGCAGACCGGATCACCAAATCCATGGACTACGCCATCAGCGAAACCAACCGCCGCCGCAAGATTCAGAGCGAATTTAACGAGGCCCATGGTATTGTACCGCAGTCGGTCCATAAGGAAATCCGCGATTCCCTCGAGGTCACAAAGGTGGCCGAGGATCAGGCATCCTATGTGTTGGAAGACGAAGTGATGGACGTACAGGCTGAGCTCATGAACCTTGAAGCAGAAATGCTGGCCGCCGCGGAAAATCTTGAGTTTGAAAAGGCCGCGGCCCTGCGTGACCGGATTAAAGAATTGAAAGGAAATAAATGAAATACATAGATGTCAAGGGTGCCAAAGAGCACAACCTTAAAAATATTAATGTCAAAATACCGAGGGACCAGCTGGTGGTGCTGACTGGCCTGAGCGGTTCGGGCAAATCCTCGCTGGCCTTTGATACCATTTACGCGGAGGGGCAGAGACGCTATGTCGAGTCCCTCTCCGCCTACGCCAGACAGTTTCTGGGACAGACCCAAAAGCCCAACGTGGAAAGCATTGACGGCCTGTCGCCGGCCATTTCCATTGACCAGAAAACCACCAACCGCAATCCCCGCTCCACCGTGGGGACCGTGACGGAAATATACGATTATTTCCGTCTGCTTTATGCCCGGATTGGTATCCCGCACTGCCCAAAATGCGGCAAGGTCATTGAGTCCCAGAGTGTGGACCAGATCGTGGACACGGTCCAGGCCCTGGAGCCCGGTACCAAGTTCCAGATTTTGGCGCCCGTGGTGCGCGGCGAAAAGGGACAGCACAAAAAACTACTGGACCATTTGAAAAAAGAAGGCTATGTGCGCCTGATCGTGGACGGTGAGGCCAGAGAGACCAGTGAGGACATCGAGCTGGAAAAAAACAAGAAGCACAGCATCGAGGTCGTAGTTGACCGCCTTAAGAGCAAGGAAAACATGACCAAGCGCCTGACCGATTCCATCGAGACAGCCCTGCACCTGGCCAACGGTCTGGTAATCTGCGACATAATCGGCGGCGAACAGCAGCTTTTCAGCGAAAAGCTGTCCTGTCCCGACTGCGGCATTGCCATGGATACTCTGGAGCCCCGGACCTTTTCCTTTAACAACCCCTTCGGGATGTGCCCCGAGTGCCACGGCCTTGGCTTTCATAAGGAGATTGACCCGGATCTGCTGATCCCGGATAAGAGCCTGTCTGTGGAACAGGGGGCCATCAAGTTTTTTGGGTTGAAGAACGACTCGAAAATCATGGTCAACCTCATACGTGCCATTGCGAAAAAATACAACTTTACCCTGGACCAGCCCCTGACAGAAGCGCCGGAGGCCTTTCTTCAGGAGCTGCTTTACGGCTCGGACGAAATTCTGGAAATTGAGTATGAGGGCAAGTTTTCAGGCACCTATACGACCACCTTTGAAGGTCTTGTCAACAATATGGAGCGCCGCTATCAGGAAACCCACTCCGAGGGCATGCGCAGCCTTATCGACAAGTACATGTCCGAAATCCCCTGTCCAAAGTGCAAGGGAAAACGCCTGAACCCCACCAGCCTTGCGGTCACCGTGCAGGACAAAAACATCATCGACCTGACCGATATGTCGGTCAGGGAGCTTTTGGGCTTCTTTTCAGACATGGAGCTCACGGAAACGGAACAGATGATTGGCGAACAGATTTTTATCGAGATCAACGCCCGCCTGAAATTTTTACAGGATGTTGGCCTGGAATACCTGACACTGTCCCGGGCCGCGGGAACCCTGTCCGGCGGCGAATCCCAGCGTATCCGCCTGGCGACCCAGATCGGCTCCGGTCTTGTGGGGGTGCTCTATGTGCTGGATGAGCCCAGCATCGGCCTGCACCAGCGGGATAACCAGAAGCTGCTGAAAACCCTGCGCCGCCTCACCGATCTGGGCAATACCCTGGTGGTGGTGGAGCATGATGACGAAACCATGGAGGAAGCGGACTGGATCGTGGACATCGGCCCGGGCGCTGGCGTTCACGGCGGCGAGATCATTGCCGAGGGGACGGTTGAGGATATCAAGAAGGCACCGGACTCCATTACCGGCCAGTACCTGAGCGGTAAAAAGCAGATTGCGGTGCCAAAGGAGCGCCGGGCCGGCAAAGGCACGGCCATCACCATCAAGGGCGCGACCCAGAATAATCTGAAGAACATTGACGTGTCCTTCCCGCTGGGCAAGTTTATCTGTGTCACGGGGGTTTCCGGCTCCGGAAAGAGTACGCTGGTCAATGAGATTTTATACAAGGGCGCTTCCCAGAAGCTGTACCGCAGCTTTAAGAAGCCCGGAAAATACAAAAGCATCGAAGGCCTAGATGAGATCGACAAGGTTATCGCCATTGACCAATCACCCATCGGCCGGACGCCAAGGTCCAATCCGGCCACCTATACCGGCGTGTTCGACATGATCCGGGACCTTTTCGCCAAGACCCCCGAGGCCAAGGCCCGGGGCTATAAAAAGGGCCGCTTCAGCTTTAACGTGAAGGGCGGCCGCTGTGAAAAATGCAGCGGCGACGGCATCCTCAAAATCGAAATGCACTTCCTGCCCGACGTCTATGTGCCTTGTGAGGTCTGCCACGGACAACGGTATAACCGTGAAACGCTGGAGGTTAAGTACAAAGGTAAAAACATTGCAGATGTGCTGGATATGACGGTTGAGGAATCGCTGAAGTTTTTCGAGCATCTGCCCAATATCCGCAATAAAATGCAGACCCTTTATGACGTGGGGCTTGGTTATGTGAAGCTCGGACAGCCGTCCACACAGCTTTCCGGCGGTGAAGCGCAGCGGATCAAACTCGCCACAGAGCTTTCAAAGCGCAATACGGGCCGCACCCTTTATATTCTGGACGAACCGACCACGGGGCTGCATATGGCCGATGTCGCCAGGCTGATCGACGTACTGCAGCGCCTGGCCGATACGGGCAGTACCGTGGTGGTCATTGAGCATCAGCTGGACATGGTAAAGGTTGCCGACCATATCATTGACCTGGGGCCAGAAGGCGGCGATGGCGGCGGAACCATCGTATGCACAGGGACCCCAGAGGAAGTCGCCAAGGTGAAGGAATCCTACACCGGGCAGTATCTGGCTAAGATTTTGAATAAAACCTATGACAGGTCGTGACAGCAGCATCAAGATGCTCCGCGCCTGAAATGGACAATAAAATAAGCGTATGTGGTCTGAGCAGCGGCTCAGAGGCCTCTGCGCTTTTTTGATATTATAAGCCAAAAGGAGGCGATGTGGATGGGAGAAAGCAGGAGCGCCAGACAGGATGATAGGCAGGGCCGCCAGCCGGAAGACCTGACTGCGCTGACAGAGCGGATTATGGAGGCGCATGGTGAACGGGATCTGGAATTTGTGATGCGATATATGGATGAGCATGTACTGTGGATCGGGGCGCTGCAGAACCAATATATTCATGGGAAAAAAGCAATGCGCGAAGTCCTTGAGCTTGAACAGGATGTGCCTGTCTGCACAGAGGGGGCAGACTGTGAGATTGCCTACAGAACCGCAGATACTGTTATTGTGACCGGCCGCCTGAATGCTTATACAGACCCAAAGACCGGCTATGTTCTTAAGCAGAACCAGCGGCTTACCTTTGTCTATCAAAAGCAGCCCGAGGGCTGGCGGGTGGTACACCTGCATGTTTCCAACGAGTGGGATGTGCTTCAGGAAGGGGAGGTGTTTCCTTATGCCTGCGGCCGTGAGACTTACCGCTACATGCAGAAACAAATTGATGAAAAACAGCAGGCTTCCCAAAAGGTTGAGGTGCATATCCGTAAACGGCCGTATATTTTGGAAACCCACAGCATTCTTTTTATCGAGGCCTTTAAGCACCACAGCATGATCTGCCGGGTGGGGGACCGGGTTCAGGTTGACGAATCGATCACCGCGCTGGCAAAACGGCTGCCGGACACGTTTTTAAGAGTCCACCGCAGCTTTATCATTAACCTGAATTATGTGGACCATCTGGAATACAGCTCTGTTTTTCTGCGCGATGGAATTGATGTCCCGATTCCCAAGCAGCACTATCGAGAGACCAGGTCACACATTATGGAAAGGCTTTCCCGGATGGGTATTACGCTGAAGGAGAAATCGGCATCTCCATAAGCCCTGGCCGAGGAGCCTGAATCCTTTTAATGGCCTGTGCTACCATTGATGGCGTTTAACCGCTTATTGGTGCACAGGTCATTGATTTTTTTGGCATATTTTATATAATAATAATTAATTAAACGTTTCTAAAGAGGAGGTCATATCATGAAAAGAACACTTCGACTTAAAAGATGTATGGCTTTTCTGCTCATTTTAACCCTGATGATGGGATACAGCCCAGCCGCTCTTGCCGATGAGGCGGTTGACCTTACAAAGCCATCAGCGGCTGAAAGCCAGCAAATACAGCTGCAGGCAGCAGACACGATTGATGGCGTTGCGGACCTTGTCGTCACCGATTTAAAGGAGGCCGTGACACTGGAAGGACTGGAAAACGCCAAAACCGGAAAAAGTGTCCATGCCGATGCCCGTTATATCAGCGGAACGCTGACAATTATTGGCGTGAAGGATACAGACTGGTACTACCAGACCCTGGCGGGAAGCAAAAACCAGCTCAACAATCTGGAGCTGGGCGGAGCCTTTGACACGGCGGCTGTGGTGTCGTTGAGCGTTGACCCTAAAACACCGGCGCAGGTGGATTTTGTGTTAAAGCTTCCCGAGAATGCGGTAATGTCTGAGTCGACCGGGAACCTTATTCTGGCGTCTGCCTGTAATGTGACAGCGTCTGACCTGACAGTGAGCGTGCCGGTAGAGACCGTGAGCCTTGCCCTCGCAGGCAACGGCATTACCGTTGATGATCCCCAGGCCGACAAGCCCTCATACACAGCTGCCGTCAGTATTGACGGTGGAAAGCTTAACAGACGGCTGGCTGCGGGAGATGTGAGCTTTGACGGCGCCTTTGCAGGTGTTTCTGTTACCTCGGTAACCACCGGCGCCGACAAGACTGGATTTACAGTCAAATTCACAAAGGATGCCAACCCAGACGCGTCCAGGGCCCGGACCGGGCGTTTGATTCTCCCGGCGGACACCCTGACCTACACAGACGGGACAGCGCTGAACAGCGACATCACGCTGACAATGCCGGACGATTATGTCCCCAAAACCGTTGACCTCACAGGCGGTGCGAGCGGCGGCCCTGTCATCAACGGGGCAGATATAGGGAAACAGATCGCAAACCAGAGCGTGAATGTGGCCACACAGGTTCTCAATAAGATCAAAAATACAGGAGGCTTTGCGGGGCTTGGCTTTCTCAATATTATCACAGATCTTATCTGTAAGATCGACGCCGGCGCGCAGGACAGTGAGCTTACCAAAATACAGGACCAGATCAGCCAGGTGAGCCGCCAGCTGAATAACAGCACCGATGAAATCATCAACGGGCAGCGCCGGAGCGATATTCTCGCAAGGCTCAATGCTTTAAACAGTGTGGCGGGCGATTTGAAAAATGATTTTGACGCGTGCAACACCTCGGCTAAAACCGCGCTCCAGTACATGTCAGACCAAACAACCGATGGTCACTTAGACGAGATCCGCACAGCCATGAGCCATGTGTATTCCAGCCAGAATAATGATAACCGTTATTATGATCATATGATGAATCTGGGACGCGGCATTACCGGTGAAGGCGCGCTTTTAAAAGATACTGATATTTTTACGGCCTTTAAGAGCTTGTCCTCCTACAATTATGACTGGAGCAGCCAGACCCTTGAGGGACGTGAGTCCTTTAATGAAGCCATCAAAAATTACTATGCCCAGGGATACGGTATTCTTCTCACCGCCATGCAGTATGATTATGACAGCAATGAAGCCGAAGCAAAAGCGAAAATAAAGGCCATTGCCGATATGCAGGCCCTTTTGGACGCGGGCGGACTGAATCCTGCGGATGTCGAGAGCCTTAACAGGCTCATTGCCCAGTATGGGGGCAATGTGGCAGACGCGGACGGTACGCCCAACGGCGGCGACATTGGTATGTGCAACATGCGTATGCAGCGTACAAAGCAGAATATGGACAGTCTTACCGCCATGCAGGCAAAGATTAACAGCCTTTACGCCAGTGCGGTCCAGGGATGTAAGGACGACCGACAGATGGATACAGACGGCAAGGTTTTCAACTATCGTGTGAATAAGACCTACTATAAGACCCTTCAGGGCTTGAAGGGCAGCAGCTGTTACTACCGCAATAAAAACCACGACACCGCCAGCGACTGCACACAGACCCAGAAAAATGACCATGCCAGCCGGGGCGACTACGAAACCATGATGCAGGCAGCCCGTATCAGAAAGTACAGTTCCTTTAAAGAAGAGCTGACAGCCGCCGGGCTGACGCAGGTCAATATGACCGCAGAAAAGACCACAAAGGCGCTGAGCGGTCTGGATGCCGCTGGCTTCTATATCGGTAACGGTTCTGTTAAACAGAGCGGTACCTTGCTCTTTTCACGGCTTACTTTTAAATATTGCCTGGCTATTATCGATATGAATGGCAGCTATGACGGTGCACATGAATGCTACCGTTACGGCAACCTGTGGGGAAAACTCAGCTGGCAGTCCAAGGAAGACCGTCCGCTGCTGTTTTTGCTGGAAGCTAAATAGGCGCAGCCCATCGAAAGATAAGGCTTTACATAAAAAATACTAAATATTACCAATCTTTTCACAAAATGCATTGACAGGTACTGTCTAATTAAGTATAATAAAGCTAACAAAAGAGTTTAACAGACAGTGGGTGATAAAGATGAAAACAACATTGAAGGATTTAAGACCTGGGGAATCAGGTGTGGTTGATACAATTTCAGTGGAAGGCCTCATGCGCCGCAAGCTCATGGATATGGGCGTAACCCCTGGTGTGGAGGTAATGGTCGATAAGGTAGCGCCCTTTGGAGATCCAATCGAAATTCACCTTAGAGGCTATGCGTTAAGCCTACGTAAAAACGATGCTGAAAATATATTAATCGCCTAATTGTTTTAAGATGCAAAATAAATATTAAATCACAAAAACCGCCTTTTTCAAGGTGGTTTTTCTCTTGTAAGAGTAAGTTAGTTTCATGTGACATCCTAAAAACCGAGGAGTATTTTATGAATTATCGCGTTGCACTGGTGGGAAATCCGAATTCCGGAAAGACCACCCTATTTAACAGCCTGACTGGAAGCAATCTGTACGTGGGGAACTGGCCGGGGGTCACCATTGAAAAAAAGGAAGGGGATCTGCGGGATACCGTGAGCAAAATTACGCTGGTGGACCTTCCAGGCATTTATTCGCTGGCTCCCTATTCCATGGACGAGATCGTATCAAGGGATTTTCTGCTGAGTGAGCCGCCGGATCTGATCATCAATATTTTAGATGCCTCAAACATTGAGCGAAACCTGTACCTGACCACTCAGCTGATGGAATTGAAGATTCCCATCATCGGTGTGCTGAATATGATGGACATTGTTGAGAAAAAAGGACTGAAGCTTGATCTTCACTCCTTAAAAAAAGGGTTCGGCTTTCCATTTATGGAGATATCCGCCCAAAAGGGGATCGGTATTGAGGCGCTGATTAAGGCAGTCGAGGAAAAGCTGGAGAGTGACCGGAAAGCCGGAAAAACACCGGAATTCAATCCGATTTTTCCAGATAATATCGAAAAGGTCATCATTGATTTCGACAATCTGGTACAGCGGTCCTACCCGGATATTCTGCCCGGTTATCCAAAGATTTTCAGAAGCATCAAGCTCATTGAAAAGGATGATGAGATTCTGAAAAAGGTGGCGAACTGCTTTGGGCTGGATCAGGACATCTATGACGCCCGGGAAAAGATCAGGGAAATCAGCGGACAGGATGTGGACAGCACCATCGCGGATTACCGCTACCGCTTTATCACTGATCAGGTGGCAAGGGCTACGAAAAAGATTGGCAAGAGTCATCTGGCCTTTGAGGACAGGCTGGATAAGGTGCTCATGAACCGCTACGCGGCTCTGCCCATTTTCTTTATTTTTATGTTTATCATTTATTTTGTATCCATCAACGTGGTGGGGGATGGCACAACAGGTCTGATCGAGGGTTTTATCAGCGGGACGCTGATCCCCGGCGTGACGGGCTTTATGGAGGGGCTGAACGTGGCCCCGTGGCTCATCGCTCTGGTCACCGAGGGGGCCATCACCGGCGTGGGGGCGGTTCTGACCTTTATCCCCCAGATTACCGTGCTGTTTATCTTCATCTCTGTGCTGGAGGACAGTGGCTATATGGCGCGGGTGGCCTTCATGATGGACCGTGTGTTTCGGAAGTTCGGCCTTTCGGGAAAATCCTTTATCCCAATGGTCGTGGGGCTTGGGTGCTCGGTGCCTGGGATTATGGCGACACGGACTCTGGAGAATGAGCGGGAGCGGAAGCTCACCATTATCCTGACCCCGTTTATCTCCTGTGGGGCCAAGATGCCGATCTATGTGCTCATGGCGTCGGCCTTTTTCTCAAAAGCCCAGTCTGTCATGGTTTTTTCCTTGTATATCGTGAGTCTGCTGGTGGTCTTTGTGTCAGGCGTAATCCTATCCAAAACGGTATTTAAGGGGCAGGATTCCGGTTATCTGCTGGAACTGCCTCCCTACCGCCTGCCGGTGCTTAAAAACACGGTTAGCCAGGTATGGCAGCGCGTGAAGGAATTTATTGTGCGCGCCGGCACCATTATTTTTGCGGCCTCGGTTGCGCTGTGGTTTCTCCAGAACTTTGGCACCAATTTCCAGATGACCGCCAATGCCGATGAAAGTATTCTGGCGGCCTTCGGAAAATTGATCGCCCCGATTTTTGCCCCATTGGGCTTCGGCAACTGGGTGGCCAGCGTTTCGGTATTATCGGGCATTGCGGCCAAGGAAATGATCATCAGCACCATGAGTGTTCTGACCAGTACCTTTGACGGCGGCTTTACCATGGCGCTCGGACAGATATTCACCCCGCTCTCGGCTTACAGCTTTATCCTGTTTGTGCTTTTGGCATCGCCCTGCATGGCGGCTCTGGCGACCATGAAAAAGGAGCTGGGAAACTGGAAAACCTTTGGTTTTGCCATTTTGTACCAGACGGGTACCGCCTATCTGATCTCCATGCTGGTCTATCAGATTGGAAGCCTGTTTATTTGATTTATCTGCGGCCCTGGGCCGCTTTTTTGTTACCACTTTAGCATCTTTGGGTAGATATAATCATATCAATATAAAAGCAAAATGGAGGAAACCATGAAAAAGACACAGGCATCTGCCCAAAACGACTCAGGCAGCCGCTCCTTCGCGGCGGGCTTGAATTTTTATAAGCTATTCTGGATTTTTATGATCGGGTGTTTTTTAGGGACGATTCTTGAAATGATTTTTTGTTTTGTAACCCAGCACGGTCTTATTGAGAGCCGGTCAGGTTTGATTTACGGCCCCTTTAACCCAGTCTACGGCTTTGGAGCTGTGGTTCTGACCATTGTTTTAAGGCCTCTTGCCCATAAAAGAGACCTGATCATCTTTCTTTTCAGTATGGTCATTGGCTCAGGCTTTGAGTATCTCTGTTCAGCCTTTCAACAGTATTTTATGGGGACCGTATCCTGGGATTACAGCAACCTTCCCCTCAACATCGGCGGGCGCACCTGTCTGCTGTATGGGCTGTTCTGGGGCATTCTGGGGCTTTTGTGGGTAAAGGATATTTACCCGTATTTCTCCAAATGGATCGAAAAAATTCCCAACAAGGTGGGGGTAGTGCTGACCTGGGTGCTGGTGGTGTTTATGGTCTTTAACATGGCGATTTCCGCCCTGGCGGTCCAGCGCTGGGACCAGCGTGACCACGGCGTGAAGGCGGACAATGCCTTTGAGGAATTTCTGGATAAGACCTATCCCGATGATTTTATGCGGAAGATTTATCCGAATATGATTCTTTAGGAAATTGAAGATGGAAAATGAAAAATTCCAGAACCCTTTTGCCGTTGGCAAAAGCGGTTTAAACAGCGACCTGTGGCCGCAGACAATAAAATGCATAGGTGAACTGGCAAATGATAGAAAAACAGCCTCTGGCAATTTGATTAAAATGCGGCGTAAGCCGCCTCTCAATCAAAAAGCCAGGGGCTTTTTGTACATGAATTTTCCATTTTAAATTTTCAATTTTCCATTTCCTCATTGGCAGCAAACTCTAAATTTAGATCAGGCGTCTCAGCCGGCGCCTTCCCTTTAAACACGGTGAGGACGGTGACACCGGTCAGAATCAGCACACAGCCCAGCACACTTTTCAGCGTAACGGGCTCGCCCAGAAAGGCGATGCCGCAGACCACGCTGGTGATGGGCTCAAACATGCTGAGGATGGCGGCTGTGGTGCCCCCGGACAGCTTGACGCCCAGCTGGAACAGGGTAATGCCCAGAAAGCCGCAGAGCATGGCCACCAGAAAGGAGAGCAGCCAGCCCATAGGGGTGATGGCAAGGGTCAGGGTGCCGGTGAACAGGCCGTAGATAAAGACAAAGCCGGCCACAAACAGGTTAATATAAAAGGACAGCTTGAGCGGGTGCAGATCTAAAAGACTGCTTTTATCCAGATACAGGATGTAGAAGGCATAAGTCAGGCCGGAAACCAGGGCTAAGAGGATACCCAGCAGGCCGCCTTCAATTTTACCGCCCATAAAAAAGCTGATACCAGCTGTGGCGATGACCAGGGCCAGAATTTTGGGCTTGGTCAGATGCTCTTTAAAGATCAGAATGGCGCCCAGAGCCACAAACACTGGATAGACAAAGTGCAGGGTGGTGGCAGTGCCCACTGGTATGTAGTTATAGGACTGGTACAGCATGAGGGTGGTGACCGCAGAACCGATAAAGCTGATGATCAGAAGCTGTTTAAGCTGTGGTTTTGAAAGCTTAAAGGACACCTTCTGCTGTTTTAAAATAATCCATAAAACCGGTACACAGAAAAAGGTTCTCAGAAAGGTCAGCATAATGGAATTGCTGCCGTTAAGATAGGTGATTTTTCCCATGATCGGTGTAAAACCAAAGATACAGGCCGAGAGTATGATAAACAAATTTCCTTTTAAGCTTTTCATTTTTCCTCCAACGATATAAATGCTTTCCAACAGCACAAGCATACACCATAATCAGGGGAAAAACAAGGGGTCAAAAAAGTAAAAATGGCCCAGACGGGCAAGGAAAATTTTAACATTAGAGGAAAAGCCTGAAAAGAGGATTCACTAGTTGAAAGTTGAAAGTGGATAGTTGAAAGTTCAGGTGCAAATCTGCCACAGGCAGATTTGATTAGATGCGGCCTGCGGCCGCAATTAAAATCGCTTGAGCCTTGGCTAAAGCGTCCCAAAACCTTCCACTTTCCACCTTCAACCTTCCACTTAAAAAGCAGATTTATAGATGTATTCCGAGGTGGAGGCGTGAAGGGCGCTGACGTAATTGCAGCGGAAGGACACAATATCCCCGACCTGGTAAGCACGGCCGCACTCGGTGATATCCACAATCAGGTGGTCTGAGCTGGAGGCGATGATCTCAAGTTCTTTATCCAGCGGGGTCAGATCCTCCATGGTGGTATCCTGCTTGCCCAGGGCGCAGATGGCCCGCCTGCGGATACCGCGGTCTTCAAATACCGGGGTGCAGCCATAGGCGTCACAGCCGATTTTGCCAATGGGCATGGAGGGTTTATCCTTGATTTCGATAATCTCCACATCCAGGATAAAATTGTCGTCGTGAAGATTTTCATAGCGCATGTTGTTGGAGGTATCGTTTCCGATGAGGATCAGCTCGCCGATGCGCAGGTTATTGATACAGGAGGGAATGGTGCCATCCTCCACCATAAAATAGGTGCTGGAGGCGCCGCCGGAGGTAATGGCGCAGTCCAGATCAAAACGTTTTTTAAGAAGGGTCTGGAAATCGTTAAAGCGCTCGTAGGTTTCCACAGTGGGTACGATGGCGCCAGTGCAGGACAGGTTGGCGCCGATACCCCGGATGTCAATGTTTTTAAGCTTCAGCATCTCCGCCATATCCGCGCAGAGGGATTCCTCTGTGAAATAGCCCTCACGCAGATCGCCCAGATCCACCATGATCAGCACCTCGTGCTTTTTATGGTGCCTGGCCGCCGCCGCGTCCAGAGCCTGGACTGTTTTAAGCTCGGAGTTTAGGGAAAGGGTGGCGTACAGAACGGTTTCTTCAACCTCGGAGAGCATGGGCATGCGGATCAGCCATTTTGGGCAATGAAGGTCTGCGAGGGTGACGAGATTTTGGACGCGGGAATCGCCAAGGGCTGTAACGCCGCCCGCCAGCAGGGTTTCGGCAATCTCATAATTGCCGCCGGTGCATTTGGTAATGCCGGTAACGCTGATGTTTTTTTCGGCAGCGGCCTTTACAATCGTCTGTGTATTTTCAAGAATTTGCTGTTTGTTAAATCGCAATAATGGATACATGGTTCACCTCAAAAATTTTATACGTCTTAGTATACCATGTTTTTATGAAGAGTGTACGAAGATTTTTAAAATAATTACGCCCTTTCCGGCGGCTTTAGGTTGACAGTATTTTCTGCCTTGTTTATAATTAAGGGTGCACTTATAAACGTATTTTGATTATTAATTTGGAGGAACCCATGAAGATATACGACCATCATAAAATTGAGAAAAAATGGCAGAAATACTGGGAAGACCACGATACCTTTAAAATCGAGCAGAACTCGGATAAAGAAAAGTTTTATGGTCTGGTAGAATTCCCGTATCCCTCAGGAGCCGGGCTGCACGTTGGACACGTAAGAGCCTACACATCCCTTGAAATCATTTCAAGAAAGCGCCGGATGGAGGGCTTTAACGTCTTATTCCCCATTGGCTGGGATGCCTTTGGCCTGCCGACCGAGAACTACGCCATCAAGACGGGCCGCCATCCGAGAGAAGTTACGGATGAAAACATCAAGGTATTTACCCAGCAGCTGAAATCTATTGGGTACTCCTTTGACTGGGACTGCGAGATTGACACCACCGATCCAAACTATTTTAAGTGGACCCAGTGGATATTCTTACAGCTTTTTAAACACGGTCTGGTTTACAGAGACCGCACCTACGTCAATTTCTGCAGCGGCTGCAAGGTCGTACTGGCCAATGAAGACTTCCGCGAGGGCAAATGCTCCATCTGCGGCAGCGAGGTCGTGCAGCTTGAAAAAGACGTTTGGTTCCTGAAAATCCGTGAGTATGCCGAAAAGCTTCTGGCAGGCCTGGACGATGTGGATTACCTGCCGCGTATCCGCCTGGAACAGGAAAACTGGATCGGTAAATCCATTGGCGCCGAGGTCGATTTTGACATCGCAGGCGCAGATCAGAAGCTCCGTGTTTTCACCACCCGTCCCGACACCCTGTTCGGCGTGACCTTTATGGTCATCGCGCCTGAGCATCCGCTGATCGAGGAAATGCAGGACCGCATCACCAACATGGACGCCATTGTGGATTACCAGGAAGCCGCCAAGCGCAAGACTGAATTCGAACGTGTCCAGCTGGCCAAGGAAAAAACCGGGGTCATGATCGAGGGTATCCGCGGCATCAACCCCTTAAGCGGGGAAGAAGTCCCCATTTTTATCGCAGACTATGTTATGATGGGCTACGGCACCGGCGCCATTATGGCGGTTCCGGGCCATGATACCCGTGACTGGGAATTCGCGAAGAAATTCGGGCTGCCGATCATCGAGGTCATCAAGGGCGGCGACGTGAGCGTGGAAGCCTATACCGATACGGCCAGTGGCGAGATGGTGAACTCCGGCTTCTTAAACGGAATGGAAGTCAGGGAAGCCATTGCCAAAACCATCGAATATCTGGAAGAAAAGGGACTTGGCAAAAAGACCATCAACTATAAAATGAAGGACTGGGCCTTTAACCGCCAGCGCTACTGGGGTGAGCCGATTCCGATTGTCCACTGCCCGAAATGCGGCATGGTCCCTGTACCGGAAGACCAGCTGCCCTTAGAGCTGCCAAAGGTCAAGAGCTATGAACCCACCGACACCGGCGAGTCTCCGCTGGCCGGCATCCCTGAATGGGTTAACACCACCTGTCCGCACTGCGGCGGCCCGGCCAAGCGCGAAACCGACACCATGCCGCAGTGGGCCGGCTCCAGCTGGTATTTCCTGCGCTATTTTGACAACAAAAACGACCAGGCGCTGGCCGACTATGACAAAATGAAATACTGGATGCCTGTCGACTGGTATAACGGCGGTATGGAGCACGTCACACGCCATCTGCTCTACTCCCGTTTCTGGCATAAATTCCTGTATGACATCGGCGTGGTACCCACAGCCGAGCCTTACAAAAAACGGACCATGCAGGGCCTGATCCTTGGCTCAGACGGTGAAAAAATGTCCAAGTCCAAGGGCAACGTCGTCAACCCCAACGATATCATCGACGAATACGGCGCCGATACCCTGAGAACCTATGTCATGTTCATCGGGGACTATGAAAAACCCGCGCCATGGTCCGAAAATGGCACCAAGGGCGCCAAGCGTTACCTGGACCGTGTCTGGAAGCTTCAGGAAATTGTGACAGACGAAACAGGCTATAGCCCAGAGCTGGAAGGCATGATGCACAAAACCATCAAAAAAGTCAGCAGCGACTACGAAGAAATGAAATTCAACACGGCCATCGCGGCTCTGATGACCCTGCTCAACGAGTTTAACAGCGTGGGCAAGGTGACAAAGGATGAGTTTAAAACCTATCTTCAGCTGCTGTACCCGGTAGCGCCGCATATCACCGAGGAGCTCTGGGAAATCGCCGGACTGGAAGGCTGCCTGCACGACAGCCCGTGGCCTGCTTATGACGAAGCCAAAACAGTGGACGACGTCATCGAGATGGCCGTCCAGATCAATGGCAAGGTGCGCGGTAAGATCAGCCTGCCCGCCGACGCGGACAAGGAAGCCGCCAAGGCCATCGCCCTTGAGCATGAAAATATCCGCAGCTACGTAGAAGGCAAAAATATCGTGAAGGAAATCTTTGTGCCAGGCAAAATCTTTAACCTGGTTGTGAAATAAACATGAAGTATGTCGAGCTGTACACAGATGGGGGATGTCGCGGCAATGGACAGGCCGGTGACAATATCGGCGCCATTGGCGGTATCCTCATCTACCCGGAAAAAAATATCCGCAAGGAATACAAAAAAGCTTACCCCAATACGACCAACAACCAGATGGAGCTGCTGGCAGTCATTACAGGCCTCAAAATGCTCAAAGAGCCCTGCGAGGTCGTGATCCACAGCGATTCCGCCTATGTGGTCAACGCCTACAACCAGAACTGGGTTACTGGCTGGAAAGCCAAAAACTGGAGCCGCGGCAAGGCAGGCCCCCTGAAAAACAAGGAGCTCTGGATGGAGCTGGACGAGCTGGTCAACTACCATGACGCCCGCTTCGCCAAGGTCAAGGGCCACGCCAATAACGCGCTCAACAACCGCGCCGACGCTTTGGTGAATGAGGCGATGGACGCGTATGGGAAGTAAGGAAATTAATTAGTAACAAATAAAAGCACGTTAAAGCCTTTATAAAAAGGAACTTTGGCGTGCTTTTTTGATGCCATTGAAGGATATTCAGAGAGTGGCGGTGAAGTAGAAAAAGTTCGCAGACTATTGGTAGTCTGCGAACTTTTTTTGATTTTTCATTTAAGAAAATGATTTGTTTTTCAACTGCGTGATTTATTATAACATTCCCTCATTAAAATTGCACCCCTTTTTTGAAAATTTTAAATAATTTTCTTTAAAATCACTTTTATGTCTAGAATTTAACAATAATCAATTTCTATACCCAAATAATCTTACTTTTTAACTTTTTGGCAACCTGGTCAAAATCTGGTCAGGGTTCTTCCTTATATATTAAGGCTTTATGCGGCTTTTTCAAAAATTGTTTTTTCCATTTTGTTTTTCTAATCTGGTCAGAACTCTGGTCAGATTCTGGATCGGCATCACTATTCACGGTATTTCAGGCACCCTGCTCGCAGACTACCAATAGTCCACGAATAAAAGTGAGGTCAGTTATGAGTGCGGGATACGCCATCACAACGTATAAATTACAGCTGTGCTATAAGCATCTCGACTGGTTTAAGCAAACCCAGTCTCTTTTTGACGCAGTGCTGGCCTTCTATTATGAACAGCTCGACCAGAACCCACAGGCATTAAGTCTCACGAATCAGAATTTACTGCGCCATCTGGAGCTAAAAACCATCCCGCAGCGGAACGGCACCCAGCCGGAAAATCCCCTGCCCTATAAAAAAGTGCCCCTGTATTTTCGACGCGCCGCCATCAACGCGGCCATCAGTCTGTACAGAAGCTACGACAGCCGGCTGAAAGCATGGGAAGAAAATCATAAGGGTCAAACAGAAAAAGGGAAACCCAAACCGCCAGGCAAGCTGCATGCTTCTATGCTCTATTACAAAGGCATGTATAAGGATTTTGACGACAAAAGAATTATGCTTAAGCTCTATACCGGCAAAGCTTGGGCCTGGGTTAAACACCGTTACACCGGAAGGCCCTTCCCGGAAAATGCCGAGACCATGAGCCCAACCATTGTCATCAAAGGAAAAAAGGTTATGCTCCACATTCCTGTAAAGGAAAAGGTAGAGGACACAAGAACTGCTAAAGAACGCGTCAAGCAAAGAGAAAGCTTTGTAGTCGTTGCGTTTAGCAGCTCCGATACCCTGGCCGTTTGTACCGCTATCCAAGCTGACGGTAGTACCGACTATCCATATTTTATAAAAGGTGGAAAAGCACTGGCACACCGTAGGAAGCAGCTTCTAGGCTATATCAAACGCGGCACTGCCGGGAAAAAGGCTCCCAGGCTTATAACGCAACCTGTAGGGAACGACGCCCTCGGGGTCTGCCCCCGAGGCTTGTCGTCTTATGGACAAGCCGAAGCGGGTATCGTTCCGCAAGACCACCAACCAGGTCGCCCCAATGCAAAATATTATGACAAAATAACCCGTGTCACCAATCACTACGCCCATGAAGTTTCCAGAAAAATCGTGGACTACGCCAAAAGCCATAACGCCAAAATCATCGTCATGCCCGACTATGGCAATACCTTTGCCAAAGGCACACAGCATTATTTGAAAACCAGCGTCTATGACTTCATCGGCCGCCGGATCATCAACGATGTCAAGTACAAAGCCTGGCAGTGCGGTATCGTGGTACAGCAGAGCAACATTCGCGATAGCGCAAAACACTGCGCCAAATGCGGAGAAACCATTGCCAAGTACAATACTGAGTATCAAAACCCCAGCCAGAAGTTCTACGGCGGACGAAACTTTGTCTGCAAAAACGGCCATCAGGGCAGTACCGTATTAAACACCGCCAGAAATCTGGGAGAAAGTTTTTATCAGACCTTTTATGAAAAAGCGTCTTAATTTTTTAATTACTATATTTAGATGAGTAATAGATAAAACATAAAATTAAATCCTTTGGTGAAAGCCGGAGGTGTGCTTTTCGCCTATAAGGCCAAAAGTACAGGCTTAGCACCGCCTGTTTTTATTTCGCGTCGCATTGTGTTTGTGTTCTTTATATATAAATGAAAGCAAACACAATGCGATGAAAGTAAAGATTAAAGGATCCGATGATGATCATGAGTGCTACGAGTTTTAAATTTAATCATAAGGAAATCTTGAAATGAACATACCATTTTCACCACCCGATATCCGCCAGGAAGATATTGACGAAGTCATCGCAGCCCTTAAATCCGGCTGGATCACCACCGGCCCCCGAACAAAAGCCTTTGAAGAAAAGCTTTCAGAATACTGCCATACCCAAAAGACCGCCTGCCTCAGTGCAGCCACCACCGCCCTGGAGCTGACCCTGAGAATCCTCGGCATCGGCCCAGGCGATGAGGTTATTGTGCCCGCCTACACCTATACCGCCTCCGCCAGCGTGGTGGCGCATGTGGGGGCAAAGCTCGTGCTGGTAGACAGCGCTCCGAACGCTTTTCACGTCAACCCCAAAGCCATCGAAAAAGCCATCACCAGGCGAACCAAAGCCGTTATCCCCGTGGACATCGGCGGCGTCATGTGCGATTACGACGAAATCTTTGAAGCCGTCAAAGCCAAAAGAAGCCTGTTTAAGCCCGGAAAAAACGACCTTCAGAAAGCCATTGGCCGGGTCGCCGTCATCGCCGACGGCGCCCACTCCCTAGGAGCACAGTACAAAGGCAGAATGAGCGGCGAAGTTGCAGACTTTACCACCTTCTCCTTCCATGCCGTGAAAAACCTGACCACCGCCGAAGGCGGAGCCGTGACCTGGAACCCCATCGAAGGCATCGCCGACAAAAATATTTATCACCAGTTCATGCTCTGGTCCCTCCATGGGCAGTCCAAAGACGCCCTGGCAAAAACACAAAAAGGCGCCTGGGAATACGACATCATCTATCCCGGCTATAAATGCAATATGACCGACCTGCAGGCCGCTCTAGGCCTGAAACAGCTCGAACGCTACAACGCAATTATCAAACGCCGAAAAGAAATCATTCAAAAATATAACGACGCCTTTGCAGACCTGCCCGTCGAAGCAATGCCCCATGACACCAAAGATAAACACTCCAGCGCCCATCTCTATCTCCTGCGGTTAAAAGATAAAAACAGCGAATACCGTAACGCCCTGATCACCGAGCTGGCAGAGCGAGGCATAGCCACAAATGTCCACTATAAGCCACTGCCCATGCACACCGCCTATAAAAACCTGGGGTTTGACATGAAGCAGTATCCTTGGGCCTATACCATGTATAAAAATGAAATCACCTTACCGCTGCATACCTGTCTGAGCGATGAGGAAGTAGACTATGTGACAAAACAAATTCAAGAAATATTAGGAAAAATTGAGCATGATGGTCTTAAAAAAGTGGGATGATTTGCCAGAAAATATGAAAACCGATGCTGTTCGTCCTTATTATGACAATTTAAAAAAGAAGATATTTAGCTTATTTCTGAAAAGAGGATTTGACTTGATTATTTCATTTTTATTGTTAATCATCCTTTCACCGGTTTTCATCATTTTATCCTTTGCAATCGCTAGAGATTCAAAAGGGGGTGTTTTTTTTCGACAGAAGCGTGTAACACAGTATGGTCGAATATTTTATATTCATAAATTTCGGACAATGGTTTCAAACGCTGAAAACAAAGGCTCCCAGGTAACGATAAAAAACGATATACGCGTGACTAAAGTCGGAATAAAACTACGAAAATATCGGTTAGATGAGATACCACAGCTTATTGACATTTTGTTTGGTGATATGAGCTTTGTTGGAACAAGACCAGAGGTTGTAAAGTATGTAAAAGACTATACTCCAGAAATGATGGCCACATTGCTATTACCTGCCGGAATCACATCAGAAGCAAGTATTCAGTTTAAAGATGAAGATAGAATATTAGAAACCGCGGATAATGTAGACAATGTATATGTGACTAAAGTGCTTCCTATGAAGATGAAGTATAACTTGGAAAGTTTAGACAGATTTAGTCTTTTGGACGAGCTGTGTACGATGTTTAAGACAATATTGGCAGTACTTAAAAAAGATGATATTGAGAACATAGCTCACGAAGATAAAGGCGAGGAAATTAGCAAGAATGAATAATACAGAAAAGCAAGAATTAGTATCAATCATAACACCTACATATAATTGTGGAAAATTTATAACCGAGACAATTGAATCTGTATTGGCTCAGACATACCAAAACTGGGAAATGATTATTGTAGATGACTGTTCTACAGATAACACGGAAGAAATTGTTGCAACTTACTTAAAAAAAGATGATAGAATACAATACCATAAGTTAAAACAAAACGCTGGTGCAGCAGTAGCCAGAACAGTTTCTATGAAACTTGCAAAAGGGGAGTACATGGCGTTTCTGGACAGCGATGATTTATGGTATTCTCAAAAACTTGAAAAGCAGATTGCATATATGAAAAGGAATGGATATGCATTTACCTGTACAAAATATGAGCAAATTGATGAAAAAAGCGAATTGATAGGGAAAGTCATCAAGGTTATTCCCAAGACAAGCTATAATCGACTGCTTCTGGATTGTCCGGTGGGGAACTCTACGGTTATGTATGATATTAGAATTATGGGAAAATTTGAAGTTCCTGATATAAAGAAAAGAAATGATGATGCGTTGTGGCTTCAAATGCTAAAGAAAGAAAAGTACATCTATGGCATTGATGAAATTTTGATGAAATATCGAGTGCGACAAAATTCGATTTCAAGCAATAAATTCAACTTAATTAAATACCATTGGTGCCTTTATCGCAATGTAGAACATTTAGGAATTTTTAGGTCAATATTTCATGTTATTTATTGGTGTGTAATTAAAATGTTGAAGATAAAGTAAAAGATATTTGATTTTAATCTAAAAATAAAGTTAAATTTATCATTTGATATTTCGAATGAAAGTATAGAAAGTGTGGTGGTACTATGGATAGAGATTGTTTTTTATATAAGGCAAGAAGAAAAATTCAACAGTTAGCTTATATTCTTTTACCAAATGAGATGCTTTCAAAGTTATATTGTAGAATTGTCATACATCAAAATATAGATATAAAATCTCCAAAAACATTAAACGAAAAATTACAATGGCTTAAATTATATTACTATCCAAATAATCCGTTAGTCATTCAGTGTACAGATAAATATCAAGTGCGGAGTTATATTGAAAGTAAGGGATACGGAGCGTCGTTGACAAATTTAATTGGTGTCTGGGAGCGAGTGGAAGATATTGATTGGGATAAACTCCCTCAAAGATTTGTGCTTAAATGTACACATGGGTGTGCCTACAACATTCTTTGCAAAGATAAGAGTACATTTAATAGAAAAGATGCGGAAAACAAACTGAGTAAATGGCTAAAAGAAGATTTTGCGGCATTTAATGTAGAACTACACTATGGCAAGATTAAACCTAGACGTATTATTTGCGAGGAGTATTTAGGTGATATAATCTTTGATTACAAATTCTTTTGTTTTAATGGAGAACCGCAATTTTTTTATGTGTCTTCAGATTTGATTCATGACCGCCAGGCAGAGATGGGATTCTTTACGTTAGATGGCAAAAAAATACCTCTAATCAGGGATGATTATAAAGATATTGGAAATATTGAAATGCCAACCTGTTTGCCGGAAATGGTTGAAACTTCAAAAGTTCTTTCAAAAGATTTTCCATTTGTACGTGTTGACTTTTTTAAAATGGATAACTCGTACAAATTTGCTGAATTAACTTTTACTCCAGCTGCTGCGATGATGCCTATTGATCCGAAAGAATATGATGTTGAATGGGGAGAGTTATTACATCTTCCTAAAAATATAAAAATACATTATGAGAGAAAATAAAAACATGAAAATATTGCATTTCAACTCAAATATATCTAAAAATAGTGGTGTATTAAGTGTAATAATGAATTATTACAAAACGATCAATAAGGATGCTATTCAATTTGATTTTTTATATTTTAGAGATTCAGATATTTCATACAAAGATGAAATCAAAAAATTAGGTGGAAGGGTTTATGCTATTTGTGACCCTAAAAATGTTGTGCTTTTTAGAAAACAATTAAAAAATTTCTTGAAATTGCATCAAAATGAGTATGATATAGTGCACATTCACGATTCTATATTTGCACGATTTATGTATAATGTTTTAAAAAAAAACGGCGTTAAGTGTGTTATTATCCATAGCCATGCTACAAATTATTCAGACAGAAAGATAAGCACAATAAGGAATTCATTGTTATGTCATAACATTTATAAATATGCAGATGCTTTATTTGCCTGTTCGCAAGCTGCTGGTAAGTTCATGTTTTGTGGAAAAAAGTTTTATGTAATGAATAACGCTATTATTACAACAAATTTTCGGTTTTCAGAAGAAAAAAGAGCAGAGATTAGAAAAAAAATGAACATAAAAGATAAATTTGTTGTTGGACATGTAGGTGCATTTGTGAACCAAAAAAATCATACATTTTTATTAGAAATTTTTAAAGAGATCCTTAAAAAAAATAAAAATAGTGTTTTGCTACTTATTGGTGATGGCCCATTATTTCAAGATATAGTAGAAAAGGTAAAATTGTTGAAAATTGAGGATAAAGTTGTTTTTTTAGGAAAACGTTCGGATGTAAATGATCTTTATCAAGCAATGGATATATTTATTTTACCATCATTATTCGAAGGGTTGCCTATGGTGGGCGTTGAAGCACAATGTTCAAGTCTGCCGATTATAATGTCTACTGAGATTACTGAAGAAGCTGGAATAAGGCAATTTAAGTTTTTAAAACTGACAGACGATGCAAATATATGGGCAGAAAAAACAATTAAAATGTATAAGAATAACCAAAGAAATAAAGAAAAAGCGTTAGAAGCAATTACTTCACACGGTTTTAACATTGAAGTTGAATCTGAAAAACTTGAATCAAAATATTTTGAATTAATACTAAGGTGATGTCATGTGGCTGCATTATTGTATATTTGGTGTTTTAATTTTACTTAGTCTATTGTATAACCCTAATAATAAAATAAGCAAAAAATTCTACATAGCGTTTGTTTTTATTATTTTTTTTATTCTAGCAACTTTTAGAGCAATAGATATTGGAAATGATACACAAGAGTATTATCGAGTTTTTGAATTGATCAGATTAAAGAGTTCTTTAACGCAAGCGATAAACTTTACGAGATATGAAATAGGATATGTGGTTTTAAACTATTTAGTAGGAAAAGTAACATCGAATTTCTCTGTTGTTTTGGCTATTGTTGCGTCTTTTTATCTTATTTCTGTGTTGAGATTTATTAGGAAATATGCGGTTTCTGTTAGTAACGTTATTATACTGAGTTTTACTTTTTCAATGTTTTATGATGTGATGAATATTACACGACAGTGTATTTCGGTAGCTATTTTTCTGTTTGCTGTCGATTACTTAATAGAAAGGAAAGCGATAAAATACTTTAGTCTAGTAGTTGTAGCATCATTATTTCAAACAATGTCTATTGTATTACTATTACTATATTTTTCACCCAAAACAGATTTCCAAAAAGCAAGCGATGTTGTCAAGTGGATTGGGATTATTGGAATTGCATTGATTGCGCTTGGCTATATCACCCAAATCGTTCAGTATTTGTTTCCATACTATGCGCACTATTTTAATACAAGTTATGCAGAAGGTGGGGCACGTAGCGCTAGTTTTCTGTTTTTTATAATTAGAATAGGAATTGTAGTGTTTATATGGCTTTTAGATGGTTTCAAAGATTTCAAAAATTTTAACAATGAGAAAAATGTTTTTTTCCAGCTAATGTTGCTGGACTGTATTGTAGCAGCAATGTCTATTTCATTTAACATGTTAGATAGATTTGAAAATTTCTTTTGCTTAGGATTCATAATAACAATTTCTAATACTATAGGATCCTTTAAAAAGAATAAGCGAATATTTGCGAATTTTATGGTAATTTTTTTATCATTTATATATATTACGATTTTTTTAATATTTAGAAGTAACTGGTATGGTTTATTTCCATATCATTTCAGATGAAAAGCAAGGAGGTAAAGATGGACCCTGTTTATGCGTTTTATAAAATCGCTAGATTTATGTGGAAACATCATATTTCTTTTATGGCATTTTTTTTTAGAGGACTCATGCGAGTTATTTTTGCATGTGATATTCCTTATAAAACTCAGATTGGTACGGGAACAGTATTTCCGCACCATGCCTTAGGTATTGTAATACATCAAGATGCTGTGATTGGTAAGAATTGTATAATTGAGCAAAATGTGACAATAGGTGGAAGAAGTGGATTCGCAACTCTACCTAAAATTGGTAACAATATAATGGTAGGTGCTGGTGCGTCTATTATTGGACCAGTTATTATTGGTGATAATGTTCAAATAGGTGCTGGTGCGGTAGTGGTTCATGATATACCAGATAATTGTGTAGTCATTGGCGTACCGGCCAAAATCATAAAAAAGGATGGGGTTAAAATATGAAAAATATTATTTTATTAGACACATCTATTGGTTCGTTAAATCAAGGCGATGAAATAATCAACACATCGATTAAAAGTAATTGGAAGGAATTGTTTGATGAAAATTATATCATTAGATTAGCGTCACATACACCTATGTATACAAAAATTCAGTCTGTTATTTATAAAAAAAAATTAAGTGTTATTCAGAATGGTGATTTTAAATTTTTATGTGGAACAAATGCCTTGTACACTAATATGTTAAGACCACTTCCTACTTGGAATATTAATTTAGTAAATTATAAATTAGCAAAAGGTACTATATGTTTAGGAGTTGGGGTTGGAGTTAACAGCAAAAGTATAAATTTGTATACAAAAAAACTTTATAATAGAGTGCTTTCTCATGACTATGTGCACAGCACGCGTGATGATAAAACTGCAAATTTTTTGAAACAGCTTGGTTTTAAAGCTGTTAATACTGGTTGTCCCACTTTGTGGGGGCTTAATGAAGAACACTGTCGAAATATTCCGAAATCTAAAGCAAAAAATGTTGTGTTTACATTAACATATTATTTAAAAGATAGAGAAAATGATAAAAAAATGATTGAAATTCTTTGTGATAATTATGAAACATGTTATTTTTGGCCTCAATGTATAAAAGATATAGAATATTTTTACTCTTTAAACATAAACAAAATAGTTAAAATAATATCTCCTAATTTAGAAAGCTACAAAAATATTTTGATAGAAGAAGATATTGATTATGTGGGCAATCGACTTCACGGTGGGATTTTTGCATTGCAACATCAAAAAAGATCTATTATTATTGCGATTGATTACAGAGCTATCGAAATGAATAGGAGCTACTCTTTTGAATGTATTGAAAGAAAACTAATTCCAGAGTTATTGGAAAATAAAATAAAGGCAGATTGGACAACTAAAATTTTGGGAATAGATTTCGATTTAATTAGAGAATGGAAAAGGCAATTTATCAATGGGGAATAGTAATAAATATGTAACGTTACTATCGAATACGGTAGTATTTGCTATAGGGAATGTCCTTGTAAAGGTAATATCTTTTTTCTTGATGCCTTTATATACAGCTGTACTAACTACAGAACAATATGGTGTTTCAGAACTGCTAAATAGCGCAATAGAAATTATACTTCCGATAGGTACATTATGTGTCATTGAAGCCTTGTATAGATTTTCTATAGAAAAAAATGCTAATTATAAAGCTATCTTTGCAAATTCCATTCGCATTGTATTATATGGTGATATAGTAGTACTTTTAGTCTGTGTACTATTAAAACATATCTTTAATTATGGATATGCATTCTCTTTCTTTTTTTTATATCTGGCCACGACCTTTTATAAACTAGTAACGCAATTTTCAAGAGGACTTGGACATGTAAAAAGATATGCGTTGTATGGAGTAATTAATTCGTTGGTATTAGTTCTTTCTAATATTCTCCTTCTAGTATGGATGAACGGTGGTGTTAGAGCCTATTTAGCATCATTCACTATTGGATATGGAGTTTCTGGAATTGTTGCATTTTTTGCTTCAAAAGAATATCGGTATATATCATTGACGTATAAGGATAAGAAACTACGTAATGAGATGATTAGATATAGTGCGCCTAATATACCAAATATGTTATCGTGGTGGATAAACAATATCTCGGACAGGTATATTATTATGTTTTTTTGGGGGGCAGGGCTAACAGGTTTATACACGGCTGCTAGTAAATTGCCTGCTATGATTAACCTTTTTTCAGCTATTTTTCAACAAGCATGGCAGTACTCTACTGCAAAAGAGATAGAGAATATTGATAGGCAAGTTTTTTTCAATAAAGTGTTCAAGATATATTCATTTGGATGTTTAATGGCGTGTTCTGCATTATTATTTCTAAATAGAGTTGTTTGTAAAATCCTTTTAAAAGACAATTTTTATAATGCGTGGAGATTTGTTCCAATTTTGATATTGGCAGCTACGTTAGGATGCTATTCAACTTTTTTTGGCACCTTTTACAATGCATTAAAAAAAAATTTTGTTTTAATGCTTTCAACTTTGATTGGTGCAGGAATTAACATAATTCTTAATTTTGTACTGATTCCTGTGTATGGAGGAATTGGAGCCGCCGTTGCTACCGTAATCAGTTATGTGATAATAACGACATTAAGAATAGTTGACGTTACAAAAAGAATTGGGCCAATTGCAGACTATAAAAGATTACTTGTTCAGTTTTCGTTATTGTTTGTAATTACATATATAACTACAGCGACAGAATCGATTATATCTTATTTACTTGGAGTTTTATGCTTGTTTATTATCATTGCTTTGGATTATGACACATTAAAGTATAGTGTAAAGATAATGCGTCAGAAATTTAAGAGATAATAAAAAATATTATTAAAAATAAGTAAGATTAATAATAGAGATGATATTTTCGTTAAAAATATCGTTATATCAATATATTTGAGGAGTATGAAATGTTATGAAAGTTTTTCAGGATGTTAAAATTACAGTAGCTGGCATGGGCTATGTTGGCTTATCAATCTCTATCTTATTATCACAAAACCACAAGGTAACAGCAGTGGATATTATCAAAGAAAAAGTAGATTTAATCAATAGCCGAAAGTCTCCGATTCAAGATAGAGAAATTCAGGAGTATTTAGCAACAGAAAAATTAAATTTAACAGCTACATTAGATGCTAAAGGGGCATATAAGGAAGCTAACTTTGTAATAATCGCAGTACCCACAAACTATGATTCAGAAAAAAACTTTTTTGACACATCAGCTGTTGAAGCAGTGATTGAGCAGATAATAGCAGTAAATTCAAATGCAATTATAGTTATTAAATCAACTGTTCCTGTTGGATATACGTCAAGAATTCGTGAAAAGATGAATTGTAAAAACATTTTGTTTAGTCCAGAATTTTTGCGTGAATCAAAAGCCTTATACGATAACTTATTTCCTTCACGCATCATTGTTGGTACGGATTTAAGTGATAAACGTCTGGTTAAGGCGGCGAAGGATTTTGCAATATTGCTTAAGGAAGGGGCAATTAAAGAAAAGATCAATACATTATTTACGGACTTTACTGAGGCAGAAGCAGTAAAGCTTTTTGCTAATACTTATCTAGCTTTACGTGTTTCTTACTTTAATGAATTAGATACTTATGCGGATATAAAAGGTTTAGATACAAAGGCAATCATTAATGGTGTGTGCCTTGATCCGAGAATAGGCAATCATTATAATAACCCATCTTTTGGTTATGGTGGTTACTGTTTACCAAAAGATACAAAACAATTGTTGGCGAATTATCAAGATATCCCACAAAATATGATGACAGCGATTGTGGAGAGCAATCGAACAAGAAAAGACTTTATTGCAGAACAGGTATTAAGAATGGCTGGATATTATGGACATAGTTCGAAAAATGAATGGAGACAAGGTATGGAAATCCCAATTGTCATTGGCGTCTACCGTCTCACCATGAAATCCAACTCTGACAATTTCCGTCAAAGCTCGATTCAGGGTGTTATGAAGCGTATAAAGGCAAAAGGTGCCACAGTAATTATCTACGAACCAACATTAGATGATGGTGTGCGTTTTTTTGGTTCAGATGTAATAAATGATTTAGCAGCATTTAAAAAGAAGTCAAACGCAATTATTGCCAATCGCTATGACTGTGAGTTGGATGATGTAAAAGAAAAAGTATATACACGAGATATTTTTTCTAGAGATTAATAAAGATGGTTTTTAAATAAAACTTACTGATATGCAATAGCTGGGTGTATTGCATATCAGTCCACCACCACCCGCTTAAAATATGGGACCACCCATCCCATCATTTTAAAATAAATGTAAAACGATTACCATCGTAATCGCGGAAAGGAACTGCAAATGAAAGCAGACGAACAGTACCATTTCATCAACTACGATAACGCCGTCAGGGCCTATGAGGGTGAATACCCGCGGCTGACGCGGGCCAAGGTGGCGGAGTTTTTTTCGGATTTAGAGCGCGGCGCGCCCGTGGCGTTTATGAACCGGGGAACGCCGGCCCAGCCCATGACGGCCATTGTATTCGCAGATGAGACGGTGCTTTTGTGGCCGCGGTCGCCGCATTTTGTGGTGGACGCTGTGGGCCGGTATTTTGACAAGGACATGAAGCAGTGTCGTAAAAACAATCAAAAACGATTTGGTTACAGGCGGCACTTTCCAATCATTTTGGGTGAAGCGCTTCAGCTTTTACCCGTTGTGACAAAGCTTCCTGATGGCGGCAGAGGAATCAGTTTTCTCTGCCGTCATTTTTTTATCCATTTGAGCGAGGAAAAAATGTTGGTGTCACTAAGTGGACTGGCGGTTGGCTACTGCTGTCCTTCAAGCTTGATCCGGGATAAAATTCTGGAGCTGATGCGGCTTTGCCGGGCACTTTTTGTAAAAGAGCTGCTTAAAAACGGACGCAGCTTCAGTCTGGCCAACAACGCTGCCTGCTGCAGCTGCGCTTTGTTTGGACAGTGTCATGATCAGTTTTACAGGGCCTTTGGTTTTTAAGGTTTAGAAGTTTTTTCAAAAACCCTTTGGCGTAAGTTTTTAGCCTGTGACAAAGAGGATTTAGCTATTTTATCTCATTCGGGTACAAAAAAGTCTCAATTTCTGGGGCTTTTTTGTTTTTTTGAGGGGATTTTCAAGCTGGAGCGCTTTTGATTTGTACCGTCCAAATGCTTTAGAATAACCTTAACACCCCGTTAAACGGCGGTGAATCACAAATCAGGAGGACTGAAATGGATCAGACCAAAAACCTTAAGAAGCCTGCGGACATAAAGGGAATGGAGCGTGTAAGAGCGCGGAAGGATTTGAGCTATTATCCGGTGCCGGATTATTTTAAGGCGCTGGGCGTCTCGAGTATGGCGGATTTAACCGATGAGATGCCCCTGGTTTACCACTGCGACAATCCCTTTTTTCCCATGGAGGGCGGTTATCAGCCCTGCGAGACACCGGAAAATTTAAGGGCCAAAGCCCTGGCGGCAGAGCTCGGGCAGATCTGCAGGGTAAAGCTGGGCAACAGCGCCCATCCGATGCACATTTTTGACGCGATCTGTGAAGGGCGGCCGGTAAAGGAATGCATCTTTCCGGATGGCAGCACCCATCTGTGCGCCCAGGGCGAGATTGAGTCTGAGGGCGAGACGCCGCTTTCCAGACTGGATATTGAGGCCTTTAAAAATCCGGGGCTGAGGGCGGTCACCGATCAGGCCTTCCTCACCGATTCCATGGACATGAAGCGCTGGGTGTACTGCCTTCGCGGCCCCTGGTCGGACACGTATTTTGTATTGATTGAAAAAGGAGAAAGCCATGAATAAGTACACTACCGTAGAGATGAACTGTTTTGAAGATTCTCTGTTTGGCAGTATTCGCGCCCTGGTGGAAACCGTGGATGTGAAGGCGCACAACAAAGCCATTGAGCTGGAGATTCGTGAGATTCAGAAATGTATCATGTATGATGCGGACTGGGAGCTTGTGGGCAAAGCCATGGACCGGCTCATCACACTCAAAAAGCAGATGCTGAGAACCGGGGACGGACGGCAAGAGTGGTTTGTGGTAAAGGATGTCTGCAGAGCCTTGGGCTATAAGGGGCACTGCGGGGCGCTCCAAACCCACGTGCGCAGTGAGGATGTGGCAAAGCGGGAAATCCGCGACGCTAACAATCACCGTCAGAAAATGCTGGTGGTGAATGAAAGAGGACTGGATGCGCTTATCCTCGGTGGAAAACTGCACGCCGCTGTGTTTTTTAAGGGATATATCACCGGGGTGATCCTGCCCGCGCTCCGGGGGATAAAGCCGCGGTATCCCTGGCCATGTGGGCTGACAATGTGCGCGGTCTGCGCCTCAAAGGCCTTCGGAGGCGGCAATGAATTATCTGACTGAGCTTCTGGCCTTTTATAAATGGCTGGAGACCGCGCTCATCAGCCCGGTCCAGCAGGCCTACTGGCATCTGCTCATGTGGGCCAACAACAGGGCCGCTGTCCGGGACGAGCTGGGGGATTGGTACTGGCCTGTGGCCTTTAACCTGCCCAACACAGTGGTCATGCGGTTTCTGGGGCTCAAAAAGCACTATCAGGTGGTGCACCTCAGAGAACAGCTGATCCGCACCGGGCGGGTGCAGTATGAAAAGCACCCTGCCCAGAAGGCGGGGGTTTACCGCCTAAACCCTTTTAACAAGGGGCTTGAAACCATCTGGATTGTTTCGGAAAAGGGGTGCGCGCGCACCCAGGTTTGGAACTGTGCGGACACCTCGCCCGCACCTGGAGCGGGAACGTACATAAATTCTTTAAACAATAAACAAGCTTTTCTATCTGGTAGTATTCCTGAGGACGCGCCGTCACCCAACGGCTTCAATCTGCTTCCTGAGATTTCCGAGGAAGAGAAGGCAGCGATCCGTGCCAGATACCCGGATAATGACGTAGCGGCTTTTTACGCGATCTGGGAGTCACGGGAGAAGAAACAGCTGGAGATTAAAAATTTACGGAGGTGACAACATGAATCGATATGGCACAGGCCCTGGCCTTTTGCACAAGCGCCGGGCCTATCTGGTAGAAGCGGAATGCCGCGTGCAGGTGGGCTTTTATGCCCGGACTGTGGAAGAAGCGGAAGATTTATTTGGCGAGTACTGCCAGGCTGTGGAGGACAGGCACCCGGAGATTGTACTGAGCATGACGGACCTTTATGAGGATGAATAGGAGGCGTATATGAATCAATACAAAGAGATCGACGATTTGGTCGAAGCCTATAAAAAGGGGCAGGAATATCCGAAAAACAGCCCAGAGCGGGAAAATGCAAAGGTGGCGGGAGAAATGCTTATCATAACCTTTAAGCCCCTGGTGTTGTCTGTGATGAGCAAGTTTCAGGTGCCGGATGAGCAGTTCGAGGATGGATTTCAGGACGGTCTTCTGGCCTTCATGAAGGGATTGGAGCGCTTTGATCCTGAGCGTGGTGCTGCTTTTAATGCTTTTATACGCACCCATCTGTGTCAGTATTACAGAAAATGGAAAAGTGGACGCTTTAATCTGTCGGTGACGGCCAAGAAGCGGCTTGACGACAAAGCACCAGGAACGCAAGGGTTTACTTTTGCGGACACGCTGGCAGATGAAGCCCCCGGCCCCGAGAACTGTTTTATCTGGAAGAAGGAAAACGAAAGCAATCAAAGGAAACTGGCAAAGGGCCTTTCACGGCTGACCATCAAGCAAAGGGAGGTGATCAACGACCATTACACATCGGGATTGAGCCTTCGGGAGATCGCGGATAAACAGGGAAAAGCACATCAGTCGGTATGTGAAACACATACGGCCGCCCTGAAAAAATTAAAAAAGTTTTTTGAATAATACCCTGCCGTTTTTCAAAAATCCGGTATGTATAGAGTGTAAGGCAAAATGCCACACAAAAATAGAAACCAAAAAGGAGAAATGAACATGGCAGTTGAAAAAACAACGGAATCGGTAGGAATGAAAATCACCGTCAACCATGGAGAGCGGGAGGGGAAAATCGTCAAGACTTCAAAAACCTACGGCGACATCAAGGAAAACGTGACCGACGATGCCTTTGTGGCCACCGCCAAAGCCATTACCGGCATGCAGGAGCCCATCCGGGAAAAGCAGGTGAAGGTGACGGCGGAGGAATTAATGGAAGTAGCATAGCGATTTCAACAATGGAGAATGAAGAATTGAGAATTGAGAATTAAAGGACCAAACCGGCCTAGCCGGTTTGATTATTATCAAAATCGCATAGCGATTTTGTTCCAAAATTCTCCATTCTGCATTCTCAATTTTCCATTAAAAAACGTAGGGCACGACGCCCTCGTCGTGCCGCAGACAGGCATCAAAATTAAAAATAAGAAGGAGACAAAAAAATGCCAACAACCAACAAAGATTTAACCATCACATTCCAGCGTACAGACGGAAAGGACCACAAAATCACCATACCAGATTACAAAGAGGGCATCACCGACGCCGAGATCAAGGCCGGGGCCCAGGCCATTGTGGATCAGGGAGCCTTTGAGCCCGACGGCTTCGCCCTGGCCAAGGTCGTGGGCGCTGTAAAAATCGACACCACCAAAACCGACGTGGCAGTGGAGTAAAAAAGGGGCGAAAGCCCCTTTTTAAAGTATCGATAAAGGAGATCAGTAAGAGATAAAGTGTTAAAAAGAGGACTGTTTAGTTGAAGGTTGAAAGTGGATAGTGGAAAGTTCCGGTGCAAATCAGCCTTTGGCTGATTTGATTGGGTGCGGCCTGCGGCCGTTTTTTTAATGGCTTTGGCGTTAGCCAAAGGGGACATAAACCTTCCACTTTCCACTTTCAACTTTACACAAGGAGAGGAGCGGGATTATATGAAAAAATTTTATAAACGTATTTTTATCACACTGGTCGCTGTGCTGGTCGTTGTGACAAGCGGTGTGTTTCTGGCAAGCTTCCCGAAAATGCCGGAGATGGGCCCAGAGCCGTCTCCGACTGGTGAGCCGGCAGCAGCGGAGCCGGAGGAGCCGCCCATGGAGGAGGCCGACCCTGAGCCGGAGGAGCCGCCCATGGCCTCAGAGCACTTTGGGCTTTGGGAATATGCCTGCGACTGCGCGGGCTACTGTGACGGCTGGCCCACAGAAATGAACCCCGAGCTTCTCGAACGCATTGAGGCCCTGCGCATGGCCTGCGGGCGGCCAGTCATCATTACCTCTGGCGTGCGGTGTGAGGCGCGCAACGAGGAGGTAGGCGGTGTAAGCTGGTCCTTCCACAAAAAGGGGCTGGCCGCGGATCTGTACTGCCCGGGTATGGGTGTGGGCGATCTGGCGGCAAGGGCACAGGAAACCGGGTTAAACATTTTACCTTATTACAGCTCAGGCTATATTCATGTAGAATTGCCCCTGAGCTGATGAATGAAATGGGTTTAAATTAGAATGAGTATAAATTAAAAAGCGGTAAAGATTATCTCATGGGTATTTTTAAAAAAACTATTGACAATAAAGTTAGGGAATGCTAATCTATTATTGTGATTAGCGGAACCTAACTTTTTTAGGTTGTATGAAATAAGTTATCCAAAACTTATCATGAAACAAAACCAAGGAATTACCGGCTTAACAGCCTTTGTGGTGTTGACGGTTAAAGTAAGGCTTAGCTAAGAATATAAAATTAAGGAGGAGATATCATGTCAACAAAGATAGCGCTTGCAGGAAATCCCAATTGCGGCAAGACGACACTTTTTAACGCGCTCACAGGCTCTAACCAGTATGTCGGCAACTGGCCTGGTGTTACGGTTGAGAAAAAAGAAGGTAAGCTGAAAGGAAACAAAGACGTCATTATCATGGACTTGCCGGGTATTTACTCGCTTTCACCTTACACGCTTGAAGAGGTGGTTGCCAGAAATTACCTGATTAATGAACGGCCCGACGCCATCATTAATATTATCGACGGAACCAATATCGAGCGTAACCTTTACCTGACCACACAGATCACAGAGCTGGGCATTCCGGTAGTCATCGCTGTGAATATGATGGACCTCGTGGAAAAGAACGGGGATAAGATTGATGTCAGGCGCCTGTCAAAGGATCTTGGCTGTGAGGTTGTAGAGATTTCGGCGCTTAAGGGCAAAGGCCTGAAGGAAGCCGTTGAAAAAGCAGTTAAAATTGCAGGCAAAAATACCATCAGCGCGCCGGTACACCGGTTTGACCCGGAGGTAGAGGAAGCGCTTGACAAGATAGAAGCCAGGCTGGGAGACGATATCCCAAAAGAACAGAAGCGGTTCTTTGCCATTAAGCTCTTTGAACGGGATGATAAGATTTCCGGACTCATGAAGAGCGTGCCAGATGTGGAAGCCCTTATCACAGCGGTTGAGGATTCCATGGACGACGATTCTGAAAGCATTATCACAAACGAACGCTATAATTATATTTCTAATATTATCGGTGACTGCTATAAGAAGAAAAACAAGGGACAGCTTTCCATCTCAGATAAAATTGATAAAGTTGTCACCAACCGTTTCCTGGCGCTTCCGATATTTGCGCTGGTCATGATCCTGGTTTACTATGTTTCCGTCACCACCGTGGGCTCCTGGGCCACAGACTGGGCCAACGACGGCGTCTTTGGCGACGGCTGGCATCTGTTCGGCATCGGCACTTCCCAGTATGAAGAAGCCGCTGGCGAGTATGACGTTCAGGCGCAGAAGATGGGCGCCTTTTTAGAAGCCGCCCAGGCCGAGGGAATCAGCACTGACGCGGTGACAGAAGCCCTGGAAGCAGAGGAAGGCGAAGCGGATGAAAGCGCCGTTACCGCCTTTGAACAGGCCGCGGCTGGTGTGACTGCCGACGCTGAAATCACCGATGAGGAAGGGGGAGTGGTAGAAACCGTTCCTGTAACGGTCAATGACTTTAAGGAAGCAGCAGCTGCAGAAGAGCCGGACCCGGCAGACTACGGCGTCTGGGTACCGGGTATACCGGTGATTATCGGAGACGGTCTGGAAGCGGTAGGCTGTGCCGGCTGGCTCCAGAGCCTGATCTTAGACGGGATTGTCGCTGGTGTTGGCGCGGTTCTTGGCTTTGTACCCCAGATTTTAGTGTTGTTTATCTTCCTGGCGATTTTGGAAGGCTGCGGTTATATGGCGCGTGTTGCCTTTATTATGGATCGTATCTTCCGCCGCTTTGGTTTATCCGGTAAATCCTTTATCCCGATGCTTATCGGCAGCGGCTGCGGCGTGCCGGGGATCATGGCATCGCGTACCATTGAAAATGAGCGCGACCGGCGTATGACGATTATGACCACCACCTTTGTGCCCTGCAGCGCCAAGATGCCAATCATCGCCATGTTTGCCGGGGCGATTTTCGGCGGCGCGTGGTGGGTAGCGCCCAGTGCCTACTTTATCGGAATCGCGGCCATTGTCATCTCAGGCATTATGCTTAAAAAGACCAGGATGTTTGCCGGCGAGCCCGCGCCCTTTGTCATCGAGCTTCCGGCGTACCATGTGCCTACTGTCGTTAATGTGCTGCGCAGCATGTGGGAACGCGGATGGTCCTTTATTAAAAAAAGCCGGTACCATTATTCTTCTGTCCACAGTCTTTATCTGGTTTACCTCTAGCTTTGGCATGGTAGATGGCAGTTTTGGCATGGTAGACGATATGAGCGATAGTATTCTGGCCGCCATCGGCTCCGCCCTGGCCTGGATTTTTATTCCCAACGGCTTTGGGGACTGGCAGTCAACCGTTGCGACGGTTACCGGCCTTGTGGCCAAGGAAAATGTGGTGGGTACCTTTGGTATTCTGTTTAAGGTGGGCAGCGAGGTTGCAGAAACCGACGCGACTCTGTGGACTGCGGTTGCGGCACATTATACTGCGCTCTCCGCGTTCTCCTTCATGGTATTCAACCTGCTGTGCGCACCATGTTTCGCAGCCATGGGCGCCATCAAGCGTGAAATGAACAATGCGAAATGGTTCTGGTTTGCTGTTGGCTACCAGACAGGCTTTGCCTATGTCATCTCACTGATTATCTACCGTCTGGGCCTGCTTTTCACAGGCGGCGGGTTCTCCGTCTGGACCGTTATTGCCATCGCGCTCCTGGCTGGTATTATTTACCTGATGGTACGTCCTTATAAAGAATCCGATACACTGAACATCAACATGCCGGCTGCCAAGGCAAAACCATGACAGCCACCATCCTGATCTGCATCGCCATTGCCGTTATTGTAATCCTGGGTGTGCGCAGCTATATGAAACGAGTTTCATCTGGCTGCTGCGGCTCAGGCGGCGGCGGAACTGTCAAAAAGATCCGCGTGCCGGACAAGGACAAGAGCCATTACCCCTATCGTAAGGTTTTATGGATCGACGGAATGGTCTGCGGCAACTGCGCAGCCAATGTAGAGAATGCCCTGAACAGCCTGGATGGCGTTTGGGCAAAGGTGAATCTGACAGAAAAGAAGGCAGAGGTTTTGATGAAAAAGCCCTTTGACGATGAGATACTCAAGCTCAGCGTAAAGGACAGCGGATATACAGTGTTCCGGATTGATGAATCCTGACAAAAAAGCTTATCCACCATACGGTGAATAAGCTTTTTTTACGTGAGTTATTCAGCGAGCTTTTTACCGGCCTCCCGGGCATCGGCGATGAGCTCGTCGGTGTAGGCGTTGGCGCAGACAATGCGGCTTTCCACCTTGCCCTGAAGCATCATGCCAAAGGAAGCGTCGGACATGTCAAAATAGGGGACATAGTGGCCGGCCATTGGCGCACCCTGTGAGTAAACCGTCACCACACGTTTGGGCCCGATCTTAAAATGGGATTTTCCATCCTGGGTGGTGTACATAAAGGCGTAGAGGCGGTTTAAAAACAGCATGGTCTGGGCGCTCATCTGAGCCATGTAGATGGGTGATCCGATGACCACCGCGTCGGCGTCGGCAATGGCTTCATAGATGGGATGCATATCATCCTTTTGAACACAGAAGATATCCTTATTTTTGTGGCAGGCCCCGCAGGCCTGACAGCCTTTGATATTCAGCGCGTTCAGGTTAAAGGCTTTAACCTCTGCGCCCTTTTCCCTTGCGCCTTCGAGCACCGCGTCCACCAGTACGGTGCTGTTGCCCTGCGGGCGGGGGCTTCCGTGGATTCCTACAATTTTCACAATCATCACTCCTTTGATTTTATACCTCTATTATACGCCTGTTAAAAGGCCTATGGCAAGATCAGTGTGTGAAAGCGTAGAGGCAGCTGTCAAAAATTTCAGCATTTTTAAAGACGCGGTTTTTAAGGGTTCCCTCAAGGGTGTAGCCAGCTTTTTCCAGTGCCCGGCGGGACCCCAGGTTGTGGGCAAAGGGCTCGGCGTGAACGCGGGCCAGGTCATAGTGCTCAAAGGCATCCTTTGTGAGCTGGCGGATGGCGGCAGACATGATGCCGCGGCCCCAGAAAGGTTCTGCCAGCCAGTAGCCGATTTCGGCGTTTTTACAGTAGACATCCTCTTCCAGAAAAATGCCGATGCTGCCCACGGCCTCGCCGCCTACGTCGATGGCCCGGGTACACTGGCGCGCTTCACCAGCCTCGATGCAGCTCATCACATAGCAGCGGGCATCCTCGTAGGTGTAGGGCCAGGGGAAGGCATTGCGCAGATTATCCGCGATTTTTTTATTGTTGGCGTATTTTGCCACACTGTCAATGTCATTTTCCCGCCAGGGGCGTAAAATAAAATTCATCGGAACCTCCTTCAGTCAATTTCAGTCGTCTCATAGCTTCTTTTCAAAACCTCGGCCGCGGTGGGGGCGTCGATATACAGCACGTCGGCCAGGCCGCCCTTCAGGGTGGCGCAGATAATGTCGGCTTTTTCGATGCCGCTGGCCACCAGCAGCTTGTTCCGGATCGCCTTGATCACTGGCAGCGAGGCGGCGATAACCCGGCGGTCTAAGGCTTCGTCGAAGATTTCACCCTTCGCGTTTATAAAATGAGAGCACATGTCGCCAATACAGCCCTTGGATTCCATTTCCCAGTACTGGGCGTCGGACAGCAGGCCCATCTCATAGATGATGGACGGCCGCGCCAGATTGCCCACGGAAAAGACCGCGGTCTGGCACCGCTCCGCCATGGAGAGGATCTGGGCTACCTGAGAATCCTGCTTGATGGCGTCGGCGATAAAGGGTGCGTCCACCACGGCGGGCGCCGGAATCTGGTAGCCCGCGCCGTCCACACAGGTCACAAAATTCTTGAGGATATTCAGGGCACTGGATTCATAGACCGCGCGGGAGTAGCCGCCGTTGAGCTGGATTACGGACACCCCCCGCCGTTTGATGGGCTGCAGCAGGTTTGACAAAACCTCCAGGGTGCTGCCCCAGGCAATGCCCAGGATGGAGTCGTCGTCTACATAGCGCGGGAGCTCCTGGGCCAGCGCCAGACAGACGTCGTGAACCAGAATCCGTTTGTCGCCCACCAAATCGGGTACAATGACCGCCCTTTTCAGCGGAAAATGGGCCATGAGCTGTGTTTCCAGCTCGCCGAAGGAAAGCACCGGCTCTTTGATGCGCACCTCAATCAGACCCATTTCTTTGCCGCTTTTTAACAGCCGGCTGACACTGGATTTGCTGATGCCCTCCTTTTCAGCGATTTCAATTTGCCCCATATCCATTTCGTAATACATTTTTGATATACGAAGAATCTGATTTATTTTTTTGAGATCCATGATTCCTCCAATGATGTGAAATTTTTCCCATAAAAATGAAAAGTTAAAGGATTCTTATGGTTTCATTATAAAAAGAATGAAAAGGAATGTCAAGGGAAAAAGTGGGAATTGTCCAAAAGTATGAAAATATAATGTAAAAAAATGTTGAAATTTTTCCCAAAGAAGAAAAAATTATTTTCTTAAATTTGGAATTATACCTATTTTTCTATTGACAAATTTGCACCACAGGGTATAGAATACACCTATAAAACATTTACAAGGAGTGAAATCAATGAGCATTGTAACTTTGATTGGCTCTGGCCAGATGGCTTCAGCCCTAACCTTTCCCCTTTACGAAAACGGCCACGAGGTCCGTTTAGTCGGTTCTCCCCTCGATAACGAAATTATCGACCGTCTGAGAGAAGACAACTACCATTTTAATTTATTGCGCACTCTGCATGACGGTATTCATTATTATAAAGTAGACCAGGTCAAGGAAGCCTTAGAAGGCGCGGATGTTGTTGTCTGCGGCGTGTCCAGCTTTGGTGTGGACTGGTTCCTGGATGAAATTATTCCAGTGATTCCCGAAGGCGTGCCGATGCTCTCAGTCACCAAGGGGATGTTAAATTTTGAGGACGGCCGTCTTCAGGTTTATCCCGAATACTGGGAAGAACATCTGCCGGAAGGCTCCAAGCTTAAAATTTACGCCATCGGCGGCCCATGTACCGCCCGGGATCTGGCCGACCACGACCATTCCTTTGTAGGCTTCTGCGGACGCGACATCGAAACCCAGGAAAAGCTGCGGGATATTTTTGCAACCAGCTACTATCATATCAGCCTTACTACCGATGTGGTGGGTCTGGAAGCAGCCGTCGCCCTGAAAAACGGCTATGCACTCGGCACAGCGCTGGCCATCGGTCTTAAAAACATCTGCGGGGATGACGGCATTGCCCATGTCAACTCCAAGGCCGCCCTGTTCCAGCAGAGTGTAAAGGAAATGGATGATTTGTTGGAAATCGTCGGCGGCAGCCACCGCATGATCATGTTTGCGGCCGGAGACCTGGACGTTACCGTAGCCGGCGGCAGAAGCCGCAGTGTAGGCCAGTATCTGGGTGAAGGCCTGTCCATGGAAGAAATCAATGAAAAGCTGGCAGGTCAGACCCTGGAAGCCGTTGTCATTGCCACACGTACGGCCAAGGCAGTCAAGGCCCTGGCAAAAGCCGGTAAGGTTGATATCGCTCAGTTCCCACTGCTGATGCATGTAGACAAGCTGCTCAATGAAGGGGAAAAAGTCAATATTCCCTGGAAAGAATTTGAGACAATCGAAGCATAGCAGCATGGATTAAAAAGCGATTCAGGACATCTGGGGGACAGACAAAATAAGCGTTTGAATAATGGAGAATTTAGGATTCTCCATTCAGGCTGTCGAAAAAGGATAACAGCAAGAGATGAAGCGTTAAAAGAGGCCTTTAAGTTGAAAGTTGATAGTGGAAAGTGGAAAGTTCAGGAGCAAATCAGCCGTTGGCCGATTTGATCAGGCGCGGCCTTAGGCCGCATATAAATCGCTTGAGCCATGGGCGAAAGCGTACTGCAACTATCCACTATCAACCATCCATTATCCACTCAAATAGCTTTAAGCTTTAGCTTTGCATCTCATGAACAGCTTTGTCGACACGCTAAATGGAGAATTTAGGATTCTCCATTTATTATAGAGGCCTTGTAATCGTTAATCTTTTGACGATCGTATTCAAAATACCATGTATATCATTACACTGAGGGAGGTAATATTATGGAATATTTAATTGGATTGGATTTGGGGACCGGCAGTGTCAAAACCGTATTGTTTGATCAGAACGGGAAGGAAATCGCGCAGATGGCGCAGGAATACCCGGTTTACCAGCCGAATAACGGCTGGTCTGAACAGGACCCGGAAGACTGGTACACAGCGGCTATCGCCACCATGCGTTATGTCATTGATGAATCCGGTGTTCCGAGAGACGCCATCAAGGGGATCGGGATGTCTGGCCAGATGATGGGCGCGGTTATGCTGGACGCGGCAGGAAAGCCGCTGCGCCGTGCGATCCTGTGGAACGACGCCCGTACCACAGAATCCTGCGAGTCTGTCCGCAGAATTGTTACCGATGAAAAGATGATGGAAATCAACTGCAACCCTGTTCGTCCAGGCCTTACAGCCGCCAAGATCCAATGGGTCAAGGAAAACGAGCCGGAAATTTACAAAAAAACCGCCCATATCCTTTTGCCAAAGGACTACCTGCGCTACCGCCTGACCGGTGAGTACGCCACCGAGGTTTCAGACGCTTCCGCCATGCAGCTGCTGGATGTGCGCAACCGCTGCTGGTCACAGTATATTCTGGATGCCCTCGAAATTAAGGAGTCTGTTCTGGGCAAGGTTTACGAATCACCGGATGTTACCGGCACCCTGACCAAAGAAGTCGCCGGCCTTCTGGGGCTTTCTGAAAAGACGGTTGTTGTCGGCGGCGCAGGGGATAACGCAGCCGGCGCTGTTGGGACAGGCGTTGTGGCCACTGGCCGCGCCATGACCACCATCGGGACCTCGGGAACGGTTTTTGCCTACGCCGATGAGCCCATGATGGATAAAAAAGCCCGTGTTTACACCTTCTGTATGGCAGTTCCGGACGCCTGGCATTTCATGGGCTCGGTCAACTCAGCTGGCAACTCCTTAAAATGGTACCGAAACCTGTTCTATTCTGACGATCTGGAATACGATAAGATCAACCGCGACGCCATGTCCTCTAAGCCACGGGCCAACAATCTCATCTATATGCCTTACCTCACAGGCGAGCAGTCACCGCATTTTGACCTGCAGTGCCGTGCCGGCTTTGTGGGCCTGTCAGCAACCCATACCAAAGCGGACATTACCCGCGCGGTCATGGAAGGCATCACCTATGCCCTGCGTGACGTCCTTACCGCCATCCGTGAATCCGGCATCGAGCCAGACATTATGCGTATGTGCGGCGGCGGCTCCAAGAGCCCATTCTGGCGTCAGCTCATGGCTGATATTTATGGCATGCCTGTCTGTCTGCCGGATATGAACTCCGAAAATGCGGCAGCTCTCGGCGCCGCCATTCTGGCCGCTGTGGGAACGGGTATGTACCCGACTGTCCAGGATGCCTGTGACAAAATCATCGCCATGCGCGCAGAAAACTACGCGCCAAACCCGGCTCTGCGTGATAAATACGACACCGTCTACACAGCCTTTGATAAGCTTTATCCGCAGCTGAAAGATAATTTCGCAGAGATTCTGAATTTCTAAAAGTAAAAATTTATATTTTAAAGGTGAAGGTGACGGAGGATTTCCGCCACCTTTTTTCGGTTGTCTTCAGGCAGTTTTAATGTGTATGCAGGCTGTTAATGGGTACAAAGAAAAAGAACGTTGCTATCCATACAACAGGAGGTAAAACAAAATGAACATTGTCAGTAAAATTAAGAACAAGACCTTTACCACAGCCGCCGGGGCGGCGCTTGATTATCTGGAAAAGGACCCGGAGACAAACATTCCAAAAATGATGGAGCTGGTGGACCGGTTTACGCCGGAAGGCTGGTATGAAGGCCAGCGTTCAGCCTTTCGGACCGCCATTGATGAAAAGAACAACTGGTATCAGCTGATTATGCGGTTTTACGAGCTGGACCCCGGTGTCAGAAAAGCCTTCTTCAACAATTTTGTTATAAACGCCAGCCTGAAAGGGAGCGCCCTGCAGGATGAGGCGAAGGAAAGGGAAAACTGCAATGTCCCCTGGGCCATTCTCCTTGACCCCACCTCCGCCTGCAATCTTCACTGCACAGGCTGCTGGGCTGCGGAGTACGGGCATAAACAGAGCCTGGACTTTGAAACCATCGACCGCATTGTCCGAGAGGGGAAGGCACTTGGAACCTACATGTATATTTATACCGGCGGTGAGCCCCTGGTACGTAAAAAAGACCTGATCGCCCTGTGCGAGCGCCATCCGGACTGTGAATTTTTATCCTTTACCAACGGTACGCTCATCGATGAGGATTTCTGTCAGGATATGCTGCGAGTCAGAAACTTTGTCCCGGCCATCAGCCTTGAGGGTTTTGAGAAGGCCAATGACAGCCGCAGGGGTCAAGGGGTTTATGAAAAAGTGAGGACAGCCATGAAGCTGTTAAAGGAGCATCATCTGCCCTTTGGTGTTTCCACCTGTTATACCAGCGCCAATTTTGAAGATATCAGCAGTGAGGCGTTTTACGATATGATCATTGAGGCTGGCGCGCTCTTTATCTGGTTTTTCCACTATATGCCCGTGGGCAACGACGCCGTACCGGAGCTGCTGCCAAAGCCCGGACAACGGGAGGAAATGTACCGCCGTATCCGCCATTTCAGAGAAACAAAGCCCATCTTCGGCATGGATTTTCAAAATGACGGCGAGTTTGTCGGTGGATGTATCGCAGGGGGAAGAAACTACCTGCACATCAACGCAGCGGGCGATGTGGAGCCCTGTGTGTTTATTCACTATTCCAATGCTAATATCCACGACACATCTCTGCTCGACGCGCTTAAGAGTCCTATTTTTATGGCCTATCATGAAGAGCAGCCCTTTAATGAAAACATGCTGAGGCCCTGTCCCATGCTCGAAAATCCTCAAATACTGCGCGCTATGGTCAAACAGACCGGCGCTAAATCAACAGATTTGCAGTCGCCTGAAACCGCAGACCATTTGTGCGATAAATGTGTCCCCTATGCCGATAGCTGGAAAGAAACTGCCCAGAATCTTTGGGAACAAAGCCAGAGAAAAAAACAAGAAAGCGTATAAATATAAAAAAACCCGGCGCGGAAAAACTCCCGGCCGGGGCCAAACACCGGAGACTAATGTCCACGGTGTTTTTCTTTTTTCTTCAGCTGTTTTTGCTCAAAACGCTCAAGCCTCTGACGTTCTTTTTCTTCGCGGTTTCGGCTTTTGTGCAGTGCCTTTTGCTGTTCATGCTGGGCTTTCAGGGCCTGCTGGGCCTTGGTGCCCACCCCCTGGCTCTGAAGCTGCCTTTTAATGGCCCGCTGCATTCGCTTAGGGTTCAGCTTCCGGGTTTCAACCGTTTGCGCCACTGAAGGGCTGAACCGGAGCCGGTGGTCGTTCCTGAGTAAAAAGTCATAAATCTCATAGTCCTTTGGCTCTGCGCCAAAGGTGATCTTACAGACCTCCAGCCGGTTTCCGGACTGGCGCTCATAAACCCCCACCCAAAAAGGTTCCTCAAAAAATACCGTTAAGCAGCTTGAAATAGTGACCATACAGATGTCCTCCTTTAAGTAGAATCACCAAAGAACGGACAACCAAGGAGGCAGGTTACTGACGGCGTCGCCGCGCCCGGACTACCAACCGGGCAGTGTTTTTATCTTTGTAGTTTAATGATAACGGATACCTGGAGAATGGTCAAATTGTTTTTTCGTTTTTCAGGAAAGCAGGCGGGCTCTGGCATATCTGCGTAAAAGGTGGGGTTAAGGCTTTTTAATATGCAGCGTAAGCCAGTTATGCATAAATGTAATAAAGGTATTCGCAGCGGCTGATACAAAGTGATTTGTATTTTGAGCGATGACCAGTGAGCGGTAGTAATGTTCCTTGAAAGGCCGGATGACCACCCGGGCATGACTGGGGATGCTGTCTAAAAAAAATTTGGAGAAGATACTGACGCCAAAGCCTGCTTCAATAAGCTTGAGCGCCACCAGCTCGTCAGAGATCTCAAGGGTATGCTCAGGGCTGATGCCGAGAGAATGGACAATCTCACCGATTTCAAAATTAAATTTTTCGCCGGAAAGAATATAAGTAAGGTTCTTATAATCGTGAATGGAGATTGAGATTGCCGACGAAAGGGGATGACTGACCGGCAAAACAGCCATAAATTCATCTGTTATGATTTCATGATATGTGAAATCAGCCACAGCGTATTTTGAGGTAAAGGCAACATCAATGCTGCCGTCCGAGAGCTTATCGCTTATTTCATCCTGATTACCCGTAAAAATCTCAAAGCTGATGTTCGGATGCAGATCGGCAAATTCCCTTAGAATATCCGGCAGGTAAGTAATGGCAAAACTAAAGAAAACGCCGATTCTTACTGTTCCAAATTCTGATTTTGTCATGGCGTCTGAAATGCGGCGCAGCTTCTCGCGTTCTCGATGAATGGTTTCCAGAGATTTAATAACATCATAAGCGTCAGGAAGCAGCCTGACACCTGAGTTCGTACGTTCAAAAACCGGAAAGCCCATCTCGGTTTCAAAAGCCTTTATCGCCTGGCTGACAGCCGATTGGCTGTAGTTAAGATTGTTGGCGGTTTTTGTGAAGTTGCCTGTTTTTGATACATCCAGTACAATATCATATTTGTCCAAGATACCCACACCCCTCTATTGTAAATTATGATCATGATTTGTTTCTTCATTGTATTTAAAAATGCGTGGGGGTGTCAAGCTGAAATTTAAAAAAATGATTACCGCAATAAGCAGTACTAATGTCAAAAATGATAAGCTTAAAATTCAAGAGGCTTTTAGCGGCTGAGTTCCGGTATTAATAAAACTGCGATCGGCTATCAGTTTTTATTGGTTTATAAGCATAGGATGCTGTAATAAAATAGCCCTATAAGAAAAGCAAATATCAGGGAGGTTTTATATGAAAATTGTTTCCGAAGAACAGGTGAAAAAGGTAATGGATATGAAACTGGTGCTGATGGCTATAAAAGAAGCTTACGCAGATTGCGAAGCCGGAAGCGTTTATGCCGGAAATCGTATTTTCATGCCAGTCCGGGGCGAAAAAAATGTCGGCCAGTGGCTGGCGGCCAGCTACCCTGGTGAGGGGTATTTTGGTTCGAAATTTTCATCTGTTTTTCCAGAAAATGTTAAAATTGGGCTTCCGAGTACCATTTCTAAAATCAGCCTGTATTCCTCCGAAACGGGAGAACAGCAGGCGCTGATTGACGCGAATTACCTCACAGCAATAAAAACAGGGGGAAGCGCCGCCATTGCAACGGATTTGATGGCCAAAAAGGACGCCGCAAAGCTTGGCGTTATCGGGACAGGCCTGCAGGCCTTCTCACAGGTGCTTGCGATTCAGGAGGTGCGTGAGATCAGCGCTGTGTATGTCTATGATCTTGACGCTAGCCGCATGGGCCCGTTTATAAAAATGCTTGAGGAAATAAAAAACAGACCCTATCCAATTATTCCGTCAAAATCAGCGAATGCGTGTGTGTCAGAAGCGGATATTGTATGTACCTGTACCACATCCCTAAAACCCGTATTTTCAGGGAATGCACTTAAAGAAGGCACCCATATCAACGCCATTGGATCTTTTACTTCTTTTATGCAGGAGATTGATACCGAAACGGTCTTAAAGGCAGATAAGGTGATTACAGAGCATATTGAAGGTCTGTGGGACGCAGCGGGGGATATTTTGATTCCTTTTAAAGAAGGAAAAATCACAAAACAAAAGGTATCTGGCACAGTGGGCGAAGTCCTGACTGGTAAAATCTCCGGTAGAGAATGTGACCGGGAAATTACGCTTTATGAAAGTGTGGGGTCAGGTGTGCTCGATATCGCGCTGGCCATCGCTGTGTATAACAGTCTGTTTTGTAGAGGATAATCTTTGAAAGCTCAAAATGTTCATCCAGTAGAAAGAAAATTTAGAATTAACAGGGAGAAAAAATGAATTTTAAGCGAATCATTAACTGTGTTGAGACACACGATGGGGAGCCCATGCGTGTTGTAACTGGTGGCGTTGGCAATATTCCAGGTGACAGTGTATACGAAATGGCAGAATATTTAAGGCTGCACGATGACAGTCTTCGCAAGTTTCTGCTTCGTGAGCCAAGAGGATATCCCCCGCTCTGCTGTAATATTTTGGTTCCGCCCAGGCATCCGGATGCGGCGGCAGGCTTTATTATTATGGAGCAGGTTGAGTACCCCATGATGTCGGGAGGCAACACGATTTCTGTGGCTACGGTTTTGTTGGAGACCGGTATTATTCCCATGCAGGAGCCATACACCGAATTTAATCTGGAAGCTCCGGCGGGTTTAATCGGTATTAAAGCAAAATGTGAAAATGGCAAGGTAACAGAAGTAACTTTCAGGAATGTCCCGGCTTTTGCCTTGTACACTGATGCCGAAATCGAGGTCCCGCATATTGGACATGGAGTGAGTAAGGTTAAAGTGGATGTGGCATGGGGAGGAATGTTCTACGCGATGGCAGATGTCCGACAGTTTCCATGGATTGAGCTGACGCCTGATATGGGAAGAGAGATTACACGGGTATCCTCACTTGTTTTAAAAGCTGCGCAGGAGCAGCTTCCAGTTGCCCATCCCGATTATCCAGGGGTTGGCATTACAATCTCACAGCTGTTTGGACCGACAGATGACCCCAGGGCCGATATTAAGAATGCGGTTACTGTGGCAAGCGGCGAGGTGGATTTTAATAATCCGGCAACATGGATCGGCGCTCTGGATCGATGTCCATGCGGAACAGGCACTTGCGCAAGAATGGCCGCAATGTATGCAAAGGGGGAACTTCAGTTGCATGAAACGTTCAGGCATCAGGGCCTTCTGGAGGTGGTCTATAAGGGACAGCTGGTTGAAGAAACAGAAATTGGCGGTTATAGGGCAGTGGTCCCGACGATAGCGGGAGAATCCTGGATTTACGGTTTTAATAACCTTGTATTAGACGCAACAGATCCTTTTACAGAAGGGTTTACAATGGGGGATATCTGGGCTTGACGTTTTTCCAGAAAATATGCGGATCAATACGCTGCTCTGCACTTTGTAAAATCAATAAGATTATTAGATGGATTAATAAAATCGCCTTGCAGAATTAAATTTATCATGCAAGGCGATTTTTGATAATGTATTTTTCAGATGACGATTAATTCATGAGTAAAATAAATTCTTAAAAGAAAAGTCAGAAGTTAAGGTTTCTGCTTTTGGCTTTTTGGTTTTAAGAAGATGTTCGGTTTATCATATTAAGAAGCACTTCGCGTCCTGCTTCGAAATCTTTGTCGCGGATAGTATAGTATAATTTCCAGTGATCCTCTGCGCTGTAGATGGCGTCACCAGGTTTTAAATTTTTCACCCTTTCGTGGCCGATCGTCATCATATGTTCCCGAATTGGCTCCTTAGCGATTGAAAAAGAATAACTCAGCAGATCATTATGGGACATGGAACTAATCTGAGAATGGAGTTCCACATCGCTGTCATTAAACTTTTGGAACAGAACACCCCGGTTTTTTGAATCCTCAGAGGCGTTGACGTAATCGGTAATATCACGCTCAAAGTTTTCACAGCATTCCTTCAATAATTCTAAATCTTCTTCTGTTGCGCGAAGAACTGCCAACCGAAAACACTCTACTTCGATAATTGAACGAAATTCAGCAACATCCTCAAGTAATTCATTTGTCATATATAATTCAGAAATAGACTGCATATGCTTGTCAAAATCAAAAGAGCAAACATAGGAGCCATCGCCTACGCGGGTTTCCAGGATTCCCAGAGTATTTAATTTTTGCAGCGCCATGCGCACTGTAAAGCGATTGACGCCAAATAACTCTGCTAATTCTCCCTCAGAAGGAATCTTTTCATTTTCCTCCCAAACACCTCTTAATATAGAAGACTTTATTTCCTCACACACCAGATCCGGCGCGGACATTTTTCTGATTTTTAAATCCTTTTTAACCATACGCTGCCTCAATTCTCATATTACTATTAATATAATACACTTAATCCATTTTATACGTCAAGGGCAAAAAACATATCGATAAAGATTAGGTTGAAAATAAATGAAACAGAAATTGTTTTCAATAAATTTCAGTTTTCAAAAAACAATTGACAAATGTAATCGCAGACGATATTATGTACACATAGTGAACAAGTGATCAAATCAAATAGTGATTGATAAGTGGAGAAAGGAGACGTTGATGGCCAATGTTTTGGAGATGCTGATGTTGATTTGTTTTGGGGCCTCCTGGCCAATTAATTTGAAGAAGGCGTTGCAGACTGGCACGGCGAAAGGAACGAGTTTGGTTTTTCTGTGTTTGATTGAATTTGGCTATGTGTGTGGTATTGGAGCAAAAATTTTACACGATAATATCAACTATGTTCTATTCTTTTATATTCTGAACCTCGTCGTAGTTGCTGCGAATATTATTATTTATTTTATTAACAGACAGAAGGACAAGCGAAACGGTATAAGTTAATAATATTAAAGGAGTCGGAAAGATGACATTAATTAGAAAATTTATGGAAGATGTAGAAAAAAATGATTTTTTTATCATCGGAGCTCAGATTCGAAAAGATAATGTAGTTGTAGATGAGTGGACACGTTTTTCTGCCAAGCCAAGATTCGAAACCTATTCAGTGGCCAAGACATATGTGGGTGTTGCTGCTGGAATTGCCCTTGAAGAAGGTTTGATTACGATGGATGAGTGTGTAGCAAACAGCTTTCCGGAAGCTAATTTTGACGTCACTAATGAAAATGCGCTCAGCATCACGGTGCGCGATCTGCTTACCATGACTTCGGGCCTCAGCGAAACAATGATTTGGCGTGACGGTTATGAAAGAAAACATGAACAGGATTGGGTTCGCTATTTTTACACCCGGGGTAAATTTGATAACAAACCGGGAACAACATTTCTGTACAATAATGTTAACCCGTATATTTTAGGCTGTCTGATAGAGAAAAAAAGCGGGCAAAACATACGTGAATATCTGCGGTACCGTTTGTTTGAACCGATTGGCATCAATAATGTAGAATGGACGAGCTGCCCAAAGGGACACACAATCGCCGCGAACGCGCTGCAAATCAATATTGACGAGATGGGACAATTTGGCCAGCTTTTAGCTAATGGTGGCGAATACAATGGCAAACGCATTGTGTCCGAAAAATATGTTAGGGAAATGATGACACCGTTCGGCCTGGATACAGGCGAGTTTATTCCATCTGATCCTCCGGTGGGCGCAGGTTATGGTTACCAGATGTGGATAGACAGTGTAAACGATGCTGCCTATATGTGGGGGATATTCGGGCAATATTGTGTCGTTTTGCCGAAAAAAAACGCTGTTGTATCCGTTATTTCATTGGAAAAAACAGATGGCGGATCCAACGGCGCTTATGAAACCTCTCCGCTGCGTAAAGTTATTTGGGATGATTTGGTTTCGCAGATTTAAGCGGATGGATACAGTTTCATAAAAAACTAAGTTACGATTTTAAATTTCTCAATTTAAAATAAAAATTTAAAGGAGGTATTTTTCAATGAGTACCAAAAAAGACATTAAGGTATGTATTAATCCACATTTTGACGCAGTATCTTTGTGGATCGGTTCGTTTGGCGGTGAAGATTCGCCCTGCGATATTTCCAGAGGTGTACATGGTGCAAAACGCGGTGTGCCACGTCTGTTAGATTTATTCAATCGTTTTAATATTCCTGTAACTTGGGGTGTTACAGGACACTCAATGGAAAGCTTTCCAAAGGCGGCAGAAATGATATGTGATGCCGTTGCAACCCGAGGCCATGAAATTGGAATTCATGGTTACTGCCATGAAAACCCAATCGCTATGACACGCCAGCAGGAAGCAGATGTTCTTGACAGAACAATCAGTACCGTTGAAAAAATATCGGGAAAAAAACCGCAGGGTTATATGGCGCCTTGGTGGGAATTAAGCCCGAATACGGTTGAATTGTTGTTTGAACGCGGTATTAATTACGACTCCAGTTTAATGGAAGATGACTATCACCCGTACTATTGCCGTGTTGGCGACAGCTGGACAAAGATCAATTACAATGGGGACGCTGCGGATTGGATGAAGCCCTGGAAGCCAGGAAAAGCCGTTGATCTGGTAGAAATCCCTGCCAGCTGGCATCTGGATGACGCACCGCCGTTTCTTTTTGTTAAAGCTTCTGCCAACAGCGCTGGCTGGCTGACCGGCCGTCAGCTTGGTGAAATCTGGCAGGATCAGTTTGATTGGGTCTACCGTCATCATGACTATGCGGTTATTCCAATTTGCTGTCATCCAGACGCGTGCGGCATCAATCCACACGGCCTGATGATGCTTGAACGCCTGATCACCCATATGCAGAATCATGAAGGTGTTTCCTTCGTTACAATGCAAGAGGTAGCGGATGATTTCCGTAAGAGGGCGCCTTTCGGATCTAAGATTGAAGTCGGTCCGGAAAGTGGACTGCATGAAGCGTGTTATTGATTCGCAAAAGTATCGCTATCCCTATCATTATAATTTAGATTAATATATAAAACGATCGCAACGCTCCCGGCAGTGCCTTTTGAACTGCCGGAAGCGTTTGTTAAGGAGGATCATTATGTGTGCAGCTTGTGGTGTTTTAAACGGCGGAGCGGACTGGCTTGAACGCGCGGGAAATCCCGAAGGCATTGGCTCTGAGGAAGGGACAACAACACGAAAGGCAGAGCGGCAGAAACTGATTGGAATGATCAATATTTTATTGAAGCCAAGTCGGGCGAAACTCTGTGATTTTGATACAAAACTGGTAATAAAGGGGCCAACCGGACAAACGAAAATCGCCGATGATTTAGCGCATGTTTGGGTTATGGCTGATATGATTGGACTTCGACAAGTCGATCCGCTTGATGAAGAATACCTTGACGCCATTGGATTTTAGATAAGTGAGGTAAGCAGATATGGCAGAAAGAATACCCGTAACGGTTTTGACAGGATTTTTGGGAAGTGGAAAAACAACATTATTACAGCGTTTGCTTGAGTGCGAGGGCGGTGACGGCGTTGCGGTCATTATGAACGAGCTGGGTGAAATTGCGCTGGATAATCTCTTTGTGCAGAAGGTTACAGAGAGTATGGTCGTTTTAAAAAACGGATGTGTTTGCTGTACCATGCGGCAGGATCTTCAAACAGGGCTAAGAGAGCTCATTGACAACAAAGATATGGGAAAGATTAAGCCCTTTAACCGTGTAGTTGTAGAAACGACCGGATTGGCTGATCCCACCCCCATTGCCATGACCCTGGATGCAGATCCGCTGTTACGCCGTCATACACGGCTGGCTAATATTATTACAACCATTGATGCCATATTTGGCGCCGAACAACTCAAAACCCATGAAGAGAGCCTGCGTCAGGCAGGTATCGCAGATCGACTTGTACTGACGAAAACAGATATCGCGGCGCCGGAGCAGATAACCCAGACAAAAGAAATGATTCACAAGGTCAATCCAACTGCGATGATTCTGGATGCAAACAGTACCGAATCTCTTTGGACCCAGCTTTTTGACATTGACCCATTCGATCCGCTGACTAAATCTGATGAGGTGCAGCACTGGCTGTCAGAGATGGCAAAAATCGATGAAGAAGATGAGCACCATCATCATGAAGGTGAAGATGGTGAGGTTCATCATTATCATGGAGACCATTATCACCATGATAAAAATGATATACAAACTTTCTCTTTCAGAACCGAAGAACCGCTGAACTGGACGGCATTTGGCATTTGGCTGTCTGCATTGCTCCACCGGCATGGCAATGAGATATTGCGAATTAAGGGACTCTTGAATGTTCCTGGGGCATTTGGCCCTGTTGTCATTAACACAGTACAGAGCCATATTACACCGCCGTCGCATCTGGATGAATGGCCTAACGAAGATCATTCTTCGCGGCTGGTTTTTATTGTACAAGGTATTAAGCCGGAAACAGTCAGAAAATCATTGAATCATTTTTTGGCAGTTCTGGATCAATAATCCCCCTTACATCATAAAAATTTAAAGAATTTAAGAGGTGATATTATGACTATGGGTGAAAAATTAAAAAGGCACACACCAGTGGCCTTATTTGTCGGTTTGCAGGCTTGTGTTATTCAAATCATTGACATTTACTTACAGGGCGCTCTGCCGCCAGCTGCTAATGTGGGATTTTCGTGTATATCATTTTTAGCCTGGGCAACCTATTTTATGGCTGGATGTACAATCAGGGATGGCATTCGATGCTTTTTTGGATTTATCATCGGTATTATTGCGTCAATTATAATCATGAAGTTAGGCGGCGTTTTCGGTGCTTTGGGAATTTTCGCCACACCTGTTGCGATTCTAATTATTGCCTGGCTGTTGTTCTACCTCGAACTTGCGCCGTTTCCATGTAACTATGTTCCGGCGGTATATATCGCGGCGGGTGCCTATTTCGTGACGATGTCTTATGTACCGAACGCCACGTTAAGCGGCATGTTCATCACGGAGATGATATATCTGACGCTTGGTTTGTTCTTTGGTTGGATGACAATTGCCTTTAGGACTTGGTTTGAAACAAGACGTGACAATCAGGAAAAGAAAGGTGCGTAACAAATTATTTTGATAGGAGAAATAATATGAATTTTCCATATATTGAAATTGAAGGAAATCCTTACGAAATTGGCTTCCAGGAAGGAGAAAACTTCAAGCAGCAGATTCAGGGGAGTATTGACTGTTATAAGGCGATGTTCATGGATTATTCGAACCTGAGCTGGGACAGGGCCAAAGAGCTGTCCAGACAATTTATTCCAGTTATCACAGAATACAATCCTGATTATATTGAAGAAATGCAGGGCATTTCAGACGGTTCAGGCTTTGATTTCGAGGATATACTGGCCCTGAACTGCCGCAGCGAATTGGTATTTGTTGGAAAAGAATTTGACAAAGTTGATGGGGGCTGCACATCCATCGGCATTAGCAGAGACGCTGGCATTTCCAGCAATGCATTTCTTGCGCATAATTGGGACTGGAAGACGAGCCAGCGGTCGTCAATGGTCATGATGAAAATCACACAAAAAAACGGAAAACCGACTATTTTCATGGTAACTGAAGCGGGGATTATCGGCAAAACCGGTTTTAATTCTGCTGGGATCTGTCTATATTTAAACGCATTATCCACAGATCAGGCTCCTGCGGGCTTGCCCTTGCATATGGCCATGCGTGGGATTCTGGACTGTAAAACCATCGCAGAGGCCATTGGTACGGCAACGCGTATGCCTTTAGGCTGTTGTGCGAGCTTTATGATCGGGCATAAAAATGGCGAATGCATCGCCCTTGAAATCGAAAACGAAGACTTTGACGTGCTTTATCCCAAAGACGGTATCCTCGTTCATACAAATCATTTTATCAGTCCGCGATTACCCATCGTCCCGAGAAAGGATACCTGTAAGTATAAGCTTCCAGACAGTTTTATCCGCCTTGGCCGTGTGGAGAAAATCATACGCAAAAAGGAAAAGTATATCACGCCTGAGGATATTATGGTGGCGCTCAGGGATCATGTCGAATATCCGACGAGTATCTGTCGTCATAATGATCCTCAAACAGAACCCGGACTGCAGATGGGAACGGTGTTTTCAATGATCGCTAACCTAACAACCGGGGATATCTATTTCTGTAAGGGAAATCCCTGCGAAAACGAATACGAGATGTATCGTATTGATTTAGTTTAATGGTTCAGGCAGCGAGAAAAGCTGCCTTTATACTGTGGAATGCAAAGAGGTGCCCTCATGCAATTAGAATTTGGATATGGTCAGAGTGTGCAGATTGTGGATGTACCCGACAGAAATCTGCTGACGGAATTAAAGGCGAATCCTGTAAAGCACATACGTAAAGGTACTGAAGCCGTACGTTATGCATTAGACCACCCCGTTGGCTCTGCGAAACTTCAGGATATGGTTACATCGGGTCAGCGGGTTGCGGTCATTACGAGCGATATTTCCCGGCCTTTGCCTTCCTATGAGATTTTGCCGGTTATATTGGATGCGTTGTACGAAGCGGGTGTCTCGCCAGAAAACATTACAGTTATTTTTGGTCTGGGGTCTCATCGCAGGCAGACCGAAGAAGAAAAACGCTGTCTTGTCGGTGAACGCTGCTACAATGAGGTGCAATGCGTTGACTCAGATTCGGAGGATTTTGTTCGAATGGGCATAACGGCAAATGGGACGCCGGTAGATGTGACCCGGGCCGTTGCGGAGGCGGATTTTAGAATCTGTCTTGGTAATATTGAATTTCATTACTTTGCCGGTTATTCTGGAGGTGCCAAGGCACTCATGCCAGGCGTTTCTACATTGGAGGCCATTCAGAAAAATCATCGGTTGATGGTTCATGACAGGGCGTTTTCAGGAAATCTAGCGGACAACCCATTGCGTCAGGATATCGAGGAAGCGGGGAAAATTGCCGGTATTGATTTTATTGTCAACGTGGTTTTGGATGAAAAGAAAAAAATTGTTTATTGTGTGGCGGGAGATGCGGTCAAGGCACATCGAGCTGGCTGCATCTATCTTGATCAAATGTACCGTATTACGATTCCCGAACGCGCAGATATTGTCATTGTATCACAAGGCGGTGCACCAAAGGATGCTAACTTATATCAAACACAAAAAGCTTTGGACAATGCCAAACACGCAGTACGAAAAGGCGGCACTATTATTTTGATTGGCGCCTGTAATGAAGGCCTTGGCAGCGCCAAATTTGAGCAATGGCTTTTTGAAGCCCAAAACCCTCACGACTTAATTGAGCGTGTTGAAAATGACTTTGAATTGGGAGGACACAAAGCCGCGGCGATGGCGATGGTTTTAGAAAACGTGCAAATTGATTTAGTCTCCGAGATGGATGCGGATCTTGTACGGCGTATTTTTCTTAATCCTGCACCCTCTGCTCAGAATGCTTTTGAAAAAGCAATGACGCGCTATGGCTCTAACGCGTCAGTAATTGCCATGCCTCACGGAGGGGCAACATTGCCGATTATAAATTAAATTTTAATATTCAACAGACAATAAACTCAGAAATTGGAGATAAGTTAATGGATTATGCTAAAGAATCATTAAAGCGGCACTACGAGTGGCGTGGAAAGATTGAAGTCGCAGCTAAAGTTGCAGTGGACAATAAGGAAGCGCTCTCCCTCGCTTATACGCCGGGGGTAGCTCAACCCTGCCTCGAAATTCAAAAAGATGTTAATAAAAGTTACGAATTAACGCGTCGTTGGAATACGGTTGCTGTCGTCACAGACGGGACAGCTGTTCTTGGTCTCGGTGATATTGGCCCAGAAGCCGGAATGCCTGTCATGGAGGGAAAGTGTGTTCTTTTCAAGGCATTTGGCGATGTGGACGCTATTCCGCTCTGTATCCGCAGCAAGGATGTTGATGAAATCGTAGATACGGTTGCTTTGATAGCTGGAAGTTTTGGCGGTATCAATCTGGAAGATATTGCCGCGCCGCGTTGCTTTGAAATTGAGAAAAAGTTGAAGGAACGCTGCGATATTCCTGTTTTCCATGATGACCAGCATGGCACTGCGGTCATCACCTTAGCGGGGCTAATTAACGCGCTGAAGATTGTGAATAAAAAAGCTGAAGCGATTAAAGTCGTTACTTGTGGCGCAGGCGCCGCGGGAATCGCAATTGTCCGACTGCTGATCAGTCATGGGGTGAAACACATCGTCATGACGAATCGCAAGGGTGCTGTCTATAAAGGAAAGGAGGGGCTTAATCCTACGCTTGAGGAAATGGCCAAACTGACGAATGAAGACCGCGAGTCCGGATCACTCGCTGACGTTATAAAGGGGGCGGATGTTTTCATTGGTGTTTCCGGACCAGGAACGCTCACAAAGGAAATGGTCAGAAGCATGAGTAAAGACCCAATTGTTTTTGCCTGTGCGAATCCCATACCAGAGATCTTTCCAGATGAAGCTAAAGCTGCCGGTGCAGCCATTGTTTCAACCGGACGGTCAGATTTTCCGAACCAGATTAACAATGTCCTGGCGTTTCCGGGCATTTTCAGAGGTGCATTGGATGTGCGCGCTGCCGACATTAATGATGCGATGAAAATTGCTGCGGCTCATGCGCTCGCGGGGCTAGTAAGCGACAAAGACCTTAACGCTGACTATATTATTCCCGAGGCTTTTGACCCACGAGTCAAGGATACTGTGGCTGCAGCTGTGGCCACAGCTGCTGTTGCAAGCGGTGTCGCCAGATTAACAAAATAAAAAGTAAAGCCGAGCATTTAAACTCGGCTTTTTAATTGAAAAAAATTCATAAGTAAATTCAGATGATACTATTGATTGGGGCGTAATAATTACAGATAAGTTTTAAAAAACGGATAAACGCTCAAAACTTAATGTAAACGGTGTTGTTATTTTTTTATAGAAGGAATATAATTAAATATACAGTATAGTTTAAAAATATAAATAAATATGGAGCCTAAAGATGAGTGAATGGATCAATGATTTTAACGGAATAGCAATTAAGTTTAATGATAGGCTGATACAAATTAAAACAGACGCCGCTTTGTTTGACTATTTGGCACAAAAAGGGAATGGCTCCCTGGAAATTGCAGAATATGTTTTAAAAAAATATCAGGAACTCCATCAAAAAGAACTGGATATCCAAAGGGATTCCATTGCCATTGAGATACTCGCCCATGTTTACAGCGATCGGCTGGGAACTTTAATAATGGGGCTGGAGTCTAAAATACCGAATAAAGAGAAAAACCCGCTTTTACTGTTAAGTGAAGGCTATCTGAAAGAGCTGCGAAAGCATACTGAAGTCATTGATATCGGCGAACGGTCCATTGACAGCAACCGAAAAATATGGGATGGATTCGTCCCATATAAGCAACTGATTTTCGGAATTTTAAATCATAATGCATGAGACACCCGTTTAGCCATTTAATCACAAATGTTAAAGAAGAGACTGGCCGCTGGTTCAGAAAATTCATCTGATGGCTCCCAGATGTCTACAATATCACGAATCAAGAGTGTTTTACCGGATATTTGAAGCGTCCGCGTTTCCGGATTGATCTTTTCAACCCTGCCGGTGATTTCCATATGAGAACCGAGCGGCTCATTATTTTCCTTCGATTTTATTTCCGGCACAAAATACCTGATGGTAACAGCGGCTTTTTGTCCATCGGTCAGCCGCTTAGTCAGAAGATGCAGCTTACGGTCAAGAATAGCCTTTGCGTCGTCGGTCAATTCGATTCTTTTTTCATATTTTATCTGCTTTAGCCTGAGCGCTTCCTCATAGCCCTTAAGCGCGGCAAAAGGGCTGAACTGCTTCGCCCGGTCTGCGCTTGACATATGCGGCCGCCTGTCAGAAATTGGACGGACCCGGTCCATGATATCATCGTAGTTCCCCATGAAGTAAAGCCTCCTTTCACGCTTTATGGCCGCCGATTTGGTTATTGCGCTCTAAGGTTGTCGCGCTGTCCTGCAGGTTCATGCCTTTAAAAACAGCGTTGTTTCCATATTTCTGCTTTATTTTGAGCAGCGTCTGCTGCATCCTTTCCTCTTGCTTTTCCTGTTCTGCTTCAAGAGAATCCTCTTCAAACAGGCTGAGCTGCCGGTATGCTGCGTTACGGCCCGTTACCCCTTCAACATCATTGAACGTCAGAGATACCCGTCGCAGCATAAGCGCCTTGTCGATGATCCGATCATAGAGCGCAAGGGCAGCGCGCATGATTTTCTTTGTCGAGTTGCTGTAGATGGGGCGGCCGCCCGCGTCAGTCAGTTGTTCTGTGCCATGTGCCGGCTTCGGTACTGCGCGGCCAAAATGGTCGATATGAACCCCACCGCTGTAGCGGTGATCGTTCAGCCCGGCTTTGTCATAACTGATATGCAGGGTTACGCTGGATGCGGACAACCCTTTTTCAATGAGATCGTATACCAAAAGATCCACCATTTCCTGGACAATCAGTCTTCCCTGTACAGAATCATAAGCATGCGGAAGCACCTGGCCCGAGGAGATGGAGTGGGTGCTTGGCCTGTAGTTTTTGATATCCGCCATGGTACAGGGCTCAATTCCCCAGGCATGGTCAATGAGTAACTCCGCGTCGATGCCAAACGCTTTATAGAGCAGATTTTCACCATACCTGTTATCATCGCCTCCCTGCAAGCTCATCCTGGCTACATCGCCCATTGTGACCATCCCGTTTTTCTCAAGCCGCCTGGCAATCCCCCGGCCCACGCGCCAGAAATCAGTGATCGGCCGGTGATCCCACAGAAGCTTCCGGTAGCGCATTTCATCCAGCTCGGCAATACGCGCGCCGTCGGCATCTGCCTTTACATGCTTGGCGACAATATCCATGGCCACTTTAGCCAGATATAGGTTTGTTCCAATCCCAGCGGCGGCTGTAATCCCAGTGTTAGCCAGAACATCGTGAATGATCATTTTTGCCAGCTCGCGCGCCGTACAGTGGCTGACCGAAAGATAATGGGTCACATCGATGAAAACTTCATCGATACTGTAAACATGGATATCCTCTTCCGAAACATATTTAAGGTATATCGCATATATTCGGGCGCTGTAATCAATATAAAGCTGCATTCTGGGAGTCGCAGCAATGTAGCGAACATCCTTTCCGGTTCTCAGACGGACGTCCTTCAGTTTTTCCTCAACTTCAAAAAGTCTGGGCCTGCCGGGAATACCATAGGCTTTTAGGGCAGGGGAAACCGCCAGGCAGATGGTTTTCTGGGTGCGAGTGACATCAGCGACCACAAGATTGCTTGTGATGGGGTCAAGACCGCGTTCTACACATTCTACCGAGGCATAAAATGACTTTAGATCAATGCAGAGATAGATGGGGCCAGTCTTTTCTGAGCCGTGAAGGGGCATATTTTTTGAAAGAGCATTCATCATTACAGACCTTTCTTACAACATCGTTTCAAAAATTCAGGCGTTTATTACAACAGCGAAAGAGAACTTTTGTTTACAAAGTGTCGAACGTAAGTTTTATTAATGCTATATTATAACGATATCGCAAAATTGTCAAGGCATAAATTTGCCTTAATGCACAGGCCTGTTTGAAAACAAGAAATATGCTGTCCGCCTTGCATGTTTCATTCAAAAGAAATACAATAGGGCTACAGACAAATGGTGTATAATAAAATAATCTTATGATAAAAGAAGCAGCAAAGGAGAATGAAAATAGATGAAACGCATATTTTTAGTTGAGGACGATCAGACGATCGCGAGAAACCTGATGCTTTTACTTCAGTCGGAGGGGTTTGCCGTCACCCATGCCGCCACCCGGCGGGAGGCCTCGGAAGTGCTCGCTGGCAGTAAGTTTGATCTGGCACTCATTGATGTGTCTCTGCCTGACGGAAACGGTTTTACAGTTTGCACAGAGGTCAAGGAAGCACAGGATATTCCCGTGATTTTTCTGACAGCCTCCGGCGATGAAGCCAGTGTTGTCACTGGACTGAATATGGGTGCAGACGACTATATTACAAAGCCCTTCCGTCCCCGTGAACTGATTGCGCGGATCGGAACCGCCCTGCGGAAAAGCGGACGCGCTGTATCTGCCTTTGAGGTATGCGGAATCCAGGTCGATACAGCGAGCGGTGTGGTAAAGAAAAATGGCGGCGAGGTTTTTCTTTCAGCCTTGGAATACCGGCTGCTATTGATGTTTGTGAACAACCCTAAAAGCATTATCACAAGAGACCGGCTGCTGGACGAGCTGTGGGACGCGGCGGGTGAGTTTGTCAACGACAATACCTTGACAGTGTATATCAAACGCCTGCGGGAAAAGATAGAGGATGATCCCGCGAAACCCAAAATTATCCGGACCGTCCGCGGGACAGGCTATCGTCTGGGTGACGGCTATGCTCAGGAATAGAGAATTTAAGCGGTTCGCGGTTTTGTTTTTGCTGATGGCCGTCTTTTTTACAGCGCTGGGATTTTTCATCAGCCGGGCGGCGGGGATATTGGCTCTTTTGTCTGCCGCCGCGTTTGGATTTGCTTTTTATGTGTATACCAGAGCCCGGTATAGAAGTATTGCAAAAATTTCCGATCAAATCGATCTGGTGCTTCACAATTACGACCGTCTGGATATTGACGAATTGGATGAGGGCGAGCTTTCCATTCTGTACAGCGAGGTGAAAAAAATGACACTGCGCATCCGTGAGCAAAACGATGCGTTAAAAAAAGAAAAGACACATCTTGCCGATTCGCTGGCAGACATCGCTCATCAGCTCCGTACACCGCTCACATCCATGAACCTCCTTTTGTCATTGCTGGCCAACTGCTCTGATGAAATTGAGCGGAAAGCTTTTGTGCGGGAAACCGAGGAACTGCTCATGCGCATGGACTGGTTGCTCACCTCCCTTTTAAAGTTATCCCGTCTGGATGCGGGCGTCGTGGTATTTCAGAGGGAACCGATTGATGCGCAAAGTTTAATATACGCTGCGCTTCGTCCACTTCAGATACCGATGGAGCTGCGCGCTGTCAATGTACAGATAAAGGCGCCAGAGGGAGCGAGGCTTCAGGGAGACGCCGGCTGGCTTTCAGAGGCCATCCAAAACATTCTCAAAAATTGTATGGAAAGCGTGGGTGAGAGTGGGAGCATTGAGATTATCTGCACAGATAATCCACTCTTTACCGAGATCGCCGTCCACGACAGCGGCCCGGGCTTTAAAAAAGAAGATATGCCATACCTGTTTGACCGGTTTTATCGGGGGAAAAGCACAGATGCATCGGGCTATGGTATTGGACTGGCGCTCTGTAAAATGATTGTAACAGGGCAGGGAGGGTCCATCACTGCAAACAACCGCCCTCAGGGAGGCGCGGCCTTTACCCTTCGTTTTCCAAAGTGACAGATCTCTCACCTGAAAGTCACCGGAATGTTAGAGAAAAGCTTTATTATATGGGTATACCAAGAGAAAGGAGGCTCACATAATGGAGCTGTTAAGAATTGAAAATTTATGCAAGGTCTATGGTACAGAAGAAAACCAGGTAACCGCCCTCGACCACGTTTCACTCACAATCGAAAAGGGAGATTTCACGGCGATTATCGGTTCATCCGGTTCAGGAAAGTCTACCCTGCTTCATATGATTGGCGGCGTGGATGTGCCCACCAGCGGAAAGGTATTTTTGGATGGACAGGATGTCTATGCCCAGAGCAATGATAAGCTGGCCATTTTCCGCAGGCGGCAGGTCGGTCTGATTTATCAGTTTCACAACCTTATTCCCACACTCAATGTAGTGGAAAATATCACCTTGCCGGTTTTGATGGACAAGCGGAAGGTTAATCAGAAAAGATTGAATAACCTGTTGTCGCTGCTTGGCCTTAAAGACCGCCAGACCCATTTGCCCAATCAGCTTTCAGGCGGTCAGCAGCAGCGTGTTTCCATAGGACGCGCCCTGATGAACGCCCCGGCGGTCATGCTGGCCGACGAGCCCACAGGCAGTCTGGACAGCCGGAACGGCCATGAAATTGTCAATCTGTTAAAGTTAAGCAATAAAAAATATGGTCAGACCCTTATCCTTGTCACCCATGATGAAAATATCGCGCTTCAGGCGGATCGCATTATCGGTATATCTGATGGTAAGGTTGTGCGGGATGAGAGGGTGCGGCCATGAACATCTTCAACAAGGTCACTCTGCAAAGTCTGAAAAAGAGCCGTACACGGACGATTGTAACCATTATTGGAGTTGTTTTATCCGCTGCCATGATCACGGCAGTTGCCACCTTTGCCGTTTCTCTGCAAAATTATCTGATAAACAGCTCGGCAGTGAAATACGGGAGCTGGCATGTGGAGTTTCTGGATGTGGACTCCGTGTTTTTGCAGGAGCGAAGCCATGACAAGGGGGTCAGAGACACCGCGACAATTGAAAATATTGGCTATGCGGCTCTCAATGATGGAAAAAATCCAGACAAGCCCTATCTCTTTGTGACAGGCTTTAACGAAAAAGCTTTTAAAGACCTGCCCATCAAAATGATTTCAGGCAGGCTGCCACAGAACAGCGGCGAGGTTCTTATCCCCGTGCACCTATCGGCAAATGGCGGTGTCAATTATGCTGTGGGGGATACGCTTTCGTTGGCTGTTGGAGACCGTGTGAACGGTAGCGGCAGACTCACACAGCATACCCCGTATAATCCAGAGGACGGGTCAGAAGCTGTTGTGCCAAAAGCCGAGAAAATCTATACGGTTGTCGGAATCTGTGAGAGGCCAAGCTTTGAGGAAGCCGCAGCGCCAGGATATACTTTGATTACAGCGTCCGACCCTGCCGACCAGGCAGACAGCTTTAACGTCTTTGTCACCCTTGATAATCCGCGGGAGGTTCAGAGCTACGCAAAGGACAAAGCTGGCGGCTACAACACAATTCTTAATGATTATGTGCTGCGTTTTATGGGACTTTCGGATGACACGCTGTTTAACACGCTGTTATATTCTGTTGGCAGTATCCTGGTTCTTCTGATTATGCTGGGTTCAGTTTTTCTGATCTACAACGCCTTTAACATCTCGCTTAATGAGCGTACGCGCCAGTTTGGGATACTCGCATCCGTGGGCGCCACATCAAAGCAGCTTCGGAATTCTGTGTTATTCGAGGGACTCTGTATCGGTGTGGTCGGCATCCCCATTGGCCTGGCTGTCGGCATTGGAAGTATTACCCTTGTGATTTCTGTCATCGCTGGCAATTTCAGGAATATTCTCTTAACCGATGTGCCTCTGACCTTAACAATATCTGTGCCGGCCCTTATCGCCTCTGCAGTTATCAGCATGATCACGATTTTAATTTCGGCCTATATTCCGGCGCGGAAGGCCGCGAAAAGACCGGTGCTGGAGAGTATACGCCAGACAAATGAAGTCAAAATCGATTCCAAAGCTGTGAAAACATCGGATTTCGCACAGCGTGTTTATGGCCTGGAAGGAATGCTTGCCCTAAAAAACTTCAAGAGAAATAAAAAACGTTACCGCAGTATTGTGCTGTCTCTTACCCTGAGCGTAGTACTGTTTGTATCGGCCAATGCCTTTGGGGAAAGCCTTAAGCAGGCAGCCAAGCAGTCTGTTGTCGATTCAGATTATGACATCTGCTTTACTACTCAGAATATGGATGAAAGCCAGCTGTTCCGGCTTTATGATAAATTGAAAGCGGTGGAAGGGGTCTATGAGAGCTCATATCAGGCGGTGTCAACCTATTCATGCACAGCCAGAGCCAGTGATTTTTCAGAACGCTACCGCGAAGCCCTTGGTCTGGCTTCCCCGGATGAAACAGTAGCCCTGCCAATGGAAATCCAGTTTGTTGAGGACAGCGTTTATCTGGATTTTATCAAAGATCTGGGGCTGCCCGCAGAGGAGTATACCGGACAGAACGCGAAAATGACAGCTGTTGCCAAGGCGAAAGGGGACAGCGAACAATCGGGAAAGCGTTCGCTGTACAATATGTTTGACAATACCTCCATGGATTTCACCGTTGTGCCTGGAGCAGACGACGGGACTGCGCAGGATCAGGGTAAGACTGTAAGCCTGACCTTTGTCGATACCATACCGGTAGACGGAATCCCAAGACAATCCGCCCAGGTGAAAAGCGCTACCTTTATGATCATCGCCCCTTATCAGCTGAAAAGTAATTTTGAGCCAGGGAGTGACGCTGTAACAGGCCTGACTTTCCGGTCAGATAATGCTGCACAGTCGGTGGCTGAGATGAAAACAGTCATCCAGAGCGAGGGGATTACCGCGAATTACAGCCTGTATAATGCGAATGAAATATTTGAGCAAAACCGCAATATCGTGTTCGTTGTGGATGTGTTTACCTATGTTTTTGTCTTCATGATCTCGCTGATCGCCACAGCCAATGTGTTTAACACAATCTCCACAAATATCAAGCTTCGCAGACGGGAGTTTGCCATGCTGCGCTCTGTGGGAATGTCGGACCGCGATTTTAGTAAAATGATGAATTTTGAGTGTGCCTTTTTCGGTATGAAGACATTGCTGTTTGGCGTACCCATAGCGGTATTGCTTTCATGGCTGATTTACAGGGGCATGGATGCCGGCGGCGCAAAGATCGGCTTTATCTTCCCCTGGGCCAGTCTTATTATCAGCGTAATCGGTGTGTTTTTTCTGGTGTTCATCACAATGCTGTATGCGACCCGGAGCATCAAAAAAGAAAACATTATCGACGCGCTTCGGGACGATATGACCTGATTTCAAATAAGATTTTTAAAATCTGTTTGCTACGCAGCTGATATTGTTTTATACTTAAACAAGAAAGATTAAGGACTGAAAGGTTCTTAAAAACAAGGAGGCTAGTTAGATGAACGTGTTATTACTTAACGGCAGCCCTCATACAGGCGGCGCAGGTTATAAGGCTCTGGCGGAAATGACTGGAGTATTTGAGAAGAACGGAATTGAAACAGAGCTGGTTCAGGTGGGGAACAAAGCGGTCAGAGGCTGTATTGCCTGTAATTACTGCAGAGAGCATGGAAATTGTACCTTTGATGACCTGGTAAATGAAATTGCTCCCAAATTTGAAAAAGCAGATGGACTGGTCGTTTCCAGCCCGGTCTATTACGCGTCGGCCAATGCGACGATGGTGGCTCTTTTGGACCGGCTTTTTTACAGCACGCCCTTTGATAAAACCATGAAGGTGGGGGCGAGCGTTGTCACAGCCAGGCGCGGCGGCCTGTCGGCGACCTTTGACGAGCTAAATAAATATTTTACGATCAGCGGAATGCCAGTGGCGTCTGGACAGTATTGGAACAGCCTGCACGGCAGAAACGCGGATGAAGCGGCTGAAGATCTTGAGGGCCTGCAAATCATGAGAACCCTGGCTGAAAATATGGCATTTCTCATAAAATCCATTGCCCTTGGCAAGGAGCAGTATGGAATACCTCAAAAAGAGGAAACAGTATACACCAATTTTATCCGTTAAAAAGAAAAAATAGAAAAGTGATAGAATGAACAGCTTTGAGAGCCGGAAGTTCCTGTTTGGACTTTCGGCTCTTTTGGTGCTGCCATTATTGCTGTTGAGGTTTTGTCTTTAAAAAACGTTAGCTTTTGTATTTTTCAATGGCAAAAGATATGAGTAAAACCCAAGTGGTCATGCTTTCGGATAAATCCAGACCAGTAAGGGCAGTAATTCGGTTCAACCGGTATTGGAGCGTGTTACGATGAATAAAGAGCTGTTCAGCTGATTGTTTCTGATTACACCTTGTGATCATAAAAGTACGTAACGTTTCATAATATTCCGTATGATGGCTTTGATCATGAAGTCTTAGCTGTGTTAGGGCAGGATGGCAGTACCAGTCCAGCGGATATTTACCCGTATAGTTTTCAAGCAGAGCATAAAAGGCATAGTTTGTAAAATTTACAACGCGATTTTTATCCTGATGCTTTTCAGCGAGTTTAATAACGCTGACCGATTGGTTAAAGTAGTGATGAAAATCCATAATATCTGAAAAACGCCAGCTGATTCCTATACGTGCATTGTCTTGCAACGCTAATTTTTCAAGAGCCTCATGTTGGACAGGAGCGACGCCTGAGGTGAGCGCGCAAATATATCCCTTTTTCTGGACGAGATGCCCTTCAGGAAAAATACCTTGCATTTCCTGCGAAAAGGCCCGCTTAATATATCGATTGTCATACCGGTCGACCAGGCGCGCGGTTACAGCCTGCATTTCTGCGGGAAAATCAAGGCTGTCCAGATTGGTGGGACCATTGTCTGAAGCGTTGTCAAGCAGTGCAAAAAGCGCGGCGGCGTAGGGCATGTCCTGTAGAGATACGGGTGCCTGCGGATGGTTTCGGGTGTAAGCGCTGTAAATCAGCTTTGCCAGTATGGGAAGTGTCTGTTGGTGCATGCTGCAAATGGGGGTATGATGGGCAACCATCACCAGGGCAGCCATTACGTGCCGGTCTTCTTCGATTCGTGCGACGAGCTTAGGCTGCATATCGCCTTCCAGAGTAATCTCCTGCACAGGCTGGCCGGTGCGGCTCCAGTCCTGCATGGAATTATTGGCACGGACCTTACGTGAAAAATCGCCAGTGTATGAACCTTGACGGATGTTTTCGGCCCACAAAGGATCCAGAATTTCAAAATCGCTGGAATAGCACAGCACAGCGCCGAAGAGATCAATGAGGATCAGCGCGTTTCCAATATAACGTGCAGCAGTATTTAAAATGCGTTCCATATCCGAAGCATTGCTGGCCAGATCGATAAATTTAAGTAAATCCTCCTGTATAAAAGGCTTGACAGCCGGATAAAGTTCATTTGTCTGCAAAGTGGATTCCTCCTTATCAGAAAAACGCATATTGAAGTCTGAGCATAAGATTTAGGCAATATGCACAAATTTCTAACGTTTTTTCAGTCTTGTAACCGATATACATTATTCAAAGATGATGATATCATAAAAGCATCGGAAAAACAATCGGATAAAAATAAAAAGGAGTGAAAAAGATGATTACATCGTATGAGATTTTTGTACCCGTTATTATGGGAAGCGGTTCATCAATGCGTACCGGCATGAAAGTGCGGGAAATGGGATGCTCAAAAACGTTGGTCATTTATGACAAAGGAATGAAGGATACTGGCATCGCGGATCGCATTCTGGACAGTTTACACGAAGCGGGGCTGGAAACCGTGATTTTTGACGGCGTGGTGCCGGATCCGCCGGATACGATGGTAGAGGCTGCGGCAGAAGAAGCAAGGAAAGCAGGCATCGACAGTATTGTAGCTGTTGGTGGAGGAAGCGCGATCGATACAGCTAAAGGTGTCAATGTGCTGATCAATAATCCACCTCCGATCAGCAATTATTGTGGCGGCGTTCAGAATGGACTGAAGCCAGGAGTGAAAATGGTATTTATTCCTACAACAAGCGGCACGGGCAGTGAGGTGACAAATATGTGTGTTATTTCCCTTGTGGCGCAGAAAAAAAAGGACAGCGTTGTTTCGCCGGTATGCCTGGCTAATTTAGCGATTGTGGATCCGGACCTTACGCTGGGGCTTCCACCTAAAATGACTGCGGCTACAGGTGTCGATGCCTTTGCTCACGCGGTAGAGTCGCTGACTGGCGGACAGGCTAACCCAATGGCAGACGCGCTTGCGCGGGAAGCTATTCGAATGATCGTTAAATGGCTTCCGGTTGCAATTGAGGACGGAAAAAATTTGGACGCTCGTGAGCATATGATTTTAGCTTCAACCTTTGCTGGAATGGCCTTTACCAACGCACTGGTACATATGGGACATTCCATCGGTCATACCTTTGGTGCGTTATTTCACCTCCCGCATGGCATTGCCTGTTCTCTGGCGCTTCCGGAGGTCATTTGCTATACGGCAAAAACAGAAGCACATAAGGTTCGTGAAATTTGTGACTGTATGGGTGTAGAGGTGCCCCAGGATGCGGATAATATAACAGTGGGAGAAATAGCCCGTGAAGCCATCCGATGTTTTTTGAAAAAAGCTGGAATGCCAAATATGAAAGAACTGGATATTCCCAAAGAGCCTCTGGGGGATATCGCAAAAGCGGTAACCCAAGATATCGGGTATGCGATTATACCTTATCGTATCAGCGCTTCAAAAGTACATGAGCTGCTTCTGCATGCTTATGACGCATAATGAGAGAGGAGAATGAACCATGTGGAATAAAATAACATTGGAGATGGATACGCTTTCAGTCAACAAATTGCCTTTGGATGAGGAATACCATTTTCTGGGCGCCCGGTCCCTGGTAGCGGAGTATTTAATCCGAAATGTCCAGCCAACCTGTGATGCTTTAGGGCCAGAAAACAGGATTATCTTTTGTACGACGCTATTTGCGGGCACACCAATGACGACTGCCGGGCGACTTTCGGTAGGTACAAAAAGCCCGTTGACTGGAGGCATTAAAGAAAGCAGCGTTGGAGGCTGGGCAGCAACGCTGATGGCAGGTCAGGGGGTAAAGCTGATTGAGGTTCTAGGTCAGTCAGACGGTCTGTATTATTTATATATTGACCCAGAAGGGCAGGTTTCATTGGAGGATGCCTCCCATTACCAGTTGATGGGTAATTATGCTTTTAGCGCAGCGATGCGTCAAAAATATGGTGAAAAAATTGCGATTATGTCTATCGGTCAGGCTGGAGAGCGCCAATATAAAGCGGCCTCTATTCAGGTGACAGAGTTTGGAGAAGGTTACCCATCCCGGGCTGCGGGGCGCGGAGGTGTTGGCGCAGTCATGGGAAGTAAGGGACTGAAAGGAATTGTTATTGCAAAAGCCATAAAGACTTACAAACCAGAATATGTTGATGAGGCACTTTTTAAAAAAGCCTGTGGAAAAATTAATAAAATGATCGCTTCTGGCGCATCGAAGGATCCTTTTCATAATATTGGAACCATATCAACCATTGAGTCGACCAGTAAAACAGGAATACTACCGGTTCAAAATTTTTCAGGCCGTCTGATAGCGGACTGCAGGGGCGTTGGCGCTCAGACCTTTTTGACCAACCTGGCCAAGCGGGGCGGCTGTAACAAAAAGCCCTGCCAGCCAGGCTGCGTGGTGCAGTGCTCCAATGTTTATAATGATGAAAAAGGCGATTACCTGACATCAGGATTTGAGTACGAGACGGTAGCGCTCTTTGGACCCAACTGCATGATTACCGACTTAGATATGATTGCGCGCATGGATCATCTTTGTGATGACATGGGAATTGATACCATCGAAATGGGGACAGGGATCGCAGTTTGTATGGAAGCAGGCAAGCTGAAATGGGGAGACAAGGCAGCGGCCTACGCGTTGCTTGAGGAAGTGCGTGATGGTACGGAATTTGGTATGGTGCTGGGAAACGGTTGTGAAAGCGCTGGAAAATACCTTGGCTGTGAGCGCATCCCTGTTGTTAAACATCAGGCTCTGGCAGGGTATGATCCCAGGAATACAAAGGGAACAGGGGTTACCTACTCCACCAGTCCTCAGGGGGCCGATCATACCGCAGGGCTGACTATGGGCCGGGCCTTTGATGACGCTGGACGCGCAGGGCAGGCCTATGCCTCAAATAAGCTGCAGTCTGTACTGTGCTTTGCAGACAGTATGATGTGTCTTTTTGCTTTTTCCAACTGTATTCCAGGGGTGCCCCATCTTGCTGAAATGATGGAAGGACTTTATGGCGGAAGCTGGAAGCCCGCCGATCTTCTGGGACTGGGCGTCAGATGTCTGTTGACGGAAAAGAAATTCAATACGCTGGCAGGAATGACCGTTGCAGATGACAGGCTGCCTTCCTTTTTCTATGAAGAGCGATCCAGAGCGACCGGTTCTCAGTTCGACTTAATTGATGAAGAGCTGGATGCCATCTTCGAATTCTAATGATAACCATTATTGATCCCTTCGGAAATCAGATTCAACTCGATTTTTACCAAGGCATGACTACCAACCAAGCATTAGAGAAAGCCCAGGTGATTTTCGACAGACTGGATATTGTTCTAATGAACCAGGAAAGAATTATCCCTCCACCTTTTGAAACAGAGGTAGAGGATAAAAGTACAATTCGCGTCCTCAGGATCGTCAGCGGGGGTTAATGGCTTACAGACAAAGGTTCGATAAATCTCTATTTCCATATCATCGCGTAAACGCCCAAAACTAGAAGAGTTATACTGAAAATTCGTGAATAGGGCACGTTAAAGCTTAAGAAAAACCCAAATAAGTCAAAGACCACTCTTTTGTGATAAAGAGTGGTCTTGTTTTTTACAGTCCAATGCCAAATTTATTTAAGTAGCCCATGATAAAGATAAAGAGAATCACGAAAGGTAAAATCCATGTTACGTAAAAGCGGATGCTCTTTGGAAATTTTAAGCCGTTGCCGGTATTGGCTTCAGTGATAAAAGCGTCCCAGCCCCAGCCTTTCTTAGAGACACAGAACAGCAGGTAAACAAGAGAGCCCAGCGGCAGCAGATTATTGCTGACGATAAAGTCCTCAAGATCAAGAATACCGGTGCCCTGGCCCAGCGGCTGAAAACCTGAAAGCACATTAAAGCCAAGAATACAAGGCATGGACAAAAGGATAATGGCGGCCAGGTTAATTAAAACGGATTTTTTTCGGCTAAAGCCCCAGCGGTCAATGGCGAATGAAATAATGTTCTCAAATACCGCGATAACGGTTGACAGTGCGGCAAAGCTCATGAACACAAAGAACAGAGCGCCCCAGACCTGGCCCATGGGCATTTCGTTAAAAATGTTGGGGAGTGTCACAAAAATAAGGGCAGGGCCTTCGTTGGGCGCGACATTAAAAGCAAAGCAGGCTGGAAAAATAATCAATCCAGACATAATGGCCACAGCAGTATCAAGCAATGTGACACGGAGGGCTTCGCCGCCCAGTGTGTGGTCTTTTCCGATATAACTGCCGAATATTGCCAGTGCGCCGATCCCAAGCGACAGGGTAAAAAAGGCCTGTCCCATGGCCGCGAAAATAGCCTCGCCTAAAATCATATTTCCCTGAGCGTCGTACATCAGATTATTGAAGTCAGGCATCAGATAAAATTTCAGGCCTTCCGCCGCCCCTTCCAGCGTGACCGCGCGTCCAACCAGAATAATCATGACTGCCAACAGGCAGATCATCATAACCTTTGTGATCTTTTCAACCCCATTTTGAAGTCCCCGGGAGCAAACCCCCATACAGATCAATACCACGATGACCATAAAAACCGTCATCAGGACAGGCTGTCCCATCAGATTTCCAAACTCTGCGGAAACACCGTCAGCGTTTAAACCGACAAAATCCCCCTTGGCCATTTTAAAGAAATAAAGCAGCAGCCAGCCAGCTATAGTGGTGTAGAACATCATCAGCAGATAATTTCCCGCGATACCGAAAAAGCTGTAGAGATGCCATTTTGTTCCCTTAGGCTCTAATTCATCAAAGGAACGGGCAATACTTTTCTGACTGGCACGGCCGACAGAAAATTCCATGACCATGATCGGCAGGCCCATGATGATTAAGAATAATAAATACAGTAAAACAAAAGCAGCGCCGCCGTATTTTCCAACAATATATGGAAAGCGCCAGACATTTCCCAAACCGATGGCACAGCCAGCCGAAATCAGGAGAAAGCCCAATCGGGATGAGAAAGTTTCTCTTTTTTGCACAATACATACCTCCCTTGCAAAAGTTTTCTTTTTAAATAAGTACAACTTGCAAATTATATCAGAAAACCTTAAGAGGGTCAATGGACGGTAAAGAAGTGCATAAAAAAGGACAGGGCAGCCCTGTCCTAAAAAGTAAAGTATATTTATTTTTTTGCGGGATGTCTGTCTTCGCTTTCTTCTGTTTCAGAATCATAGAGATTTTTGAAAATTTCCGCAGTTTTTATTCCAGCCTTCGCGTAGCTTTTACCAACAGCGACCCCGGTATCTTTGTAGGCCTTTCCAATATTTTTTCCAGATTGAATAATATTCTCAATTTCTTTTTTTACACTTGACATATTTTCAGCCACCTTTCGCATTGTTTTGGTCATATTTTTCTTGAATTTTTATGACAACAATATTATACTTTTATTTGAATCTATACACAATGTATAAATTCTATATGCTTTGTATGAATTTAAATAAAATTTAGAAAAAATGTATAAATTTGAATTAACTGTCCGATAATTATTTAGATTATAGAAGGGAAAAGTATGGTAAAAGAAAGACGGGATGTGCGAAAATCTAAAAATGCAATTAAGAATGCATTTATTCAGCTCATTATCAATCAGGATATTCGAAAGATAACCGTTAATGACATTTTGACGCTTGCTGATGTCAGCCGCGGGACTTTTTATGCGCATTTTCTGGATATTTACGACGTCCAGGAACAGGTCGAAAATGATTTGATGGACCGCTGCATGCAGGTTATTGGAGAAAACAGCATCGACGATGTTATCGATGATCCCTATCCACCAATTTTGAAGTGTATACAGTTTTTGATGGAGCATGCTGAAACCATCAGAAGTTTGTCTCAGGGTAACCAAAATGGAGCGTTTATTACCAAATATAAGGTGATTTTAAAAGAAAGCCTGTTCAAAAGCTCTCATTCGATTACAAATGAAGTCACCTTATCCGTTATAGATGCCTGTATTGTTGGCGCAGTTGTGGAGGGCGGGTTGGAAAAGATTATACGGGATATTCCTTTAAATGCCGAGGAGACTGCCCAGATCATCAGCCGGTTTATTTCGCGCGGTGTAAAAGGAATGATTGAATAAAAAAGCCCCTTCGGAAAGCCCGAAGGGGTGTATGTTAACTCAGTATTAAATAAAATCTGTTTAAGCAATAAGCGGGATTCCGGAAGCGACAGCTTTAGCCAGGTAAGCATGTTTATTGAGACGGCGCCAAGTGATGCCGTTAAAGCCAGCTCCTCCAAGCATTTGCCAGATTTCTTTTTCAGAATACATGCGGATTTCTGTAACCTCATTGATGGGTTTGCAGAAGGTGTTGAGATAGCGCAGTGTAGCGCCCAGATAGGTATCGCAGATGACCAGGATGCCCTTTGGCTTTAATACCCGGTGTACTTCCTTTAAGACATTATCGGGGTAAGGATAATGGTGGAAGGTTGAGGTGCTGACCACAACGTCGAATTGGTTGTCTTCATAGGGGAGGCACTGTGCGTTCCCAAATTTGAACGAGACGTTTTTGCCTTCCAGACGTTCTTTGGCGCCATTCAGACGGTCCAGAGAATAGTCAAAACCGCAGGCTTCCATGTCCGGAAAGGTTTCGAAAAGCTGCTCAAGCATTTTTCCGCCGCCGCAGTCAAGGTCGAGTAACGTTTTGAATTCGTGTCCTTCAAGGGATTCCACAACTTCCTGACGACAGTCATGGGAATACTGTTTAAACTCGCTGGTGTTAAACATTGCCGCTAAAACATCTCTACTGATAACAGATTTTTTTTCTGATTTTTCCTTGGTACTCATAATAATACTTCCTTTCGGCTTCCTGTGCCTACAGTGTAGCACGTTTCAAATCAAAAATAAACCTTAAAATTCACTTTAATTTAAAAATACTGTATACATCTTTTGAATGAAATCAAAACCCAAAAACTTGCAAAAATAGCGTTTTTAAAAGCGTTTTTTGTAATTGAAATGGAATTTTTGAAACGATATATTCCTGGATTGAAATTGAATTTTATTAAATTTTTTTCATCCGCAATGGTGTAATGGCGTTTATCAAAAAAGCTGCTGCGGGCGTGATAAGAATTCGTAAAATTTATTAGTTATCAAAAGAATATTATATGTATAAAACTAGAAACATGATGTATAATAAAATAAATAAAGCTGCGAGGTGCTGGGATGAATGTGAATGAGAAAACCTGTCTCCGTTTTGCGAAATCCATCAAGGAATTGGCAGCGGTAAAGCCCCTGGATAAAATAACGGTACGGGAAATAACAGATAACTGCGGCTTGACGCGTCAAACCTTTTATCGTCATTTTATTGATAAATACGATCTTGTAAACTGGTATTTTGAGAAGCTGGCAAAAAATACTGTCCGTCAGATGGGGGTCAGCATGACGCTCATTGATGGGCTGACTCAAAAATATACGCTGATTTTAAAGGATATTGTCTTTTTTCGGGCAGCTTTTCAATCCAGTAGCTGCAATTCTCTCTTTGAATACGATATGGATCTGATCTACAAAATGTATGAAGCTGTCATTACCCGAAAAACGGGAAAATCGCTGGAGCCAGATATTGCTTTTTTGCTGGAAATGTACTGCCGAGGCTCAATGGAGATGACGGTTGAATTTGTCTGTGGCAAGCTTAAGACTGACCCGGCAGGTATGGCCCGCCTTTTGGTCGAAGCCATGCCAGAGCGCCTGAAGGGTCTGCTTTCAGAATTGAATTAAGATAATTTCCTTGAGCAAGAGATTTGACACTTTCCCCGGAATGTCACATATGTGACATTCCGGGGAAAGTGTCACTTGCTTTAGACTTGAAAAATTATATAATGAATTTAAAGGCGGTGTTAAACGTCATCATTATTTTAATCAAGGAGGGAAGAATTATGGCAACGACAAGAAACGCAATGCTAATGGGACCTAAAAAGGTAGAAATTAAGGAATTTGCCTTACCAGAAAGCATTGGTGACGATGAAATTTTAGTTAAAGTTGAAGGTTGCGGTATCTGCGGAACGGACGTGCATGAGTACAAGGGGGATCCGTTTGGCATAACGCCAGTCACCCTCGGCCATGAAGGAACCGGTGAAGTCGTTATGATTGGGAAAAATGTTAAGATCGATACAAAGGGCGACCCGATCAAAGTCGGAGATAAAGTGGTTACCTCTGTGCTTTTATGCGGAGACTGCGGTTACTGCCGCCGTTTTCCAGAAGTGCCCAATCTTTGTGAAAATTTGGGTGTATACGGGCTGATTCCCGATGATGATGTGCATTTAGACGGATGGTTTGCAGAGCATATTTTGGTGCGCAAGGATTCTTCGATTTTTGTTGTCAATGAATTTAACGTTGATCAGAGAATGCTGATTGAACCGGCAGCGGTAGCCGTTCACGCATTGCAGCGGGCGAAAAAGCTTAACCTGATTGATATGGCGTCAACGGTTTTAGTTCAGGGCTGCGGTCCTATTGGGCTGATGATGATCGCGGTGTTAAGCGCAGCGGGCACAGTCAACATCATTGCGGTCGACGGCGTTGACAGACGGCTGGAACTGGCTAAGAAGATGGGCGCTACTGAGGTCATTAACTTTAGAGAATTAACCACCATCGGAGAACGTGTTGAAAAGGTCGTTGCCCTTACTGGCGGCTTTGGCGCAGATTTTGTATTCCAGTGCACCGGATCTCCGGCAGCGGCGGCTGACGCCTTTAAATATGTACGTCGTGGCGGCGGCTTCTGTGAAATGGGATTCTTTGTCGATAACGGCGACTGTACCATCAACCCACACTTCGACCTGTGTAATAAGGAAATTAACCTTGTTGGATCCTGGGTTTACGGTGCCAACGAGTACATCACGACATTGGGCTTCTTTAAGAAGGCCGCCGAAATGAACATTCCGGTAGAGCTTTTGGTAACGGATAAATTTGATCTGGATCACGCCACCGAGGCGATGGAAACCAACATTGCGATGACCGGTGTCAAGATCGCTATTATGCCCCAGGGGGTAGATTTTAAATAAGCTTTGCAGTAACTGGAAAAGGAGGCGCCGTTCAGATGAACGGCGCCTCCTTTTTTCTTAAATTGGATAATAGGTATTCAGAAAATCTTCACGCTGCTTCCAGTCTGGCATCAGATTGCCAAGTGCGGAGTTAAAGCCAAAGTCATGGCTGGGATATTTAAAATGAATCATCTCATGCAGGGCAATATATTCAATGCAGGGAACAGGCACCTTGATAAGCTCCAGGTTTAAGATTAGAATTTTGCTTTTAGGCGAACAGGAACCCCAGCGATCCAGCATGCGGTAAATTCTGAGCTGTGGCATCTGAAGACAATATTTTGCTGCCTTTACGATGGCTTCGGCCAGAATGGGAACAAAAACCTCGCGGGCCTGTTCGCGGTACCACATATCCAGAGCCAGCTCTTTTTGCTTGCGGTTGCCTGGGTCGTTGACCTCCATGATCATATTTTCGCCCTGTATACGGACGTTGGGCTCTGCGGTTGTCTGCATAACAGAAAGGGTGTAGAAATGCCCTAAATATTTATGTCGTTCGCCGGTTTCGTAGCGGTATACTTTATTGTGTTCCGGCGTAATCTTTTGTCCTTTAAACATGATGCTACCTCCAAATCTTTTATTATTATACACGTTTTCAGCCATCTGGGGTTAATAAATAGTTGGCGGGAAAAGGGAATAATTTGTGGATATAAAAATTTATCTTAACTTATGAAATTTATATTCATATTTCGATTTGCGGGAAGTCTCATAAATGGTATAATAATAGCATTGTCTGTTCAGGACAAAATCATTACGCTCATAACAAAGGAGAGAAAACAATGGAAACCAAACTCAGTGTTACGTTAATCGAGCATACCCCCGAACCGGAAAAGCTTGTGGCTGCTGCTGCTAAACTCTGTTATTCCCACGCTGGCGCCGCGGAAATTATGGAGGATCTGACCCCGGAAAATGTAGATAAATTTTTAAACCGCCTGATGGATATGGGACACGCATCCCCCATTGAACACGCCAGTTTTACCTTTGCAATTGAAGGTGTGAGCCGCGCCCTGACTCACCAGCTGGTACGACACCGGATGGCAAGCTTTAGCCAGAAATCTCAGCGCTATGTTACAGAGGGACAGTTTAATTACATTGTGCCTTATGAGATTGCGAATATTCCAGAGGCAAAGGAAGAGTATATCCGCGCGATGGAAAATGCCCAGCATTCCTATGATGTGATTGCTGAAAAGCTCATTGAAAAGCATAAGCAGGAATTGATGGCAGAGGGAAAGTCTGAAAAACAGGCTGCGAACATGGCAGAAAAACAGGGAATCGAGGATGCCCGTTTTGTATTGCCGAATGCCTGTGAAACAAAAATTGTGGTCACTATGAATGTCCGTGAGCTGCTGCATTTCTTTAACCAGCGTTGCTGCATGCGTGCCCAGTGGGAAATCCGCGCCTGTGCCATCGCCATGCTGGTGGAATGCCGCAAGGTTGCACCGATCTTATTTAAAAATGCCGGTCCGCGTTGTGTGGAAGGCCCTTGCCCTGAAGGCGCAATGAGCTGCGGCAAGATCAATGAAGTTCGAGAAACCTTTAAAGCTTTATAAGGACAGGTGTGCATAAAAATTTAAAAAGGTTGGAAAAAGTATGAATGACATTCAAAATCCATTAAAGCTGAACATTATTTTATCTTTGGTCGCATCCGTTTTGGGCGTCCTGGTGGTCTTTGTACCTGGTATGGTGGCGGATATCGGCCCATACCAGTTTTATTGCAATTATTTTGGAATTATCCTGATCGCCGGCGGCATTATTTTTGCCTTGTTTTATTTCAAACGCTACAAGGCATTTGAAAATTTTATAAAAAGCGATGCAGAAAAAATCCGTTGGGAATACGATGACGCTTTATATGAAAGCTTTATTGGCGAGCTCAATGCAATCCAAAAAAAAGCCAGTAAAAAGAAGTTTTTTATACTGCTGGCGATTATCATTGTTTTATCGGTCATCCTGTTTTTCCTTTTGAGTGAGGAAAGCAAGATGCTGGCTGTAGCCTTTGGGGCGTTCTTTGCAGTCACTGCGGTAATATTTGTGCTTATTGCACCAAATTCTTTCCGTTTGAGAGCAACGAATAAACCTTATTGCTCCATTATCAGTGAGGATCAGGCTTATATGATGGGCCGCTATCATTCCTGGAACCGCGCCAGAGCCAAGGTGAAAGAGCATGACAATGGACATCACGTTTACCGTGTGCTGGCGATCAACTATGAGGCCATGACAGTCAATGGCAAGCTTTTTAGAGAATGGAACGCTTTGTTGCCTGATGAGAACGCTGAAACTATCCAGATTGCAAAGGGTATGGCCAATAAAATAAACCGCCGTACCAAGGAATTTGAAGGCAAAGGTAAAAAGAAAGACATCCTGGAACGTCTTTTTGATAAAATGCTCGGCCGTTCAGATGATACCAAGGATGACAAAAAAAGTAAGAAAAAAGAGTCTTGAAAAATCTTAAACATTCCGGCAAATTTTCCGGAATGTTTTTTTATGCTTGAAATGCCTATAATATGCGGATTTTGTTGAATGAAAATATTTCATACCGTTTTCTGTGGTAGACAGAAGTATAGCCATATGGTACAATAAAACATACCCCCAAAGTAGAAGGTTTTAAGGATATAAAATGAAACGTCAAATTTTACGGAAAAGCTCTCCAAAAGAGGAGAAAGATAACCTTTTTTATTTTACACTTCTGCGAATCTTAATTCTCGTATTTGTGGCGATGTTGATTGGGTCCATGATTTTAACGTATTTTTTCAACTTGGATATTTATCGAAATAACCTCCGACACCAAACAGAAACCGCAGAGGCGATGCTTGCAGATACCATTGACAACCTGGGTGATGAAACCCTTTATCTCAGCACCAGTGCCAGTATCAGTACACTGCTGGAAGGTGGGGAGGGTATCGCTGATGGAGGCGATAGAGAAAAGGAAGCGATCCATGTGGTCGAAGAGGCTGTGAAGCTGATGCCAAACTATGTCGGTATGCGTATTCTGGGAAAAGATAATCGGATTTATCTTAAAAATACAGCGCTTCAGGTTATTGACGAGCTGGATAGCAGTACAATGGATAACACGCCGGATTATTTTCAGGGAGTCTCATACCGGGTAGATTTTACCACTTATAAAGATGAAGCTGTGGTAGAGGTATGTGCTCCGGTCTGGTCTGCAGACGGCGAGTACCTTGGTTGCATCAGCTTGTATTATGATAATGATTTTATCAGTCTGCCCGACAGCGAAAATGAGCGGAGCACGATTCTGTTTGACAGTGACAGCTGGATGCCGGTAGCAACAAAAGGGGATCTCAGTCTCAGCGATGCCAACGAAGAAGTGGTCAACTGTTCTGGACTTTTGGAAGGAATAATCGAAACCGAAAATACATACGATTCCTTTACCTATGCCGACTCGGATGGGCAAAAAATGATCGGCTTTGTGGCCAGGGACGATCAGTATCCTATGGCGCTTATGACCTCTGTAAGCAGCCGAGTAATCTTCCAAACGATTTTGAAGTACTCGGCCTATCAGATTGTTTTGACCATTATTTTACTGGGTATTTTTGGTTTTGTGCTTTATTATTTTTACAGCCGGATGAAACGCCCGGTGCGGGAGATGAAAGAACGATGCCAGCGTATATTTGAAGGTGAAGAAGGACTTGATTTTGGACATTATAATGATGAAGATTTAAACGCCCTGTCTGATACTCTGTTAAGCTATTGTGAAAAACTTGAAAAAGCTGCTTTTATGGACTTTCATCTGAATTTGGCGAATTTTCCGAAGGGCTATCAGGATATTCTTCGCTTTATTCGAAAAAAGGAACCTTTTACAATCTATATGCTCGACGTGGCAAATTTTGGAAAATACAATCGGATTTTTTCGATTGAAACCGGGAATGAGATTCTTTTGAGCATTAGCAGTGGCCTCCAAAAGATTTTTGGAGATCAGATCTATCATGTCTACGGCGACCGTTTTATGGGCATAAATGCTATGCAGGATGGTGATGATGGAATTCAGCTGGAACTGCAAAAGCTGATGGATTCAGAGATAACTGTTGGCGCTGCCAGCTTTCAGCTTAAATACAAGGTTGGTATCTGCCGTTATCCTGAACATGGTGATAATGCTGAGGAACTGGTGAGGAGGCTCTGGCAAGCGCTGAGCTTTGCGAAAAAATTCAGTGAAGAAAGCGTCGTTGTTTATAACCAGACTGTACTCAATGATGTGGAACGTGAGAGTAAAATTCTCGAGCTGCTAAACAAACAGATCGAGCTTCAGAATTTTGACGTTTGGTATCAGCCGGTTTATGATTACAGAAAGAAATGCTATACCACAGCTGAAGCTCTGATGCGTCTTCAGGATGAAAATGGACAGTACATTCCGCCTTATGAGGCCATACGGGTGGCTGAAAAGAATAATCTGGTAACAGAGGTCGGAGAACTGGTATTGAGAAGGGCCTGCAAAACCATGAAGTTTTTGTCAAGCCAGGGAACAAGCATTGAAAATATTACGGTCAATCTGTCGGTACAGCAGCTGGTGGATCAGAATTATGGAAAGAAAACCCTGAATATTATCCATGAATCCGGTATTACGCCGGATCAGATTTGTGTGGAAATCACAGAAGCCTTGCTGCTGCAGTCTTTTCCGGCAGCCATTGATGTCCTGAACCAGATGCATGCAGCCGGAATTTGCATTGTTATGGACAATTTTGGTTCGGGCGAGGGCAATATTTCCTATTTTTCCCAGGTTCCTTTTGCCTTTGTCAAGCTGGATCATCATCTGGTGCAGCAGGTACAGCAGAATCAGGAACAATTTGAGTTTGTTCGGAAAATGGTTGAGATGATCAAAATAAAAGATGTTAAGGTCGTTGCCGAGAGGGTCGAAACAGAAGAAGACCTGAACTGTATGATTCGCTGCGGAGCGGACTACATACAGGGCTACTATTACTCCAGGCCTCTTGAAGAGAATGATTTTTTAGAACTTGTTAAAAAGAAAAGTTAAGCAGAAAACAAAGGAGACAGCGCATTCGCGTTGTCTCCTTTGTTTATACCAGGTCGATTTTATCCAGAATACCTGAAAGGTGGGCGATGGTGACGCCGTAGTTGCACATAGGCACCCCCTGGCTTCGGGCACGTTCAACTCTTGAGAGTACGTGCTTGCGGTTAAACATACAGCCGCCGCAGTGAATCACCAAGTCATAAGGCGTCAGGTCCTGGGGAAAATCATTCCCAGCTACGACGTCAACACTCAGGCCTTTACCGACACGCTTTCTGAGCATGTTTGGAATTTTTTCGCGGCCGATATCCTCTTCGAGAGGCGCGTGGGTGCAGGCCTCTGCGATGAGAATCCTGGAGCTCTCTGTCAAATGGTCAAGAGCCTTGGATCCTTCAACAAAGTAGTCCAGATCGCCCTTGTAAGCGGCAAACAGCACTGAAAAGGAAGTAAGCTTGCTTTCAGGGGGCTTTTTGTCATAAACGGTTTTAAAGACCTGAGAATCTGTGATGATAAGCTTTGGCGGGTTCGCCAGACAGGCGATGGCCTCATCAAAACGGTCAGCAGTGGCGCTGTGGACAATACACTTTTTATCTAAAAGCTCGCGGATCGTCTGTACCTGCGGCAGGATAAGCCGTCCCTTAGGCGCCTGGGTATCCTGTGGCATGATCAGCATGACCAGATCACTGTCTGAACACAAATTGCCAGTAATGCTCTCAGCCTCATAATCCTTGGGAAGTGAGCGGATCAGCGCTTCTCGTATATGATCCATGCCTTCTCTTGTTTTTGCGCTGACAATCAGAGGGGGCACTCCAAGACGGGCTTTGATTTCGAGGGCCAGCGGCTCAATATCGGTCAGAATATCTGATTTGTTGATAACGGGAATAACGGGCGTATTCCGCTTTTTAAAGGCGTCGATCCAGTCGTATTCTTCTTCGGTCTGGGTATCTCCCCAGACTACAAGGGCAATATCAGTTTTATCCATAGCCTTGCGGGTCTGCCCAACGCGCATTTCGCCGAGCTCGCCGACGTCGTCGAAGCCGGCAGTGTCGATAAACATACAGGGGCCGATACCGTGGATCTCCATATATTTGTAAACAGGGTCGGCGGTGGTGCCTGCCACGTCAGAGACCAGTGCGATTTTCTGGCCGGTCAGGGCGTTGATCAATGAAGATTTGCCGCTGTTGCGTTTTCCGTAAATTCCAATATGAAGCCGGTTTGAACGAGGGGTGGATGTTAAGCTCATAGGTACTCCTTTTTAATGTCTGGCAAAACAATCAGAAGCGGAAATCCCGCTGGCCCTGGGAGATGGCCTTGAGATTTTCAATGGCGATATTCCGCACCTTATCTTTTGGAATATCCTTTAATTCTTCGTTAATGACAAAGTCGCCCTTGGCCTTGGTATCTGGACTGGCATAATCCTCAAGGTATTCTTTCAGTGTCATCAGCGCATTGGGCTGGCAGCAGTTGGCGATCTGGCCGGATTTTACCAGGCTCATGAACCGATCTCCAGTACGCCCTTCTCGGTAGCAGGCTGTACAGAAGCTTGGAATATAGCCAAGCTGCAGCAGCCAGTTGACGACTTCATCAAGGGTACGGGTATCGCTGACGTCAAACTGGGCTGAGTTATCCTCTTCCTTTTCAGGCTCGACGTAGCCGCCCACTGAGGTGCTGGAGCCTCCGCTGATCTGGGAAATCCCCAAATCCAGAACTTTTTCACGGGTCTTCTGGGATTCGCGGGTCGAGATAATCATACCGGTGTAAGGCACAGCGATGCGCAGAACAGCGACGATTTTCTGGAAAATTTCATCAGAAATGGCGTCAGAAAAGGAATCGGGATCAATATCATCTGCGGAGCGGATTCGCGGGACAGAGATGGTGTGCGGGCCAACGCCCTTTGCAGCTTCTAGATGCTCGGCGTGCATTAAAAGCCCTACAAAGTCGTAGCGGTACATGTTGAGCCCAAATAAAACGCCGATACCCACATCATCAATGCCGCCGTCCATGGCGCGGTCCATTGCCTCTGTATGGTAAGCGTAGTCATGCTTGGGTCCTGTGGGGTGCAGTTTTTCATAGTTTTCCTTATGGTAGGTTTCCTGGAATAAAATGTAAGTGCCAATGCCGGCATCTTTAAGCTTTTTATAGTTTTCTACTGTAGTGGCGGCAATATTGACATTGACGCGGCGGATCGCGCCGTTTTTATGTTTGATGCCGTAAATGGTCTGGATACTTTCCAGCACATACTCGATGGGATTGTTGGCTGGATCTTCACCGGTCTCCAGCGCCAGGCGCTTATGCCCCATATCCTGAAGGGCAATAACCTCGTCGCGTATTTCCTCCTGAGTCAGTTTTTTTCGCCGGATATGCTTATTCTGGCGGTGATAAGGGCAGTAGACACACCCGTTGATACAGTAATTTGACAGATAAAGCGGAGCGAACATAACAATGCGGTTGCCATAAAATTTCTGTTTGATTTCCTTGGCAAGGGAATACATTTTTTCATTTTCATCCTCAAGATCACATTCCAGTAAAACAGCGGCTTCACGATGGGTCAGACCTTTGCAGTCCGCCGCACGTTCGATGAGGCTGTCGATGAGCTCCCGGTTATTTTTATTGGCTTTTGCATATTCAAGGGTTTCTAAAATTTCTTCATGGTTAATGAACTCGGTTGCGGTTAATGATTCCTTATTGTACATTTTGATACTTCCTTAGCTAAAATTATTTTTTCGCCGCGTCACCGCGGTCTACAGTCAGATCATATCCGATCTGGCGCATACGGTTTTGAAGGCAGGACCGGCACTCAGCTGCCTCGTCACCGGTGCAGATTTTATTGTCATACAAGGCGTATTTTTTTCTCACAGAAAGAGGTGACAGGTTAGGCATCACTACGTTGGCGCCTGCCAGTACACCTTTTTCACGCCCACTGGGGTCAATTGTACCCAGAGCAGTGGTTGCCGGTATCAAGGCGTTTGGCAGCATGAGACGGATCAGCCCGATTAAGAATAGGGTCTGCTCCAGAGTGCCGGGCCTTTCTCTGCCAAAAGGGGTATCCTTCTGGGGAATAAAAGGCCCTATGCCGATCATAGACGGCTCCAGCGCTTTCATGAATAAAAGATCCTCGGCCAGGTGTTCAGCCGTCTGTCCGGGTGAACCAATCATCATGCCAGTGCCCACCTGATAGCCGATCGCTTTAAGATTATAAAGACAGCTCTGGCGTGTTTTGGGAGAAAGCGCTTTTGGGTGCAGGGTGTGGTAATGTGAAAAGTCTGCCGTTTCATGCCTCAGAAGATAACGATTTGCACCGGCAGCGTAGAGACGTTTATAGGATTCAGCGCTGCGTTCCCCCAGGGACAGGGTAATGGCACAGTCAGGGTAAGTCTGACGGATATATCCGACGATACGGCACATCCGGTCGTCGTTAAACCAAGGGTCCTCACCGCCCTGAAGCACAAAAGTCCTGAAGCCCAGTTTGTAGCCTGCGGCACAGCAGTCCATTATGTCATTTTCGGAAAGCCGGTAGCGTTTTACGCGGTCATTACTTCTGCGGATACCACAGTAGTAGCAGTCGTTTTTACAGTAGTTTGAGAATTCAATGAGTCCGCGGGTATAAATCCGGTTTCCATAATATTTTTGAGCCTGACATCGGGCTTTTTTAAAGAGAAAGGCCGAAAGCTCGGGTGTCTGTCCGGCAATCAGACGGACCCATTCCGCTTTTTCCAGCGCCTCATTTTTCTCCAGCTTACAGATTAAGTCTTTCATTCTTTATTGTGATGGTAATTTTGAATAAACGGTTTTGGCATTAACATTGGGCAGCATACCCAGCTTCCCGGATAATGCGCTGATCACATCCGTAGGGGCGTCGACAATGACACTGATAACAGATATGCTGCGCTGCTTGTAGGGAATGCCCATTCTGCCAATAATAAACTCGGAGTAGTCATGCAAGATGGCGTTAAGGCTTTCCACCGATTCGGGGTTTTCAACAATGATTCCGATTAAAGCAATTCGTGTTTCCATAACATCTTCCTTTCTTAGTCAAGTAAAAGTATCAAAATGCAAAAAAGCTCCCTGTGCCGAAAAAGGCTCAGGGAGCGATCATAACAAAATAAGGCTTGCCGATTTCATTAAAAAATGATCACACTGGCAACCCATGGTTATCTGCCCGCCTTCGCGGTTTGGGAAAATCCCTTACCTTCAGCACGATACTTTTGTAAAAACTGACAGCATAGCTTAGGATTGGCGCGAAGCCTCTCTGACAGCCGGGCTGCTAGCATGAATTTACTATAGCACAGTTTTTAACCGGTTGCAATATTTTTTAATTTGAGAGCAAAATTTTACTTCTATTTAGTTATTTGACATACTGGTGCCGGTGTGGATAAAAGGCTATAGGGTGAGGTATATATTCCTTTTGTCAAGCGCCGATTAAAAAACGGGCTGACGATACAGAGTCGGCAGCCCGCTGAAGCGGTCTTCTTAAGTTTATTCAGGATAAATAAGATTGGCTTCGGTCAGATTCATTAAAACTTCATCGAGAAATTTTTTGGATTCATATTTTGCCATGCCCAGATTCATATCCAGATAGTTACCGCAGTCTCTCGGAGCAGCTCCGGGGACGTCTCCCTCAAAATCAGCCATAAACTTGAAGAGGTCAGTTACCAGAGGAACCACATCCTTTGAGGTAAGGTCGCCCTTCATCAGCAGATAGTAACCGGTACGGCAGCCCATGGGTCCAAAATAGACGATCTTTTCGCTGAGTTCAGGGTCATTGCGCAGATAGGTAGCGCCGAGATGTTCGATGGTATGGAGCTCAGCGGTGTTGATGACCGGCTCGCGGTTCGGCTCCTTCATGCGGATATCAAAGGTGGTGATACAGTCGTCGCCGCAGTAATCCTTGCGTGAAACGTAAATTCCACGCAGCAAATCAATATGGTTAACAGTAAAGCTTGCGATTTTTTTCATGATGTTTCTCCTTTATTATTTAAGTAGACGTTAAGCGTCTCAAGGTAGTGCACCAGAATATTGCCGCAGGGATGAATCTGATATTTTTTATCAAAGGCAGCGTAGGGAATAGACTTGCGGCCATCTTTTTTGGCAGCGTCCCAGTAGGCCTTTAAAGTCTCGTAGGGCAATAAGTAGTGTTCATCAAATAGTTTAAACCAAACGATGAGAAAAGACAAGCCCTCCTGCCGGTTAAAGGCGTCCATGAACTCGATCTGGTGCTCGTGTATATTGGCGATAGGAAGCCGCTTCTGGTTGGTCTCCTTGGCGTCAAAACAGATGGGAATCCCCTGGACATTGCCCATGTAATCGACGGTGCTTTTTTCTTCAAAGTAAGCCAGCTTAATGGTTCCCTTGCCTGGGTCCAGCTCTATGGGCTTAATGGCGGTCGGAAGCTTCTGGACAACAGCCAGCCCCTGCTCAAGGTAAATTTTGTTGGTCTGGTTAATACATTCTTCAAGATAGCTGCCGCGCAGACCGCGGCTGTGCCAGTATCCCATGCTAAAACGCCTCCCTGTCCAGTTTCAGATCCTTTAAAAGTTGCTTAAAGAGCGGCGGATAGGGAGCTGTGAAATCGTAGCCCAGGTCTTTTATAGCATAGTGCCGGCTGTGCAGTAAATGGTGATTTAAACCATACTTCTGATTAAACTGACGGTTGATGGAGGGATCGCCATACTTGTAGTCGCCGATGATGGGAAAGCCATAGTCGGTAAGCTGTGAACGAATCTGGTGAGAACGCCCGGTGTGAAGCGTTACCTCCAGAAGCGTGAATCTGCCATTATCTGTGAGGGGGCAGTAGTCCATCCGAACCTCTTTAGCGCCTTTTCCGGACTGGCTTTGGATGGCTGATTTATTTTCGGTGGTGTCTTTGGTTAAAAAGCCGGTAAGGGTGCCAGGCTTTTTCAATACGCCAGATACAATGGTGTGATATTCTTTTAAAGCCTGTCGCTCCCGAATAGCGGCGTTCACTGCCTGTAAGGTCGGATAATCCTTTGGCATGAGAATAATACCGCTGGTGTTGCGGTCCAGTCTGTTAGAAATGACGACGTCAAAAGCCTCTGTGTTGCCGGGCGTATTTTTTTTCAGGTAGGTCCGTGCTGCATCAATCAAAGAAATGTCGCCGGAGACATCTGCCTGACTTAAAAGGCCGGCGGGTTTGTTGATGACCAGCAGATGATCATCCTCATAAACCGGTGGTTCAAATATTTTTTTGATTTCCGACGTCAGATCAAAATGTCGCTGTGCCTTTTTTTCCTGAAAGCCTGCGATGGTTTCTTCGGAAAAATAAACTTGGACGGTGTCGCCAATGTGGACTGTGTCTTTGGGATCGGCCCGGCCGCCGTTGAGCTTGATTCTTTTTTTGCGCAGCATCTTTTGCAGAAAATTTCTGTCCGCCAGTGGCATCAGCTTGGCCAGGTACCGGTCAAGACGCTGGTTTCCTGAGTTTTCATCAATGGTATATTGTTTCATAAAACTTCCTTGCTCTTTTATTGATTGTAGAATGATTATACCATAAAAAATCCGGAATGTCGGGCATTCCGGATTGGATATTCATTTTTGTTTAGAGTTTGCCTGCACAGCCCAGAACGTCTTTAAGCTTATGGGCAACCATGGCTTTAATGGCGGCACGGCCTGGTCCAAGATACTCTCTTGGGTCAAAGACCTGCGGCTGCTCTACAAAGACCTTGCGGATGGAGGCTGTCATGGCCAGTCTCAAATCTGTATCAATGTTGATCTTACAGACGCCCCATTTGGCGGCTTCACGCAGCATATCCTCCGGTACGCCCTGTGCGCCCGGGATGGCGCCGCCGTACTGGTTGCATAAATCGACAAATTCTTTGGGAACACTGGAAGATCCGTGAAGCACCAGCGGATAGCCAGGCAGCAAGCCGGAAATTTTTTCCAGTCTCGGGAAATCCAGCTTTGGAGTACCCTTGAATTTAAAGGCGCCGTGGCTGGTACCTATGGTAATGGCCAGAGAATCACAGCCTGTTCTTTCGACAAATTCAACAGCTTCATCTGGATCGGTAAAAGAAGCTTCGTGGTCGCCTACGTTTACAGCATCTTCAATGCCTGCCAGTTTTCCAAGCTCAGCTTCCACGACGACACCGTGATCGTGCGCGTAATCAGCTACTTTTTTAGTCAACGCGATATTTTCTTCAAAAGGGTATTTGGAGCCGTCGATCATGACAGAGGTAAAACCTCCGTCAACACAGGATTTACAGATTTCAAAATCTGCGCCGTGGTCCAGATGCAGGCATATATCCAGATCAGTGGTTTCAACCGCTGCTTCAACCAGCTTTTTAAGATAAACCGGATTGGCGTATTTTCTGGCGCCGGCGGACACCTGCAAAATCAAAGGAGCCTGTTCTTCCTGTGCGGCTTCAACGATGCCCTGGATAATCTCCATATCGTTTACATTAAAAGCGCCCACAGCGTATTTGCCTTCATATGCTTTCTTAAACATTTCAGTAGATGTTACTAATCCCATTTCAAACCTCCTGAGTCGTCGCTCGTTTAAATTTGTTTGATTTATTTCACTTACCAGTATACTCTTATTGGGTCATTTTAACAATACAAAACTTTTGAATTAATGAAATTTTAATAAAAATCCCGGTAAAATCAGGGAAAAAGCCCTGTTTTTACCGGGAACGTTTTTGTCCGTTGTGGGATTAAAAAAGCGCATAAGATTCTCATGCCTCAGACTTTTTTAATTGCTCCATAAGCTCAGTCATGCTTTTGCCAAGCACGGGATGGATGTACCAGGGAGCGATTTCTGCCATGGGTTCCAGTACAAAAAGCCGATCCTGAATTCTGGGGTGTGGAAGGGTAATATGCGGATGGTCGCAGATAAGTCTGTCATAAAATAAAATGTCAAGATCCAGTGTGCGTGGTCCCCAGTGGATAACACGTTGGCGTTTTAGGCGTTTTTCCGTCTCCAGCAGCAGCGTCATGAGATCTGCGGGGGACAGGGTTGTTTTTATTTCTATAACGCCGTTTAAAAAAGCATCTTGATCGGCATATCCCCACGGTTCAGTTTCGATGATGCTGGACTGACAAACCAGGCGGATATCGTTTCGGTTCGTTAGTGAAGCAATGGCGGTCTGAATATTTTTTTCTCGGTCACCGAGGTTTGAGCCAAAGGCAATGAAAGCGCGGTGCCAGCTTCGGCTGATTTCGATGGCGGCGTAATCAAGAGGCTTATGGATGGGCGCCCAGGGCTTTTTCACCAGGACGGTTACGCCCTGTACCAGATCATAGCGGCTTAAAATATAATCTGCCAGCTTTTCTCCGGCAGTTTCGATGAGATCATAGCTTTCCCGTTGGAATTCCGTTTCGATTTCTGCGCTGAGCTCACCGTAGTTTACAGATTTGGACAGGTCGCCGGTAACAGCTGCGGCATGCATATCCAATTCAAGGGTAACGGAAATGACAAATTTTTGTCCCAGTCTTTTTTCTTCCTCGAACACACCGTGGTTGGCAAAGACCTCGAGGTCTTTAATATAAAGCTTATCCATAACTAGCCTCTCATGATAGCCGCGGTCATCAGTGCAGCGCGTCGGTTTTCGAGGACATCATGCACTCGGATAATGGAGCATCCCTTCATCACCCCTACAACAGTGGTGGCCATAGTTCCCTCCAGGCGTTGGTCTACCGGCAGGTCAAGGGTATTGCCGATAAAGCTCTTCCGTGAAGTGCCGAGAAGCACAGGATATCCCAGCTTTTGAAGGACCTCCAGATGGTGCATGACGGTCAGGTTGTCATCACTTGTTTTAGCAAAACCAATGCCGGGATCAAGTATAATGGCGTCTTTTGAAACGCCAGCCTTCAGGGCGATGTCAATGGATTCTTGAAGATCAATAAGCATATCCGCCATTAAATCGGTGTAGTCTGTATTTGTGCGGTTGTGCATCAGGCAGCAGGGAACCTGGTATTTTGCTGTTACCTCAGCCAGATGTGGTTCCCGTTTAAAGCCCCAGACATCATTGATAAGGTCTGCGCCGGCTTCGATGGCGGCTTCGCCGACCTTTGCCTTGTAAGTGTCGACAGATATGGGAATATCAAAGCGTTTTCTGATAGCTTTGATCATAGGGATAACGCGGTTCAGTTCATCTTCTTCGCCAAGAGGGGTATGGGAAGGTCTTGTGGATTCACCGCCGATGTCGATAATGTCGGCACCGGCTTCAATCATTTCCTCTGCGTGACGCAGCGCCTGATCCTGAGAATCAAAACGCCCGCCGTCTGAAAAAGAATCAGGCGTAACATTTAAAATTCCCATTATATACACATGGTTTTTTAAATCAAAATCTTTATTGCCAATTTTCATTTTGTCTCCTTGAGGTTAATAGGTGATTTCTAAATTTTTCTTTTCATTGTTCCAGTTACACTCTTCCTGAGCAGCACAGCCATAGCAGGCCCGGGATTTTTTATCGGCCTGATAAAAAACCGCATTAAAGCCCTGGGTACCAGCAGTGCGGTGAGACAGGATCGCTTCTAAAATAACCGACTGATCTTCTGAGGAAAAGTCCAGATGTCTGAGAAGGCCAACGGCAAGATCGTGAGAAGCCCGTTCGTGGGGGGTCCCGTTTTCGTACTGGACAAAACGTCCGATATCATGCAGCAGAGCAGTCGTATAAATAAGATCTCGATTCAGGCTCAGGCCCTCTTCATTCGCAATGACAGCCGCGATTCTGGCAACATCCAGAAAGTGAGCCAGATTATGACGGCAAAGACGGCGGTCTTTTTCATGAACTTCGATTCGTTGCAGATAATCCTGGTATTCCGGAAGATTCAGTAGTCGGTTGGTCTGGGTGAGTTTTGAGCTCATGCTCGTATTCCTAGAAGATTGTAGACGTCGTTTTTCAGGCTGGCGTCTGTTTTTAAGATACCATCGCTCATGGCGGTTACGGTCTTTGTGCCGGGACGCTTGACACCGCGCATGTTCATGCAGAGATGTTCGGCTTCAATAATGACCATTACGCCCTGGGCGTTTAGATATTCCATGATGGCGCTGCCGATTTCTGAGGTCAGTTTTTCTTGAAGCTGGGGTTTCTTCGCGTAAACATCTACAGTCCTCACCAGCTTTGAGAGGCCGGCAACTTTACCATTTGGTACATAGGCGATGTGCACCTTTCCGTAGAAAGGCAGAAAATGGTGTTCACACATGGAATAGAAAGGAATGTCCCGTTCAATGACAAGATCATTGGACTCGATGGTAAAAGATTTTGACAGGTGTTCTTCGGCTGTTTGCCCGATACCAGCAAAGATTTCTTCATACATTCTCGCAATACGGTCGGGTGTGTCTACAAGGCCCTCACGCTGGGGATCTTCGCCGATGGCTTCAATCAGCATAGTAACAGCTTCCATAATTTTTTCTTTGTTCATTTGTGTTCCTCCAATATTGAACGCTATAAATTATTAAAAATAAACACAAAAAGCACTGCTCGGTAAAAAGAGCAGTGCTTCCGCAACCTACAATCCCCATCGTAGGGCACAGCGGAAGCGATAAGACACCGCAATGACCTATTTTCGTTTAAAGGCAACTTCCCATCCTTTAACACTTCACGCGTCTTATCTACTCTGTTTATCATTAATTGTGTCTATCTTACCACTATTGCAATAGGTTTTCAATGATAAGATTTAGAAATATAAAAAGAGCTGTTTTTACACAGCTCCTGAAACCTATTTTTTTACAAATTTTGGCAATACCTTCAGTAATCCCACTAAGGCGATTGTGTAAAGTGGTATCAAGAAAATATTGGTGATAATCCGCGCGGGTAAAAGCACGGTTACTGCCTGACCATACAAAATGGTTAAAAACCAGGTGTTCAAAATAATGGAAGTTATCAGTTGGGTCACACTGACGATGAACAGAATATAGTCGCTTCGGTATTCTCCGAGCACCTCGGAACGCCTGACCGTGATGATGGGAAAGATCACAAAGCCGACCATTAAAGCAATAAACAACACTAAAACAAATGGATTCAGTGGTTCACCGGCATAGTAGATTGTGCTGTTTTCAAAGCTGAACAATCCGGTTAATACTAGAACACCAACAGACAACACGATAAAACCAAGGTTAAACCATTCCAGATGCTTGATCTCCTTTTTCCTTAACAGCATCCACAGCAGGCCGGGAATCAACCCTGTCAGGCCGCTGGCAACCGTGAAACCGAGAAAGAATGGACCGCCGGGCTTGATAAAAAAGCACAGCAGATCGGAAATAAAGCCGACGATAAAACCAGCGAGTGGCCCCAATAAAATGCCGGAAAGCATAATTGGGAGAGATGTCAGATTGATTCTGAGGGATGGAAAACCACCCAGAGGAATATACATCTCGAATAAAATTTTCAGCACAATGCTGATGGCAATAAGCAAACCACAATTGACGACCAGTTTCGTACGGGTGGTGCCACGGGATAAAGCATTACTTTTCATGAGAACCTCCTTCAATTTCTGAAAGTAATGCTTCCGCACGCCTACAACTATTGTATCCCGGAGGATAAGACTTGCCTGCATCTGTAGGACAGCCAGGCTCCCTGCGGACAGGGTTGTTGATTTGTACAAGCGGAAGCGACAAGGTACCGCAATGACCTATTTTCGTTTAAAGGCAACTTCCCATCCTTTAACACTTTACGCACCTTGTCTACTCTTTGTATTGATTAGCCCCATCATAGCACAGGTTTATATATTGTGCAATGATTTTTAAGGGTATTATTTAAACACTTACGATGGGGAAAAACGGCTGGTTATGCAGTTTTCAGGCAGGTAGAGAAAAGATTGTTTTTTATGTAAAGGTCTGTTGGGTAAATAAAGAGTATCACAATAAAAAAAGCGGGTCTACCAATTTGGTAAATCCGCCCTGCTTTTTAATGGAGCTGAAGAGGGGAATCGAACCCCTGACCTATTGATTACGAATCAATTTTAAGTGGCTAAATATAGCCACTTATGTAAAATTTAGGACAAAAATAGGACAAAAAGTAAAAAATTATGGTAATTTAGAAAAATCAATCCGGTTTCGGGCATCTTCCACGTTATCGTGAACATATATCTTTTTTGTTATTTCGATATTAGAGTGTCCCATGATTGTTGAGATAACATCTATGGGGGTGCCAGCCTTATAATGAACAGTGCCAAAGCTGTGACGCAGTTCGTGCATATTTAGATTCTGAATGTGCGGATATTTTTTCTGCAAGTCGTTCTTAAAATATTTGAAATTTCTATGGATATAATTCATGCTGTCCATAATTATGTTTGAACCATTACCAATAACAAAAGTATCCAGCTGGATTTGCGCGCCAAAAAATTGACAAAATTCATCGTTAATAGGAATATCTCTTATAGAGCAGGCAGTTTTTGGCTCCTTGATTATTGATCGGCCGTGATTGTCGATGGTAGTTGCTTTACGGACATGGAGGATTTTTTTGTAGAAATCAATGTCCGACCATTGCAGAGCACAAATTTCTCCAAGTCGAAGCCCTGCCATTAGGGCTAAAAGGGGGCCATTTCCGTACTTGTGTGTTTTAGCAAACTCAACTACCTGGCGGTATTCTTCGCCTGTATATGCCTGTTTATTTTCGCTTTTTCGGGTCTTTCCAACAACAACTCCTTTCATAGGATTGTGTGTGATCAGGTTAATCGTAACAGCGTGCTCTAAAACGGCCTTAGCAATAATGAACATTTTTTGCGCTTTTGACTTACTAATATCGCTGACACTTCCAAAGATAGCTTGCAAATCGTTGGTGGTAAGCTTAATAACAGGGATGTCTCCAATTGAAGTATTCAGTGTTTTTAGGTTAGCTTTGTAGGTAGAACGATAGGTTACTGGGCTTACAGAAGGGCGTTTGAATTTATCCAGCCATTCTTCCGAAAACTCTTTAAAAGTTATGAACTCCTGTTTACGATCTTCTTCAAACTTTTCTTGCTGGTAAGCTCGATACTTGGCTTCTATCTCTTTGTTATTTCGGCCATAAAAACTTTTTCGGATTGCTTTTCCATCTGGGGTATAGCCAATGGTATATTTTGCCTGTTTTAATGGTTTTGCTTTTTTCTTTTTTGGTTTTAGTCTTTCAGGCATAGTGAACCTCCTTGGAAGTAATATTACTGATTGTTTGCAGTTTTGAGCAAACGTATTGCCTTTTTTAAAGGAAAATGTAAAACGAATGTTCTTGTTTGTGGTTAAAAAAAATACTGTTCAGGCGGCCAAATGGTCTATCAACGTTTTTCTAAAAAGAATGAACTCGATAGGTACTCCGTACTTTTCGGCAAGTTCTTCATCATATAAACATTTCAGATCTTCTAGGAAAAGGGATTCTTCTATTAGAAAATAGGCAGCAAAAGCTTCGGCCTGACATTCGCATTTACGTGTGTTAAAAGGATTTTGACGAAAAGAGTTAAAGTCATGTAAAAAGATGTGGCCAACTTCATGAGCAAGTAAACGGCGATATTCAGGTGTTTCGGCGTAAGGCATCATAATAGTGTCACCAATCACACAAGCTTTTGTTATGTCTGGTAAAATCATAATGTCATAGTCTAAGTCAATCAAAATTTGTTCGATGTCCGCAATTGGAACTGGAAAGGTATTAATGTTAAACTCGTCGTGAATCTCGGCCACTTTTTTAGAAATAAAATAGTACATATAATAATCCTCCTATTGGTTGAGAAATATTATAGCACGTATCGAACGAAAGTTCTATATGTAAATAAATGAAAAACAAATGTTTTAAACGTGGAGAGAAAAAGAAATTGTGAAAAGCCCGAATATTCGGGCTATAAGTTCAAATTAGTCAATATTCATTTTTACGACATCTGCAATATTTTTGAATCCGGTATAGTCTCTGGATGAAAAATCGAAATTATTGATTTGTTCAACAGTATATCGAATACGGGCATAAGGCATATGTTGAGTAGTGCCATCTTGAGCTACATAGTCACCGTTATAATTAATTATAACTGATGAGTATTCTTCTGCAAGTTTCGGGTATTCTTTTAGATATTCACAAAGATCGTAAGCATTATTAAATACAGCCGATTTTGCCATGTAATCTGGCATATCCGCATCAACTGTGAGTTCATAACTACCATCCGGTTTTAGTGTACTGGTAGTAGTGGTATTTTTTAAGTTGGTTTTATCAATAGCTGACTGAACAGAAATTATCCCTTCTGACGAATCGGAGGATGGAGATGAAGCCTCTGGTGTTGATGTGGGCGTTGTGTTGGAAACAGCAGCAGAAGTCCCATCTGAGAAACCTTTTTCAAAATCTTTTGACGCAGATCCAGTGGCTACAATGGATATAATTATAATTAACGTCCATACTGCCATTAAAATAGTTCCGATAATTCTTACACCTTTATTGCTTTTTTTCTGCACCCACAACAGAGCAATTGCAACGGGTGGCAAGAAAATACACATAAGAATAAAAAACCAAGTTTTTTCATAAAATTTTTGTTTCATTTCTACTCCTTATTTTCCTTTTTCATTTTAGCCAGAATGCGTTTTTTCCGGCCTTTAAAGCCATATTTAGTGCCATCGTCATTGAACCCATTTTTTATTGCAAGATCACAAATTTCAATAGCACTGTCGTATTGCTTCATTTTTTCAAAAATAATGGCAAGACGTTTAAATGACGGAATTGGAAGCTTAACTTCCTCTTTTTTGCGTTTCTCGTATTCTCGATCCGTTAGATCCCCGTTTTGCCTCATATCTTCTATTTGTTCGGCATGGCGCTTGACGATCTCGTTATACGCATCATTGTAAATTTCGATGTCCCGTACACAGTAGTCAATGCAGCTATTCACATATATAGGGCTTAAATCACGAAATTTGTAGTAAAACTCTTGCAGATCAACGTACCGATAATGGGTTAAAAGTGGATCGCCTGCGCAATCGAGTAATTCTTGAAGAAGTTCTCTTTCTGTTTCGTAATCAAATTCCTGCTCGTTTTCTTTTTGATTAACATCTTCTTGGGTTTGTGTTGTTTCCTTGACAATAGGTGTCGTTTCTTTTTTTTCTTCAATAACACCATAGTCTATAGACTCATCGGCTACAGGCTCATAAGCGGCATCAGCAACAACAGGCTCCTGTTGGGGTGTGCTAGTGCTAGGCTCTGTTTCAATATTTTTGGGCCTGTAGGATTTTTTGATTTTGCTCCACTTACTGAATAGATATATGGTAATTCCACCAAATAAGACAATTGAGAAAAAATTAAAGTTTTTAAAACCATAAAACATAAATATTAAGCAGAATAGCGCTCCTACAAGGGTTCCGTTACCGTTGTTTTCGCTTTGTGGTGCTTGTGTCTTTTTTTTATTGTCGCTCACGTTTGTCCTCCTTATGGGTCACAGTTTTTACAAGGGTCATAACCGCTGCTTATCGCTTCGTCTCTGGAATCAAAATATTTTCGATTACCTTCTTTTGGAAGTGTATGACAGGATGGTCTGTGAAACTTACCTGTTTTTATATTTCCTATATAAGTGCCAGATGATGCCGGCGCTGAATATTCGCTTGCTGCTGCAGGTTCATCAATAGCTGCAACGGCTGGTGCTTCTTCGGGTTGAGTTTGCTCTATTGTCGGTTCCGGTGTTGGCGCCGGGGTAGGCGTTGGCTTCGGAGTAGGTGTGGGAGTAGGGGCAGGGGTTGGCGTGGGGGTAACAGCAACGGCGGTTGGAGTAGGTTTTGAAGCTATCTGCGTTGAAGAATCGGCGGATGTGTTTGGGGAAAACAATCCTACAACCAGAAAAAAGGCCAACACACCGGATACAATAAACCTTGTCTTTTCTTTAAACAGGTTATTGTGCCACATTAGGTAAAGGCCAACAGGGAAAAACACGATAAGCAAAGTAATAACGAACCACGGGGTTTTCGATATAGGCTGTTTGCTTTGTTTTGACATTTCTTTGCCTCCATAATATAAATCAATGCTTAATTAGTTCAAAAATTTTTGTATATACTACAAAAGAAAGCAAGTTTTTTCTTGCTTCCTCATTTTTGTATTTTAAATCTTGCATAGCACTTATTTGATCCGTTTTTAATCCAGGTATTATCCTATTAACTGTTTTGTTCTTTCTGTGAGTTTATCAGATAAACCGAAGAGGTCATCTAACGACTCAATATCATAGCGAATTTCTTTTTTATTTTCGTCATAGCCGATAACAACAAATTTAACACTTTCTTTTAAAAATATTCTGCACACCCATTTAGATACCATTCCATCAATAAGTATTGCAAAGTAACTCCTAGTATCTTTATAGCTTATTCTTGAGATGTCAAAATCTTTAGCTAGAATAGCTTTTACTGTATAGTAAGCTTGCATTTCATCTTCAGTTGTTACGATTAAATTTTCTGGCTGAATCTCAATTGGTTCTTCTGCTTTGGTTTCGTCATCTTCTGCAGCAGATGTTTCGCTTACTGGATGGGCGTCTTCGTCTTTCAAGGCGTTCTGGATTTTATCATTGACCAGTTCATTTATATATTGAGATATAGATTTTTTTACAATTGGCTTGTATTTGTCAATTACTGACTGTGTCTTCATCCCATCATATACTTCTTGACTAAGGATAAATTTGACAAAATCATCACTTGGATTAATGAATTGTTCTTTTAATACTCTTTTAATCATACTTAAATATTTTAACTCAGAAGCTGTATCAAGAATTTTACTTAGATCAAAATTTTCTTTGCAAAATTTTTTCAGTTCAGCTATCTGGCTATCGCTGATATCTTCTAAATCTATTTCAAAGAAAGGGGTGCTGTCCATTCTATTCTGTTCGTCCAGATCCGTATAAAAACGATAGATTAAACCATTGGTTAAAATTGCAAATTTCGCAGCTGTAGTGCCAAAATATCTGAATAATTGTGAATCATGCTTTTCTAACTGTTGATTAATAGATTTAGCTTCAATTAAAATTGTCAATTTGTCGTTTAGGCATATTGCGTAGTCTACTTTTTCGCCCTTTTTGATTCCTACATCGGCAGTATACTCTGGAATAAATTCCACAGGATTAAAAACATCATACCCTAGAATTTGAAAAAAGGGCATAATAATGGATGTTTTAGTTGCTTCTTCCGTTGAAATGCTGTTCTTCATGGATTTAATTCGTGTAATGAGATTCTTCAAGTTTTCTTCAAAAGCCATTTTCTTCTCCTTTAAATGTGTATTTATATAGTGATTTTATTAAAAACGTTTTACATACGATGCAAAAGAAAAGCAAGCTATTCCTTGCTTTCTCTAAGTGCCTTTTGCCCCTTAAGTACAGTTAGGACGGCTTGCTTTTCTTCGTCGGTCCAAAGATCATAATCTTTGAACATAGCCCGCATATCGCTGTCTTTAAGGAAAGCTTTCAAATCATCTACTTGTTCAGCTTCGGTATCTGTAAGAGTAGGATCATCCGATAGACCTAATAAATAATCAGATGAGACTCCAAAATATTCAGCCAACTTTTTTCTGTTTTTATTATTAGGCATCCGTTTATCAATTTCGTACATTCCGATAGTGCCAACGGACACACCTAAAATATCGGCTAAATCTTGTTGAGTAATGTCTTTAGACTCCCGGAGCTGCTTTAATCGTTCACCAAACATATTCTCACCTCTTGTTATTATAATATCACATTCTGTTATAAATGTGAACGGATTAAAAAAATGTTATAAATGTTATAAAAACACTTTACAAAAATCACAATATGTTATATAATGTTTATAACATAAAGTTATAAGAAAGGAGGCATAATAATTGAACAATATTGAGAAGTATCGTGTTGAAAAGGGCGTGACGCAAGAAAAAATGGCAGAAGATCTGAATGTTAGTCAAGCAGCTGTTGCTCAATGGGAGTCAGGCAAAAGAAACCCACCATTGAAAAAGGCAAAAGAAATATCAGATTATTTAGGAAAATCTATAGACAAAATTTTTTTTAACATTGATTATAACAATATGTTAGAAAATAAAAAGATGAAAGCCAGTTAGGAGGAAAACATGAACATACAAAATTTTTTACACCTCGAGCGTGAGCGACAAGGTTTAAGTAGAAAGGAAGTAGCGGAAAAAGCTGGATGTACTTCAAGAGCCGTTGAACTTTGGGAAAAAGATCAACGCAGTATGAAGCTAGAATATGCAGAAAGAATACTTGACGCATTGGGTTTTGAATTGATGATCGTGAACAAAAAAGACGATAAAAAAGTTGTTCGCTACGATGTTGCCCAGATCAAAGGAACAGAAGAAACAAAGCTGCTTTTGGAAATGGGATGGAGATTGTTAGATGTTGTATCTACACAAGATGGAATAATTAATGTTTTGGGAAAGGAGGTGCAGGAATGAACGATAAGGTAGCTAAAATCTTTGAACTTGCCAATCTTTTTAACTGCAATGCAGTGCTGGCAGAAGTTGTTAAAAATGATCCTGAAATGGACGATATGCTGTACATCGACATTGACACTTCGTACAACGAATGGGACGGCGAACGAGTTACCAGAAAGAAAGTGGAACGAAGCTTTGAAATTTCTCTTTACGATGATGTGAGAAGTAATGAAGAAATGGACGAAGCAATCGAGACCTTAAGTTTCCTATGTGAGGTGGCATAAATGAACAGCTTTTATACCACAAAGGAAATCTTAAACCGGATTGAAACACATATTGAACAGTTCGGCGGTCAGATGCCGGAAGCCGTTTATTATAGCGATTTAGAAAAAATCGGTATTCTCAAAGCAGGTAAGAAAATTACAGAAGCAAAATACAAAGACCTGATGGTTAGATTATCCATGCAGGTAAATCTGATGGAGGTAGCATAATGGACTATACAATTAATCGTGGTGTTATTCGCAAGCAAGTGTCACAGATTTATACCGATATAGAAAGCATAAAAACACTTGGAAACGGCACAATTGAACATGCTATGGAAGTAGGCAATATTCAAGGCCGTATTAATAATTTAACAATTCTTGGCTTGATTAGCGATGAAGAACACAATGCTTTATTTCAGCGATTGATGAAAGCTCAGAAGGGAGGAAAGCATAATGTTCGATATACCGCAGAGCGTACAGACACAGTACCGTGCTCTTTCTGATCTGATGGATAAAAATCCAAATAGTTTGAGTGTGTCTCCAACAGATGCCGCTAGGGTGATGGGAATGGATGTGGAATGCTTGAAAATGTCTGCTTACCTTGGCAAATGTCCGTTTGCAATCGGCGGTGATAGCGGACCTTATACACAGCGGTTTACTAAAATTCCAAAACTCCCATTTTTTAACTTTATGATGCAGGGCTACTGGCAATTTGAAATGTTCTCTATGATGCAAAAATTTATTGACGAACAAAATAAACTGATTGTTGAATTTGACCAACGGATCAGAAAGGCGGCATAAAAATGGAATTGAATTTGAATAAGGAAGCCATTAAGCGATGCAATGATAACTCAATGATGGGTACGAGGGGGGACAACCTTGCCATTGAGGCTGAGTCTCGATTGTTGGCATTTGATCAGAATTTTCGTTCTATAAAAAACCTGAGTCCTGAACAAAAGGAAATGCTGAAAGAGCGCAGAGAAAGTTACAAGGCTTTAATCGAAAAAACTTACAACACAATCCTTCAAAAAGATTCTGAAATAGTTTCTGTTGCAGTGGCGGGTCCATCTAAATATGATCGTGCTGGCAATCAAAAAAAGCAACAGCGTTTATGGAAATATGAAGAAGAAGCGTTCGGCAAAATTAAGCGCTTCATTGAAAACACACACAAGCGGTTAAAAGATCTCGAACCCTTGGAAGTATCCCTTGAAAGAATAAAAAAGGGGCACTGGGTATTTGGAGAGGCCATATCGTCTGACGATCCTGATGCTTTATTAAAACTAAAGGCAAAAGCACTGTATTTCAGAGAGCGGCAAGAGCTTATGAAAGCACATAACAAGGCAGCTAGAAGGAATAGGAAACCAGTACCCTATCCACCTTATGAGCTTAGCAACAACAGACAAAATTTGAAATCGACAGAAGAACGCATTGCCCAGCTCGAAAAAATAAAAAATTCAGCATTCGAGGAGATGGTGTTCGATAATTGCAAGATTATACCGGACAAAGATGACAACCGGGTGCGCATCTTCTTGGATGGAAAACCTGAGGAAACGGTAAGGGCACGATTAAAACAAAACGGCTTCCGGTGGAGTCCTAAAAACGGAGCCTGGCAGCGACAGTTGACTGAGGCCGCCATGCGTACCGCTAAATTAATTGCAGAATCTTTATAGGTTGAGCTATGAAAAAATGGATTGTTACATTAGTTTTCAGCATTGCGCTGAGTCCGTTGTTTGTATATTTTGTAAATTTTTATAGACCTAAACCAAGTATCGGCGGCGAAGTTTTGCTGTTACCGATGGTCTTGGGAGTTGTGTATTGGGTGAGAAAGGAGAAAGAAGAAAAACATGCCAGAGACAACAGCCGAAATAGTGATAAACGCCTTGATTGCGCTAATGCGAATAGTGAATCAGACGGCGATTGTATTGAGAATTGCAGTGTTTATAGAGCTCGTTTTAATAATGATATTAGCGGTCATTCTGGCCGGAGGGTTTCGTAGAATTATGTCAGATCTTATCGGTCGGAGAAGAAATTGAAAGCTAAATAGGTCTATGTACATATTTTATAACAGTAAGGAGAGAAAAAGAATGAATGATACGGGAGCGAATATATACCGTATTGCTAGAGAAAACGCCAAAATCACACGTGAAAAGGCATCTGAATTACTAGATATATCCTATAAACAGTTAAGCAACTATGAGAATTATTGCAAGGCAATAGGACTTGGGATGCCGCCGGATAAGATGGTAATGAGCATGGCAGTTGTTTATCAAGCTCCATGGTTAATGATTTCCCATTTATTGGAAAACAATGAAATTATACGCCTGATCTTTCAAGACTGCAAAGTGGTTGATGATTTGGCTCTATCAATTTTGTTAGAGCAAAAAGAAATGGATGATGTTCTCAGGGCGATTCCAGATATGATTGAAGCCCTTCGAGATGGAAAACTTGATCATGAGGACGAAGCGGTTACAAACAATTTTATCAAAGAATCTTTGGAAGCGGCATTTGTATTGATTTCAGGAGCTTTCAGTCAAAAAATAGAAAAGCACCCGCTGGTAACAGGTGCGATTCTGAATACTTAAGTTATTTGTTTAAAAGAATTATATCACGGTTATAGGGTTCTGTCAAAGGAGAAACGAAGTGCTGTATCAAGGTATTCCACCATAAAGTATCCTTACATCTGTATCGGCCATGTTGTTTACAAAAATAAGAAAAGAGGTAATCCTCCGGGTTGCTTAGTTAGGCCGATAATTTCCCAAAATTCCTATTAATAAAAATGCATACATACAAATGATCTTTTGTTTAGTTTGCTCGGGCAGAAACGAGTGGTATTTCTGCAATAGTAATAATAGTAGACGGGATATGCCGGCACCGCAGCGGCTGGCCTGCGGTATTGCTCCAGTATTCAAGGATAAAAGGAGGACAAAATGAAACTTAATGAAATTGGCAACGGCGGCTTACAAGAAGTGTATGATCTGGCAGAAAAGAAAATTATTGAAAATGCCAAAGACCCGAACACGGAATATAAAGCGAACCGAAAAATTACCGTCGAATTAAAATTTAAGATGGACGAAAACAGAGAGGTTATTAATCTGGAATACTCCGTTAAGCCAACGCTGGCTCCTGTGAAGAGCAATTCTACAAATCTGCATCTATACAAGGATACCGAGGGCGAATACAACATGAAAGAGATTGGTAACCATATTCCCGGACAGGAAAAAATGAAAATTGATAATGTGGTAAGCATGGAAAGAGAGGCTAAATAATGGATTTAACAAGAGATTTTATCGAAAAAATTGAGGAAATGACAGCACCAACGATTGAGGAAATTGATGGACACTATTACAGCAACAAGAATTTACACCATATAACACAGCCAAAGGCAGCCCCGCTTTATATTAAGACACTGACAAGCTTAATTGCCTATTTACAGGATAATCGAGATACCCTACCACTCAATGATTTAATCATTAATGTTATTGATGATCGACACATCGTCGTTTATTCAAGCTTAGATAGTGATATGAAAAGAGACATTTTCCTACAGGTAGACGCGGACACACCAGAGCTTTATCTCAATGATTTCATGGATCGGGAAGAATTTAATATTATGCTGCAAGCCAATTTTGTCGATGCGCATGACCGGGCCAAGGTTTTAAGTGTCATCGGAAGTATGAAGATGGACAATTCCGTACAGGTTGATGATGATGGCGTTACGCAGACCGTTTCCAGCGCTTCCGGTGTCGTTCTGGTGAAGGAAGAAAAGATTCCGAACCCTGTTACACTGGCTCCGTTCAGAACATTCAGCGAGATTGAGCAGCCAAAAAGCTCTTTTGTACTGCGAGTCAATGATCGTGGTCGGGTTGGTTTATTTGAAGCTGATGGTGGTGCATGGAGAAATACGGCGATGCTTCGCATTAAGGAGTATTTGGACAATCATCTCAACGAAGGCAAAACAGGTGAAGAAAAATTGTTCAGTATCATTGCATAAAAAAACAGCCGGGTAACGTCGTGGAGTTGTTGCCCGGCCATCAAATAACACTTTATATAAATCATATCAAATTTTAAGGAGAATGACAAGATGATTGCAGTAAAAATTGACAAAAGCAAAAGTATAGCATTTTCGGTAGAAATCGAAGGAAGAGTAGAGGATATTTCACAAGAACTGTGCAACATTGTTTCTGGCATTATGCAGACAATGGTCAGTAATGTGCCACCGCATATTAAAAAACCATTGAGCCTTGATCTTATTGAGTCCGTTATAGAGGGCATAGTACATGGGTTAGCAAGTGAAAAAGATATTGGAATCGTACGGGTTGAGACATTAAAATCGAATCCTTCATTTGAGGAGGATTCATTAAAACAGGTTTTTGAAAAAGCCTTTGGAGAGATCTTCGGTGTCTGATCAAGAACGCCAGCATTGGCTTGGAAATCGGAAGAAAGGGATCGGCGGCAGTGATGCCGCCTGTATCCTGGGGTTGAATCCATGGAAAACCAATGTCCAGTTATGGAAAGAAAAAACAGGACAGGAAGAGCCTGAAGATATTTCAGATAAGAGTGTCGTTATTTATGGAAAACAGGCTGAGGAACATCTAAGACATTTGTTTGAACTGGATTTTCCACAATACAAAGTCGAATATGACGAATTTAAGATGTTTCATAATACCGATAACCCTTTTATCTTCGCAACACTTGACGGATGGCTCACAGCCGCTGACGGGCGAAAAGGGGTGCTGGAAATTAAAACCACAGAAATAATGAACAGCCGACAATGGAGGAAATGGAATGACAACAATATACCGGATAATTATTACATTCAAGTGCTTCACCAGCTCTTAGCGACAGGGTATGATTTCGCGGTACTAAAGGCGCAAATTAAGTACCGAAAAGGTGATGATATGAGCCTTACAACCCGTCATTATTTTATAGAGCGTGAAGAAGTGAAAGATGATATTGAACTACTTCAGGAAAAAGAAATTGAATTTTGGGATATGGTTCAAAAAAGAATGGAACCGCCCTTGCTGTTACCGAGCATTTAGGAGGTGCGAATATGGAATTTAAACTTGAAAGACCGATCGAACAATTACTTCCTCAGTCAGTAAATTTTAACTACGAACAGTTAAAAGCTGAATTACAGGGAAGTCTTGAGAAATACCAAAACATGGTAGTGACCAAGGATAGCATCAAAGACGCAAAAGATGACCGGGCGAAGCTGAATAAGCTGAGAACCAGTATTGATGACCAGCGCAAGATCATTAAAAAAGCGTGGAATGTCCCTTATGACGCATTTGAGAAAAAAGTCAAGGAACTTACCGGCTTGATCGGCGAACCGATTGCTACGATTGACAAGCAGCTGGCGGTTTATGAGGATCAGCGAAAAGCAGAAAAAAGGGAAGAAATCGAGGAATACTTTGATGAGAAAATCGGCTGTTATGCTGGGTTAATTCCCTTTGATAAGGTCTTTGATCCGAGATGGTTAAATGTATCTTATGATATCAAGAAATCAAAAGCGGAAATTGATGATCTGATTAAGCGTGTAGAGATTGACGAAAAAGCGATCAAGGATTTGGAGGTGGAATGTGAACAGCAGATGCTGGACGCCTATTTCCAGACTTTGGACTTATCGGCGGCAATGGCAGAAAAGAAACGGTTCGAAGATCGTATTATGCAGCTGGCAGAACTGGAAAGGCAGAGACAGGCCAAAGTACAGAAAGTAGCCGAAGCAAAGCAGCAAAAGCCAATCTACCAAGAAGTTCCTGCAAAAGCGGCGGAACAGCCTGTAAATACCAACAAGAAAAAAACAGTGACACTCCGCTTTGAAGTGGATGTTGACAGGGAACAGATGATGGCACTTAAAAAGTGTATGATTGAAAATAACATTCAATACAGAAAAATTGAGGAAGGAGATCGTGAAGAATGGCAGTCCAAAACAGCTTAACCAAACAAGAAGCCAAGAAACCTACTTTTTCATCCTATATTACATCAGAGGGTGTAAAAAGAAAAATTAACGAAATGGTCGGTGGCAAAGATGGGCAGCGGTTTATTACTTCAATTATTTCAGCGGTAAGTACAAATAACGCTTTGGCAGCCTGTGATCAGGGAACAATCCTATCAGCTGCAATGCTAGGAGAAAGTCTAAAACTTTCTCCTAGCCCTCAGCTGGGACAGTATTACATGGTTCCATATGATCAGAAAGAAAAGAGAGATAAACAAGGAAACATTGTTCAGCATGCTAAAAAGGTTGCTCAGTTCCAGCTTGGTTATAAGGGGTACATTCAGTTAGCCGAAAAATCGGGACAGTATAAAAAACTTAATGTTGTCTCCATAAAAGAGGGAGAACTCGTAAAGTTTGATCCTTTAAATGAGGAAATCGAAGTGAATCTTATCGAGGATGAAGAAGAACGAGAAGAAGCGAAAACCATTGGCTACTATGCGATGTTTGAGTATTTAAACGGCTTTAGAAAAGCCATTTATTGGTCAAAAAAGAAAATGGAGAAACACGCAGATCGTTATTCTAAAGCGTTCAATTTAAGTGTTTACGAAAAAATCAATACTGGAGTTATACCAGCTAAAGACCTTTGGAAGTATTCTTCATTTTGGTATAAGGACTTTGATGGAATGGCTCATAAAACGATGCTGCGGCAACTCATCTCCAAATGGGGAATTATGAGCATTGAAATGCAGACCGCTTTTGAGAAAGATATGACAGTTATTGATGAAGATGGCAATGCAGAGTATGTCGATAATATAGAGTACGAAGCGGATTCCGACTATATTGAAATGACGGAGACAGAAGATATACAAGAAGCTGCCATGACTGAACACGAAGAATCTGACGATGCACAAATGACGATCCTGCCAAACGAAGCAGAGGACGAAGTATTTTCAGAGGATGATTTTTTTAATACGGAGGTATAGCTGTGAATAAGGTGATCTTAGTCGGACGCATCGTCCGTGATCCGGAATTGCGCTCAACCAATACTGGAAAATCAGTGGCGACATTTTCCTTGGCCGTTGACAGACGGTTTAAGCAGGAAGGGCAGCCGGAAGCTGACTTTTTCAATATTGTTGCATGGGGGCGGCAGGCTGAGGTTATTTGCCAGTATCTCGGCAAGGGCAGACAAATTGCTCTCACCGGAAGATTACAGTCCCGATCCTATGACGCCCAGGACGGCTCTAAGCGCTATGTAACAGAGGTTGTTCTGGAAGAGTTTGATTTTATTGGCAGTAAAAATGACAGCCCGGCACCGGCAGACGGATTGAACAGCTTAGACTTAGGCGATGACTTCTCGTTAATGGCCGATGATGACGAACCGCCATTTTAAAAGTATGCGTGACAAAAACGCAGGAAAGGAGGTGGCCCCTTGAATTACATTGCAGAGTTAAATGCATTCGACCGATGGCTCGAAACAAATTACTTGCCCGCACTGTCCGAGTTGCTGTGGCGCAAAATGGTTGCGCTGTTCAATAGATGTGGGTGGGCTGAGTGGATTTCAGTAGATAACCAGCGGTTAATGGGTTTAATCCAGGTAAAAAGAGAAGCCACCTTCATTGACTACCGGAATAAACTGGTGGAGGCCGGATTAATCGAGTACCAGAAAGGCAAAAAAGGCAGCCCGAACCGGTACAAACTGATTTCGCTTTCAGAAGGAAAAAACAATAACACTTTCACCAGCGAAGTACAAACCGAAGTGAATCCCGTAGTACAAAGCGTAGTGAATCCAGTAGTACAAAGCGTAGTGAATCCAGTAGTAAATCCCGTAGTCAAAACCGTAGACATAAATAAACTAAACCAAACTAAACAAAACAAAACAAATGATACCCCCTATAGTCCCCCAAAGGGGGACGCACCCGAACCTGTTCCAAGAGAGACTGTGCAATACAAAAAGATTGCCGACTACTGGAACAGCGTCTGTACCGAACTGCCAAAGGTGCAGGCCCTGAGCGACAACCGCAAGAAAGCCGTTCGGGCAAGGGTGAAGGAACATGGGGAGGAAACCGTCCTGCGGGTCATCGCCCTGGTGAAACAGAGCGACTTCCTGTGCGGGCGAACCGGCAACAACTGGAACGCCAGCTTTGACTGGGTGATGAAACCCGCCAATTTCGTTAAAGTTCTGGAGGGGAACTACGTCAATAAGGCGCCGGCGCCGCCAAGTCCGCCGGGAACAGCCAGGCGCCTTGACGATCTAACCGATAACCCCTTTTTAAAAATAGCCATGGAGGAGGAAATGAAAAATGAATGATACAGAAGCCGCCAAGGTTTTAGCGACCTTGAGAGCGGCCTACCCAAATACCTATCGGGATGTAAAGCCCGCCGACGCAAAAGCCGCCGTGAACCTTTGGACAAGGATGTTTAAAGACTACCCTTACGAGACCATCGACGGCGCAGTGATGGGCTTTATTGCCAACGACAAGAAAGGCTTTGCGCCCGTACCCGGACAGATCATGGATATGGTGCTAAAAATTACCCAGGAGCCCGAGTTGACCGAAATGGACGCCTGGTCCATGGTGTCCAAAGCCCTGCGAAACGGCATTTATGGGGCCGAAGAAGAGTTTGATAAACTGCCAGAGGTCGTTCAGCAGGCCGTAGGGTCACCGAGTATGATCCGAAACTGGGCACAGATGGAATGCGACGCTGTGGAGTCCGTGATCCAGTCCAACTTTATGCGCAGCTTCCGGGCCAAGAAAAAAGCCCAGCGCGAAATGGCAGCCCTGCCAACCGATGTGAAAGAAACCTTCGAGCAGATCAGCGGCGCCTTCGACATGAAAAAGATTGCGGGGTAAGGCATGAGAGCAACCGTCAGAGCTAAAGACCTGCCAACCTACAAGCTGGCACCTTGGGCCATGAAATACAGCGTTGACCGGGAAAAAGGCATCCCGGTCGAAACACAGTTCAAGAGCACCCGAATGTTTATTGTGCAGGACCACCTGCTTATTATCAGTGATTCGACAGGAGAAGCCCTGACCATTGCCTTGGAGAACATACACGCCCTTGTGGCAGAACTGATGGACATTGAGGAAATGTATGGGAGAAACGAATGAAAGATTTAAGAGAACTGAATCCATATCGGGTTAAAAATCCGTTTGTAGAAGCAATACTGCCCCTTAGCAACCCACGGAACAGTGGCATTTTTGAGTTTAAAAGAAACGGCGCAATTATGCATGTGATCGCATCCATTGATGGCGGCAGAGAGCACGTCAGCGTCAGCTTTGGCAATAAAGAGCTATCCGAAAAAGATATAGAATGGTTAGCGAAGCAGTTCTTTAAACCAGAAGAGCTAAATGCGGTTTACGAAGGTCCCCCGGGAATGCCAGAAGCGCATACCCGGCATTTGTGGAGGCAGCCATGACCAAAGAACAGGAAGCGGTCTTAAAAAGAGCGCTTGACCATTACGGCATTGACAACCAGCTCACCAAGGCCGTGGAAGAGATGGCTGAATTGACAAAAGAGATCTGCAAGCTGAAGATCGCCGGACAAAACCTTAACGGCGCGGATCTGATCCGGGCTAAACAGCACATTCTGGAAGAAAAAGCCGACGTTTATATTATGCTGATGCAGTTAGACCTGTATTTCGGGGAATCCCTGGCGTATATTGACGCTAAAATAGCACGATTGAAGGAGCGGATGGATGAAAGCAAAGATTAACAGCCGACAGAAAGGCGCCCGGGGAGAACGCGAGCTGGCAAGACGATTCCGGGAGCAAGGCTATGATTGCCGCCGGGGCCAGCAGTATAACGGGCTGGAAGGTGAGGACGTGGTCGGACTGCCGGGTGTCCACGTGGAGTGCAAGCGCGTGGAACGGCTGAATCTTTACGACGCCATCGACCAAGCCAAACGGGATGCCGATCAAAAGCTGCCAGCCGTGTTCCACCGAAAAAACAACTGTGAATGGCTGGTAACCATGCCACTTGAGCAATGGTTTGAAATTTACAGAGAATGGGAGGCAGGACAGGAGAAGGGTGTTTGACTTAAAACAATGGGCCGCCACCAACAAAGTCACCAACAGCCAGCTCTGTCGAATGTCTGGCATCTCTGAGAGCACCATTGCCAGTGTGATGCGTGGGTGCAGCTGTACGGAGCGGACATTAAAGAGCATCTGCCGGGGGATCGGGCGGTCGTATGATCCGGCAGAATGGAGAAATCCGATCAAAGCGTCGTTAAAGCCTGTTCCGGTTGTGGACTATGATCGGATTAGGAATTATCGGGATCGGCGCTCTATGGAGGAATTGAAGCGAAATCTGGCCGTTGGTGAAATGGTTCGGGTGGCCTTTGACGGAAAGAATAAAATCCGGTGGGAATCTGGAGAGATTATTAGGATTTACGGCACACACGTCGGCGTGGATGTGCGGCTGCGGACGATTCGGGGGAATGAATTGATCCTGCGCAAGAGCTACATGATTGACGATGTGGTGAAGTGGAAAACAAACTCGGAGGTTTAAAAAATGAGTAAAAACTACATGCCAGAAGTCGCCCGTATGTTGGGCGTGGAAATTGGAGAAGAGTTTGATATTCTTGTTAATGAAGCGGAAATGCTCGTGCATGGCCCGTATAAAATTATAGATAACGCAATTGTTGATTACGTAGGGTGTAAGACCAAAAACTTACTTTATGGATTATTAACCGGAGAATACACCCTCCAAAAACGCCCGTGGAGACCGAAAGAAGGGGAGCCGCATTGGTTTGTTCTTCCTAATGGGAGTGTTGGATTGGGCGTCTTCTACAAAAACAACGCAAGAAGCCTCTCCTTGCTAAACATGGGAAACTGCTTCCAGACCGAAGAGGCAGCCTTGGCAGCAGTGCCCGAAATGTTGGCGAAATTCGAGGAGATAAAGAAGGAGGTACGGGAGTGATGGATGCCGTTGAATATTTAAAACAAAAGAATAGAATGACAAATAACTGCACTATAGCGTGCAACATTTGTCCTTTGGCCATTGAAAATAATAATGGAAATCTTGTATGTGCTAATAGAGACACTATATCTTTGGAAGAAGCTGTTGCCACTGTCGAAAACTGGGCAAAAGAACATCCGGTCAAAACCTACAAGAGCGTATTTTTGGAGAAGTTTCCAGATGCAAAGATTGAAAAAAACGGTGTTCCCTACCCATGCATAATTTATTTTTTCGGTGAAAAAGTTAGGCCTAGGGCTTGTGGTAATTGCAGTTGTACATATTGTTGGGACAGGGAGGTAGAAGAATGAGTAAAGAATATATTATCGCGGAAGAAGAATTACGGGATTTGCTTGAAAACCGAGCTAAACTCTGGGCTTTAGAATGTGCCGGTGTTGATAATTGGGAATGGTATGATGAAGCCCGATCCAACATAGAAGAAACGCCGGAAGATTTAAGTACGCTTTACATGGAGGTAGAAGAATGAACCGAGTGAAATTTAAAAAGCCCGATACCGATAAATGCGATGGCTGTCGGTTTTGCGGATGGGATAGCGAATATCAAGAATATCACTGTTATGCTCCTTGGTGCGAAGATGGGAGCACTTATGTTAAATATAAAGGGATTTATAAAAATGGTGAGTGGATATGATGAAGCGATTAACCGAAAAAGAACAAGATTATTATCGACTTAAAGACTATCAAGACCCATGTAAGGCGATAGATCAGCTTGGACGATATGAAGATATTGGCTTTTCGCCAGAAGAACTACAGGAGATGGTTGATAGGCAGAAATGGCACGTTGTGGCTGAGAGGGATTTGCCGCCGAAACCGGAGATCGGCATGAAAAAGTATCTTATCACAAAAGTGCGCGAACAGGATTTCCGTAAAAAAATGGTCACTGAACTATATTGGGATGGAAATGGATTTTACCACGGACTATTCAGCAGCGAGATACGAGACATTTTAGCCTGGCGGGAGCTGCCGGAGCCGTGGGAAGGAGCGGTGAAGTGAATCGCTGCGAAGATTGCATTCTCTACCAGTTCTGTACCTACGATCGAACGGGAATCTGTGAGGCGGAGAATTTTAAAGATGTTATCCCGGACGATAGTGTAAGAGAGGAGTTAGTAAGTGAATAAAGTAGGTTGGTATTATCTTTGCTTAATATGCATCATGATTTTTGGGTGTGCGGCAATAGGTTTTTGTGCATGGGTAACGAAAAGCGCATGGTGTCTTTGGGGGCTAATCCTAATCATGTTTGCTATGGAGGATGTTGAAAAGCCAATATAAACAAATTACTGGCAAAGCCAGAGAAAGAAGGAATTATGAAAGTTATTAAACCTTATATCGAAATTATGGAAGAAATTGACCACGATAAAATTTTGAAAAAGTTAGAACGCTGTGGCAGAACGTGCTATAAGTCCGAGGATAAGATTACAGAAGAATCAGCTGCTCGGTTTATTAAAGGGATTGTGAAATCAGGACATGAATCGGTTATTGAACACCAGAACATTACCGTTAAATTCATCTGTGATCGTGGAGTAAGTCACGAGATTGTAAGGCACCGATTGGCTTCTTACAGTCAGGAATCGACACGGTACTGCAATTACGAAGATGAATTAATCGTAATCGAACCATCTTATTTAGACGAAAATAGTAGTGTGACAGATAGCAACGGATTGAATGCTTATTGGCATTGGGGAGCTGCTATGGAAGAGGTTGAGTACAATTATAAAAAATTGCTTGAATTAGGGTGTAAGCCAGAAGAAGCTCGGGCTGTTCTACCCAATAGCCTGAAAACAGAAGTTGTAATGACCGCAAATTTAAGGGAGTGGCGCCACTTTTTCAAACAGCGTTGTCAGAAAGCAGCACATCCGCAGATCAGGGAACTGGCATTAGCGTTACTCAAATACTTTCACGAGGAATTGCCAGAAGTTTTTGAGGATTTGTGGGAGATTTATTATAGCGACATCGCATTTGACTTGCCAGAGGTAAAAGAAGCATGGCAAACAGAATAAAAGCTGTACGCAGAACCTGTGCAAATTGCAGGTTCTGCCATCCCCAAAAACAATATTGCAATAGGTTTCGGAGTAGACTTAAAAAAAACGAACCCTGCACAGGCCATCATTTTAATGATGCAGCATTGAATGTTGTTGATGATTATATTAAAAATGTGATGCAAAAGGAGTACCATGGATAATTTGATTAGCTTTGCTCTGGGATTAATACTCGGATTCTCCATCGAGTATAGATTCAGCAAATACTTGTTTAAACATTATTATCACCTTGGAATTGTACACGAGAAAAACGAAGCCCTTGAAAAGCAGATAAACAGAAAGGAAGATTGCAACCGACATTAATGTCGGTAACAAAAAAAGGTGCATCTTTCGATACACCCCACTTGCGATTTCCCGCAAGCAATCCGTAGCTCTATTATAGGGGAAAATAGAATTTAAAGCAAGTGAGGTAAAGATGGACACCAAGAAGATGTTTGAAGAATACTGGAATAACAAGGCAAAAATAGTGCTGTGTGAGAATCTAATCGAAAACCGAAAAATGGATATGCTCCCGTCCATGACGCAGACTTTATCTCATGCACCAAAAGGGAAAGGGAATGAAAGCGGCGTAGAAAGGTCTGTCATAGACCGTATGGAGGACGATCTTATTATTTCCTATACAAATACCATGGAAAAAGCAAAAGCTTCAATAACAGCCGTTGACAAACTTTTAAAGGTCTTAAATCCAAAAGCCCGAGGGATTGTGGAGGAACGTTATATCGAAAAAGGAACGGTCGAAGAGATCGCAGAGAAGTTTGACCTAAGTGTATCAACCGTCAATCGGACAATCAAGAATACTTTCGAAACGCTTGACCGGATTTCGCAGTATATCGTGTAGGTGACACAAAAATGACACGAAATCGAACAAAAATGACACGAAAGTGAAATTGTTTGAGTGTTTTTAACGTGATATTATTATACTCAGTTAAAATAGCTACAGCGACAAACCGACGGGTCATGACCGTGCAGGCTTAAACTGAAGCAAGACCGTCACAGGCTCAAAGTTCGATCTAATGTATGATCGGCTGGGATTTGATCACCCCCAGAGACTTGACGGAATCATACTCCATTAACTCAGTTTGGTTAGAGTCACCGCCTTATATGCGGCTGGTCCGGGGTTCAAGTCCTCGATGGAGTACCAAAAATGTATATAATCCCTGAACACTCCGAATGGCTGCGTCCCCACGCAGCAGAATACATCTCCTTAAAATATTTTGAATAATCCTCTCTGGTATTGATATTAGGGTGTTCGGGGATTGTATAAATTGAATAATACTAACGTTTATTATATAATATCGGTATATTAATCGGGAGGGTTACATTGAATAGTAAAACTAAGAAGAAATATGTTGATATGCTTAAAAACAATGAAGTTAGTATGGAAGAAATTATGCAGTTTACCGTTAAATATGTACCAGAAAGATTATTTCGGTATATGGGTTTTGGAGAGTATTGGAAAAATAATTTAATTAATGGAGAGATACATTTATCAAAACCAAAAGAGTTTAATGATCCGTTTGATTCTGTTCCATTTGTAGATTTTAGAAAATTTTGGAATGATACCGGTAGTAAAATTTTAAAAGAGAATAAAGGTTTTTGCTTTGAATTAGATGGAAACACGAGATTAAGTGATGAATATGTTTTATACAAAGAAATGATTGATGTGACTCAAGAAGAAATGCGTGTATGCTGTTTTACAGAACAAAATGAATCGCTTCTTATGTGGGCGCATTATGCTGATTCGCATAAAGGGTTTTGTATTGAATATAATACTAGCAAAATACCAGATATCATTAAACAATACATATTTCCGGTTAATTACCAAGAGAATATATATAATTCTACATACGATTTATGTCAAAATAGTAATAATATGTTCAATTTCTTATTATTTAAAAACAATATATGGAAATATGAAAAAGAATGGAGGATTGCTGTTTATCGAAAACAAATCACAAAGGATTTGAATTTTTCTGATTACATATCATCTGTATTTTTAGGAATAAAATGTGAAGAAAAAAATAAAAAAGAGGTATGTGAATGGGCAGAGAAAAAAGGGATCAACGTCTATCAAGAAAGAGTTAATTATGATGGATTTAACATAAAAATGGAACAAATTATATAATATAGTAACAGCCATTGATGATTTTTAATGGCTGTTTTTTATAGGTTAAGAGGTGAGTTAGTGGCAAAAGGTAAGTTCCAAAATTGGATAACAGAAGATGGGCTTACCGTAGTGGAAGGGTGGGCCAGAGACGGGCTGACCGATAAACAAATAGCCCATAACATCGGTATTTCAGAACAGACCTTGAACAACTGGAAAAACCGCTTTCCTGAATTTTTTGAGTCCTTAAAAAAAGGGAAGGAAGTTGTGGACTATGAAGTTGAGAATGCCTTACTTAAAAGAGCGAAAGGATTTGAGTACCAAGAGGTAACCATCGAAATCAAAACGGACTCAAGTGGAAAAGAGGAAAAACATAAAAAAATTGTAACTAAATTTGTCCCGCCGGATACAGGGGCGATCTGCTTCTGGTTAAAGAACCGGCGGCCTGATAAATGGCGTGATATCGTCAAGGAGTTAAAGCAGGAAGAATCAACGACTGCCGAAGCCTGGATGGAAGCCGTTATAGGTGCTGATGATGAGTAAAAAAGTAAGTATGCAGAGATTTAAGTACAGGATTAAGAAATACCGCCTTGATCCTGTTTTGTTTTTCCGAGAGGTTTTGCTGTTTGAACCGGACAGTTGGCAAAAGGAGGCGGCGAAAGATGTTTCTGAATCGCCTAAGGTAAGTATACGATCGGGTCAGGGTGTTGGCAAAACTGCGTTTCAAGCGGCAATCGCGCTTTGGTTTTTATGCTGTTTCCCTTACCCTCGCATCGTTGCGACGGCGCCGACCAGACAGCAGCTTAACGATGTCCTGTGGTCTGAGATTGCCAAGTGGATGGAAAAAAGCCCGGTTCTGGGAAGTATCTTGAAATGGACAAAAACATACGTCTACATGCTGGGCTGTGAAAAACGCTGGTTTGCAGTAGCTCGAACAGCGACAAAAGCTGAAAATATGCAGGGCTTTCATGAGGATAACATGCTGTTCATTGTCGATGAAGCCTCCGGGGTCGCTGAGCCGATTATGGAGGCGATTCTCGGGACTTTGTCCGGGGATAACAATAAACTTCTGTTATGCAGCAATCCGACCAAAACAAGCGGCACTTTTTATGATAGTCATACGGTCGACCGAGCGGATTACAGGGTTCATCGTGTCAACAGCATGGAAACAGAGCGCACCAACAAGAAGAATATTGAATCGCTGATCCGTAAGTATGGCAAGGATAGCAATGTGGTTCGTGTTCGAGTGCTCGGAGAGTTTCCAAAGCAGGAAGACGATGTGTTTATGCCAATCAGTCTGGTTGAAGCTGCGGTTGATCTGGAACTGTTTAAAACAGAGGAAGAAGAAAAGAAGCATCAAGTCAAAAGTATCAATATTGGTGTGGACGTTGCCCGCTTTGGGGATGATGAAACCATCATCGCTGCGAAAATAGACCGATTAATGCAGCCTTTAATCATGAGACATGGTCAAAACCTAATGGCTACTGTTGGGGATACCTTAAAGCTCTGCCGGAATCTGCATGAGAAGTATCCCTCAGTAAAAAATATCATCGTGAAAATAGATGATACTGGCCTTGGTGGCGGCGTAACAGATCGCCTGATGGAGATTAAGCAACAAGAAGCTCTCAATTGGCTCATCATCATTCCTGTTAACTTTGCTTCAAAAGTGCCAAAAGGCGTGAAAGATTCGTACTATTATGACGATATCGTGACTTACATGTGGTCGGTCGTAAGAGACTTAATGCAGAAAGACGATATTAAGCTGCCGGATGATTCAGATTTAGTCGGGCAAATGACCACCCGTAAGTATTTCATGCAGTCCAACGGCAAGATAAAACTAGAATCCAAAAAAGCCATGAAAGAGCGTGGCTTGAAGTCCCCTGACCGGGCTGACGCTGTGGTGCTGGCCTGTATGCCAGTGATCATCAATAAAAAGGAGTAGCGCAAATGACTAAACGAAACAATAAAAAATCAATACCCAGTCAGTCCGGCAGAGAAAATCATGTGGTCGCGAAAGCAGTCGGACACACAACAGTGATGGAAAGCCGGGTAATGGCTGAGGATGCTTTTAAAGATTATTATGGCGATAGTGATGTTTTGGAGCCCCTTTACACGCCGGAGCAGCTGGCAAGGCTTACTGAGGAATCGGATATTCTTCAGCAGCTCATTGACGCTTACAAGACAAATATTGTCGGATTTGGAGTCAATGTGGAAAGCGATGTGGATTATGAAAAGCTATCAGACGCTGAGAAAAAGCCAATTGATGCTGAAAAGATCAAAATGGAAAATCTGATTAAATACTGCAATTTTGATGAGAGCTTTTCATCTGTCATGAAAAAAGTCATCGTTGACCGGGAAAGCATCGGCTATGGATGTATCGAAGTGGTTGAAAATAATATGGGTGAACCCGCAGGCTTTACACATGTCCCAGCCCACCAGGTGCGAATGTGCAAGAAACAGAACCAATCTGTGGAAGTACCATGGAAAATCAAGGACGATAACGGGAATGAGATTGAATCCACGATCAAAAAGAAGTTCCGAAAGTTCATCCAGATTATTGATGAGAAAAAAGTCTATTTCAAAGAGTTTGGCGATCCCCGAACGCTAAACTGCCGGACAGGGGAATACACCGACAATATCGAAAACAGCGAAGATGAAGCGTCAAGCATCATCTTTTTTAATATCTACTGTTCCTATACGCCCTATGGGCTGCCAAGGATTATGGGGCAGCTCCTTAATATCGTTGGCTCACGTGAGGCGGCCGAGCTGAATTACAAGTATTTTAAGGATGGCCGCCACGTACCTTCGGCAATTCTTGTGCAGAACGGCAAGCTGACCGAAGCCAGCACCAAAGCTTTGGAGGAAGGCAAAGGGAAGAATGCTCAGCACAAGTGGCTGATCCTTGAAGCGGAGGGCAACGAGAACGAGTATAAGATGATGGGGGACGATACAAAATCTCAAGTCTCCATTGACATCAAGCCCTTAGCTGCCATGCTTCAAGAGGACGGCCTTTTTCAAAACTACTGCAATAACAACCGTGACCATATCCGTTCAGCGTTCAGGCTGCCGCCGCTCTATACTGGAGAAAGCCAGGACTACACCCGGGCAACGGCAGACACCGCCCGGCAGGTCACTGAGGAACAGGTTTTTCAGCCAGAGCGTGAAGAACTTGAAACAAAGCTCAACAATCTGCTAAAAAATGCCCTGAATATCCAGAACGTGAGCTTGCGATTTGCGTCTCCTACCATATCGGATGACAGCGCCGTTGCCACAGCAGTAAAGAGCTATGCAGAATCCGGAGCCGCAACGCCGAATGCGATTCTAGACGCTTTAGGCCGGGTGCTTGGCAAGAAATTAGAACCCTTTGAAGAGGATTGGGGCAATATACCCTTACCGATTTATCTTAAGATGATGGAAAAACAAAGCCAGAATACAGAGAATAACCCTGTCAGCGACCGTGAGGAAGTGGAAAAAGCCGATAACACACAAACAATCCTTGACGGTTTGGAAGCTCTTAAAAAAGCCTGTGAGGAACGAATAGATGAAGATGGATAAAGAAGTTTTTAAAAAGGTTTTGAAGGCTTGTGAAGCAGCGATCAAGAAGTTGGACAAAGAGAACAAGACTTTTATTGATGGTACAGGTTACGCTGCCGCTGATAAAAAGCGTTTGCTGTCCGCAGTTGAAGCAATGGAACAGGCGGCGGCTCCATCATTAGAAGCGCAATATAAAGCCATGCTTAAGAAGCTGGAAACATTAAAGAAGCATCCGATAAAAAAATATGCCGTCAGCATAGCCAAAGTAGAGAACGAAGAGCTGACCGATGAGGAAAAACAAAAGAAGATTGAAGAACTGACTGAGACCATTGTGGCCTTTATCTGGGTGAGTAATCAAAACATTGGTAAAGCCCTGTCGGATATTGCTCAACCGCTGTATTTAGCCATTCTGGAAAGCGCCTATCAAGAATTTGACGGACAAAAGAAGTTGGAAGCCAAGAAAAGGGCCGAAGAATGGGCAAAAGAATACAGAGAAGCCATTGCCGGGATACTTAATACCTCAACAAAAGAAATGATCCGGGATTTAGTTTACCGGATACTCAGAAATAACCTCTCTTTAGAGATTGGAAAAGTGCTTGATCTGATTAAAGAGCAGATTATAAAGCTTATCCAGGGAGTGAAGCGCCGGGCGAGAACCATTGCCCAGACAGAAGCCATTAAAGCAGCCAACACCGCCCGATATTACGCAGCCATTATTGCGGGAATGACCCATAAAACATGGCACACGGTCGGGGATAACAAAGTAAGAGACTGGCACAGGGCGGCCAACGGGCAGACAGTGCCCATTTTAGGGAGTTTCACTGTCCACGATGAAAGCCTGCGCTATCCCGGAGATCCAAAAGGAGCCGTTGGAAATATTATCCGCTGCCGGTGTTGGATCGACTACACCCGAGGAAAGGAGAAAGGATGATGTGAGAGATTATGCACGCAAGCCAGAAATGGTTAAGGCCGAAAAGATAACAAAAGAGAATTATCTTGAGCTAGCAAAGGAAAACAAGTGTCAGGTCAGCATCGACAAGGAAAACTATTTTCTGGTGTATAAGCCAGAGTCTGGTCCTACGGTCATAACCGATTTTGGCCGTTACCTGATTGACCGTAGCGGTGAACTGACACAGATGCATGCGGATATGTTTGAGTCCTTGTACGCCAAGGCTTAGGAAGGCTGGTGATCCGATTATCTCCCTTGAGACCGGGGTTATGGTCTTATTTTTATGCAGAAATGAGGTGAACTGATTGGAAAGAATGAATGTCACGATGCCGATCTCAAAAATCGACAACGAAGAACGTATTGTGTACGGCGTCGTCTACAAGGCGTCCAAGGCGTTTGACGAAAATGGAAAACCAACAGATTTTGTTGATACCGATCATAATTGGGCGACAGAGGCAGAAGTTAAAAAGGCTTGCCACAATTTTAACCGAAAGTTACAAAAACCAAAGAAAGTACAGAAAAGTGCAGGAGTGGACAAGCAGCACAACGGTGTCTCTGGATATGGAACTGTCTTGGAGAGCTATATTGCCAAAGCCCCCGTAGAAGATATTAACGCAGAACCCGGTGACTGGGTGGCCGCCGTTGAGGTAACCGATGAAACCACATGGAATGAGATAGTTAAGGGTGACATAACCGGTTTTTCAATTGGCGGGACAGCCACGATTAAGCAGGAAGGAGAAGAACATGCCTGAAAAGAAAATAGTGCCTGGCGAAATGGAAGATATTGATGTAGATTACATTTCGCTGGTTAAAAAGGGCGCGAACAAACAAGAGATTGCCATCTACAAAGAAGATTACGAGCAGGCAGAAGAAGAAAAAGAACCTGTCGAAAAGAGCTTTTTTGAACATATGAAAGCTTTTTTCTCGAAGCAGGATATTGAAAAAGCTGAAAAACAAGTGCCTGTTCCATCGTTTGCGTCTAAGATGGCGACGGAAGATGTAATGAATAACCTATATAGAGCGTCCGACACGTTTAACGGCACAATCCGGGAGATTGCCAGAAGCGACATTAAGGATAAGCAGGCCGCCTATGCGAATACAATAGATGAATTTTCGTCTTATATGAAAACAAAATTAAGCACTAAGAGCATTGCGAAAAGTGATGCTTTTTTTGATCTTCAAAAGGAGGAAGAAGAATTGAACACAGAAGAATTACAGGAAATTATTAAAAGCACGGTCGAAGAAGTGGTTAAGCCACTGAAGGAAAAAATCGAAACGATTGAGAAAGACGATCATCCGGAAGAAGTTTCTAAATCCGAAAAAGCAGAGATGAATGCCAATGAAATGACAGCGAGCATTAAAGACATTGTGAAAGAAGCCGTTGGCGGTACTTTGGAAGATATGGAAAAACGCCTTTCCGGTATTGAAAAGTCCCGTGGAATCGCTAAGAGCGACGAAGCGGAAGATCCAAAAGTGATTGAAAAAGAAGCTGATATTTTTGATGGCTACTTTGTAGCAGAGTAAGAGGAGGAACAAATACGATGATGAATAACAGAACACTTATGTCTAAAGCCGCTATCGATACCGCAGTGTTAGGTAACGGCGGGAAAATGAATCCTGAACAGTCCAGACAGTTTATTACTTTTATGAAAGATTACTCACCTTTCTTGAGCAGGGTGGACATGATTACCATGCAGAGCACAAGACGTACTCTGGAATACGGAGAAGTCAACAAGCGTGCCATGCGTAAACAGAAAGAAAATCAGGATAATGCGGCAACTGGCACCTTCACCACAGATCAGCGAGAACTTTCCGCTGTGGGTGTAATCATGCCGTATGACATCACTTTCCAGTTTATGAAGGAAAATATTGAAGGTAAAAAGGCAAACACTACTTTAGCCCGATTATTTGCCCAGCAGTTTGCAAATGACACCGTTGATTTAGCCTTTAACGGCGATGAATCTGACACATCGAGCGGAGACAAGGACTTTTTATCCATTAACGACGGATGGATTAAGATTTGTGAAAGTGACTCAGGCACACATAAACATGACTCCAAAGCATTAAATGGAGATATGATTAAGATTTTTGATGCAATGCTGTCACAGATGCCATCGAAATACTTCCAGATGTATCAGCAGGAAGATAAAAGCCAACTGAAAATCTTTGTTTCCCATGCAGAAAACAGAAAATACAAGAATCAGCTGGTCGAAAGAAACACGGCTCTCGGTGATTCCGTCCTGATCAGCGGCCAAAATGTCAATTATGATGGGTTTGAGATTGTGCCTGTGGGTTTTCTTCCTGACGGTTACAGAATGCTGACTACTTACAAAAACCTTGCTTATGGTATTTATGGTGGCAGCTTAGAGACATACCATGAAGTGGTGCCGCGTAAATTAAGACACGAATACACCCTTCTGGCGGACTGTGACTTTGAAATCCATAATCCGGACGTGATTGTTGTCAGCAAAGACCGCACCTGATCGGAGGCTTTAGTATGGGATTAAGTACATCAATTGTCAGCTCCCTTAAAAAGCTTGCTGTGAAAATAAAAGGTAGTGGCACTGTTGAAGATTTTCACAGCACATCTATTGCGGGAGTAATTGACGAAATAACAAATATATACACAAAAGGTGAAGGCGTTAAAGGTGATAAAGGCGTTGGTGTGAAAGCCATTGCCTTGACCACTGACGAGGCTGGTAAGGTTACCGGCGGAACAGTAACTTTCACAGATGATTCAACATCGGCGATTACTGTGACGCAGGCATCCGCTTAAGGAGAATATATGGCAGTAAAAAAGGTAGAAGCGGGACATAAGGTCACCGCTGATGAAAAGAAAGACAGAAGCCCGGCAGAAGTCATACTGGAAGAACAGGCCGGGCTTCCAGTGGAAGAAGCTGTTCCAGAAACAATTAAAGAAGAACAAGAACCAGAGGAAAAAGAACTGGAACCAAAACTTAAGCATCCGCTCAATATCGTTGTTCTTACGAGAGCAGCTTCTTTCTTGAGCAATGGTGTTTTGTATAAGAAAGGCGAACCAGTCGAGGTTCAGGAAGAGCTGAAGGAAAAACTACTGAAAACCGGACTGTTCGAGTAGGTGCTTTTATGCCAGAAGTAGAAAAAAATCCATATGCTGATCTTGAAGAAATCAAGGAGTATTTGGGAGTAAAGGCCGATAAATACACGGATAAGACCTTAACAAACTTTGCTCTTGCAGCGAAGAATATGATTGACGGCCATTGCGATTACTACAAATTAACAGTAGGTGATCCGGTTTCAGATATTGTGAAGGTCGTGAATAAGGAACTTGTCAAGGCAATGCTTACTGTGGATGTGAATAAAACATCCGAAAGAGTCGGGGAAGTCTCATTTTCGTATAATGATAACCGTTTTGATGCGATTTTAGCAAAATTAAACTATCTTCCTGCGAGTAGAAGTGAAGCAGGACAGGCGGGGCTTAAAGCAAGTGTGTGCCTGATTTAGGAGGCTAAAATGTTTGATACAAATCTTACCATTTACAATATTTATCGCGATTATCAAAACGATAAGCGGGTGTACCATCGAACAAATCTCCACGGTGTGAACTGGCAGGGAAAAAATGTACAAAATCTGTCTAATAAGGAAATTGAAAGTGCAGACTACACGAATGTTTATATTCCTGAGACGGTGGTTGCCGATGAAGGGAAAGTGTTTTGCACGCCGGAAGAATGGTCAGCAAAAAGTACCGACCGATCAGGCAGGTTTACCTTCCAAAAGAATGATATTGTGGTGCCGGGGAACATCGACTTTGACATAACGGGTGAAGAAGGGGCAAGGGAAAAAGATTTATTTGAACGCTTTCCCGCCCTTCGAGTCTTTGAGATTACCCCTTGTTTTTTCGGCGCTGAGGCGGATCACTGGAAGATTGGTGCGAAATAATGGGCTTTAAATGTACTGTAAAGATGGACGCGCCAAAAACGATATTAGCAAAGCGTAATCTAAACCCCGGCGGTGAAGCTGTAAAGACATTGCAAAAAGAGATCCACGCTAAAGCTGAACCGTACACGCCAAAGGATACCGGGAACCTTATCCGGACGGTACTGTTTAACCCTTTTATCGGCGTATTGATCTATTCAGCATCGAATAGAGGATTTATCTATGCTTACCGTGTCTGGAATCCTGCGAATAATTTTAATTTTCAGCAGAACGGGTCTGGAAAGCGTGGAAATAACTGGATTGTTCGTATGTGGATAGACCAGAAAGCCGACATTTTAAAAAGTGTCGCAAAAGTAGCAGGAGGAAAAATGAATGAGCAATCCCATTATTAAAATAGTGCGGGATTTTATAAAAACATGTCCCCATCTGCCGGAGTATTACAAAGGCATTGGTGTAAATTATCTGTCGGATCAGACGGATACCTATGTGATCGAGAGTGTGCCGGCAGAAGAAATCATTGATGGTTATACCGATGGCAGCACCACCCGTCAGTTTGTATTTCTCTTTGCCAGTAAAGAACCGTACGGAGAGGATGTCCTCAGCAATATAGACAATCTTGGCTTTTATGAGAAGTTTTCTCGATGGTTAGAAGAAAAAACAATGTTCCGGCAGTTACCGGAACTCGGAGAAGGACGGGTAGCTGAAAAATTAACGGCTGAATCCGTCCCGTATGTATTCAGCGAAAAAAATAATAAGGCGAGGTACCAAGTCCAGTGCAGACTTGTGTATTACCAGCCAAGAGTAATAGAAAATAATAGCGAAAAAGGAGTATGATTTATGAAAAAAGCAATGCGTTTTGACACGCTGGATTTTATCAACATTGGCACTGGAGAAGCGGAAGAATGGGCTTTAATGGGTGGCTTTAACAAGTTGGACGAAAGTCCTTCCCCTAAAGTAGATACCAAAGGATATGTGCATGACCGGGCGGCTTCGTCTACCGTTACGGGCTACGAACCCTCATTCCCGTTTGAATCTGACCGTATTGTGGACGATAAGGCGAATAAGTTGCTTTATGAAATTGGCAGAAACCAGAAAACTGGTGAAGATGCGGAAGTTGATTATATTCGTGTCGAACTGACAGAAGAAATCACTGGTGCAGAAAAGTCCAACACCTTTGCGGCTCGTAAGTTCAGATGCGCCGTTGAGGTAACGGATATTTCCGGTGAATCCCTGGAAGTCCAGAAGGTTTCCGGTACCTTATACCAGTGCGGTGACTTTATTGACGGGGAGTTTAACATCGAAACCAAGAAGTTTACAGCAGCAGCTTGAAGTGCTCCTGTTGAAAGTCCGGCTGTGGCTTCTCTGTCTCAGGAAACCACAGAACCGGACGAGCCGGCTGCGGAACCGGAAACCCTTATGGATGAGATGAATTTAGAAAGCGAGGATACACATGAAACAGTTTAAATTTGGTGAAAAGCGGCTGATTAAGTTTGATATTGAAGGGAAAGTCTATCAACGTCCCTATAATGAAACGCTTATCCGAACAATAGAGGAAATTGAAAAAAACCTTAATAACGCAATGAAGAAGATTGAAGATACCACTAATTTTAATGAAATGTTTGCAGAGGTTGAAAAAGAATGCAAAAAAGGCATTGATTTAATCCTTGGTCAAGGTAAATTTGACGAAATTTTTGGAGTTAGGGGCTATGATGCCATGGAAGAAGCCGATCTGTTGATGTATTTAATTGACGAAATCAACGCTTTCCAATCCGAAATAGCAGAAGAACGGGCTAAGGAAAACAAAGTGGTTGAACTGAGTCCGGAGAAGAAAGCACAGATTGAAGGTGCAATGAAAAATGCTGTAAGTTCAGAAGCGGGGGCAATCCATGAGTTGGGAATTCCAAGGAGAACTGCCGAGTATCGTTAAGATTGACGGTGCCGATTATTACATTCATTCTGACTATCGTGTGTCCATTGAATTTGCTGAGCTGATGGAATCAGATCTGAAGGATGATGAAAAATGGATTCGTGCGCTTGAACTTTATTTCGGTGGTATTCCTCAAAACATCAACGCAGCAGTTGAGAGCATCGTCTCTTTTTATTCCTGCGGAAAAGATGCTGAATCTATCCAGAACGAGGCAGCAGAACAGGAAGACGTTCGTGTCGTTGATCTCAGAAAAGATATGCCGTATATTTATGCGGCTTTTTTAGACCAATACAAGATTGATCTGTACGAGACTCAATACCTGCACTGGTGGCAGTTTATGGCCATGTTCAAAGGTCTGCGCAAAGATGCCCGTATCGTGGAGATTATGGGCTATCGTAGCGCAAAAGAAGAAAGCTGGATGAGTAAGGAGCAAAAGGCCGAAATAAGGCGTATGCACCGGATATGGGATTTAGACAAGCGAAGCGATTCCGATCGAAAGGCTGATGAAGAATTCCTCAAAATGATTCAGGAAAGTGGCGATATTGCTTCATATTTAGAATCCTTAAGTTAGTATAAAATCTCTTAATTTTAATTGACGTACGCTAAAACGTACGTTATAATATATATATAAACTATTAAGAGGTGAAAGCAATGAGTACCGTAAATGTAACGAGCGCCAGGAAGAATTTATATCAGTTAGTGAATGATGTAAATGAAAACAGCATCCCGGTTACCATCGTAAATAATCAGGGAAAAAATGCTGTATTATTATCTGAGGACGATTGGAAAGCAATTCAGGAAACACTCTACTTAAATGCGATACCCGGTATGGTTGAATCTATTCTAGAATCCAGAAAAGAACCGGTTGAAGAATGTGCTGTATATGATGAGGATGAAGAATGGTAGAGAAGAAGTACACTATTGTTTTTTCTAAACGAGCCGAGAAAGATAAAAAGTTAATAAAGGCTGCCGGATATGAAAAGAAAGTTCGAGAAATTCTACAAAAACTGATGATTGATCCCTATTATAACCCCTTAGATGTTCTGCAAGGAAATTTAAAGGGGTTTTATTCTAAGAGAATCAATGTTCAACATCGGATTGTTTATGAGGTACTGGAAGAGGAAAAAGTTGTCAGAATAGCTCGTATGTGGACGCATTATGATAAGATTTAGCCTCAGAAGTTTCTTGATAATAATCTGAAATGATAGTATAATGGCCTTATACTTATAAGGGGGCGTCGCTATGGGTAAGAAAAAAGAGCAGGAGCAAACACGAACTGGTGGTTACTTAATAAGTGGATTGCCACAGAAGACAAAAAATGGAAGTATACTTCTCGAATTTGAAGGTAATAAATTGAAAATTATTGAAGATGCTGGATTATTTAAAGTAAAACCAGTTCAGACCTTTTGGTTAGATGTTGACAAAATAATTTCTATTGATCTTATTACCCAAGACAATTTAGTAGAAAAGCAAAAAAGTACATTTGGACGGGGCATTGCTGGTGCAGCATTGTTTGGGACAGTCGGAGCTATAATTGCGACATCTTCTCCTAACACAGAAACTAGTGTTAAAAAAACAGGGGTTTTGGTTATATCTTATTATGGAAAAAACGAAGAAGATATTAAAACAATTACTTTGAGCAAAGATGAAGAGTGGTTTTCGTATACTAGAAATTTCATAGCATATTTCAGAAAACACTATCGAGGCGAATTTCAAGAAAACGAAAACGGCGACATAATCTTATAGATTGTAACCATCCGAAAGGGTGGTTTTTTTATGCCTGAAAGCAGGTGATATATATTGTAAAAAGAGTAAAATGCACTAAATGTGATTACATTATGCCCCTGACTTATAGCGAAAACGCTGAGTGTAGGGGTGTTTTTGTACAATGCAAAGGCCGAAATTGTAAAAAACCATTTGAGATAAAAATAAAAAACGGTAAACAAGTCAAGTAGAGCCATTATGAGCCGATGACAAGTCACACGATTAAGAGGTGGTGAAATCATTGGCTAAAAGTGATGGTCAGGTCATTATTGAAGCCCGTATTGATACGGAAAAGGCTGAAAAAGACCTAAAAAACTTAGAGAATAAAGTTCAAAAAACAGCCAAGAATATTGAAAAAACAAATGTAAAGGTAAAAGTTGACAGCGATACGGACAAGGCCACTAAAGACTTAAAAGGCCTTGAAAGCAAGGCGAAAGACCTGTCTAAAAATAAAGCTAAGGTATCTGTCACTGCGGATGTGGAAGCGGCTGATGCTGATCTTGTAAGACTTAAAGCGCAGGCTAAAACGCTGGACAAAATGAAGGTTGAAGCGGCTGTAAAAGCTGAAACAGCTTCGGCAGCTGCGAATTTAGCGCGTATGCAGGCGCAGATGAAAACCATCAACCAGATGAGGGCCAAAGCCACGGTCACAGCGGACTCGGCGCAGGCTGAAGGAAAGACATCAAAGCTGAAAAGCTTGATTAAGTCACTGGTCGATAAGGTGCATAAGGTAATAGTTGACGCAGATACGACCGGAGCGATAGCAAGTCTAACTGCTCTTAATGAAAAGACTAAAAAGGCTTCATCCGGCATTAAATCCATGCTTACATCGGTTGGGGTGGTCAATGCGGTTTCCGCTGCTTTTAACACGGTTAAGCAGTCTGTTAGCAGTGCATTTAGTCGTATCGACACCATGAATCAGTTTAACCGAACGGTTACAGCGATCACCGGGAGTGCTGAATCGGCTGGGGTTGCCTTAGGACAGTTAAAGGACATTACAAAAGGAACAGCTTATGGCCTTGATGTAGCGGCCAAAGCGACACAGAACTTTGTCACCCGTGGATTAGACATCAGTCAGGCGACCGATCAGGTGCGTATCTGGGGCGATGCCGTCTCTTTTTACGGCAAAGGCACCAACGAACAGTTTGAGAATGTCACCGACGCTTTAGCAAAAATGCGAACCAAGGGTAAGGTCGAGATGGATCAGCTTGACCGGCTTTTTGAAGCTGGGATTGATGCAGTTGGTATGTATGCTCAGGCAACTGGACGGTCATCAGCCGAAGTGCAGGACGATTTGTCTTATGGGCGTATCAGCGCAGAAGAATTCATCAATACGGTCTCGACCGCTATGCAGGAAGGAACTAACGGTGTTTTAAGCGTTGCCGGTGCGGCTAAAGAAGCCGGTGCAAGCTGGGCTGGAACTTTTGACAATGCAAAGGCAGCTTGCGCCCGTGGAATGCAGGCGATTATTGACTCAATTGAAGAAGCTTTAGCTGCTAATGGGTTACCGACCATGAAAGAGTCTGTCGCTAATCTGGGCAAGGCTTTTGAAGAAATGGCGGGTAAGGTAGCCGGTGTCATGCCGCAGGTCATTGAAAAACTAACATGGTTCATTGATCACGGCGACGCTGTTGTCGGAGTCATTACGGCGATTGCTTCAGCATTTGTTGCACTTAAGGCCGCTGCTATCATAGGAAGTGTAGTGGGAGGAGTAAAAGGCATTGCAAAGGAGTTTGTTAATGCAAGAAAAGAACTTGGTGTTTTTAGTTCTATTTTTAAAGCCATCGGACTAGGGCCGATCCCCATCATCATCGCCGCTGTAGCGGCTTTGGTTGGTGCGTTAGTTGTAGCCTATAACACGTCTGAAACCTTCCGAAACGCTGTCAATAACTTGTTTTCTAAAATTGCTGAGAGTGTTGGTCCGATTATTGAACAGGCAATCAGTGCTTTTAGTGGTCTAGGTACTGTCATTTCAGATGTTTTGGGGTTTGCTTTTGTCAACATTGTTCCGGTGTTAGCCAGATTTCTTGAGTTTATTGGTCAGATGGTGGTTGGTATCGCTCCTTTGATTGCGCAGCTTGTCGGGTCTTTAGCACCTGTGATCGCAACGATTGTCACGGTGCTGATGAACGTCATTCAGGCAATTATGCCAGCTTTGGGGGCTGCGCTAAATGTCATCATGTCTGTTTTAGAAGCGGTCGGGCCGGTGGTCATGAATATTTTGAGCATTGTGGTCAGTGTGGTTAGTTCGATTATACAGACATTGTCGCCGATTTTATCTGTGATCGGGCTGATTGTTACAACCATTATCGCAAGTGTTTCACCGATTATAACCTTCATTGCGGATGCTGTCGCTATTATTATCCAAGTCATTGGAAAGATACTGTATACCATCACGGGAGTGCTCTCAACGGCATTTAAAGTAACATCTGAGACCTGGACAAATATCATGTCTTTTATTACAGGCGTTGTTAACGGGATTACAGGTGTTATCAGTAAGATTTCTGCGGTTGCGGGAACAGTATTTAACGGCATCTATACAGTCTGCTCCAACATCATGAATAAGGTCGACGGTGTTATTCATGGTGTGTTTGACGCTATCCGGTCATCATGGGAAGGCCTGACAGGGTTTGTCGGCGGTATTTTTAATGGTATTTCCGATTCTGTCAACGAGTTGGTCAGCCAAGTCAAGGGATTTGTCAATGGCGTCATCGGCGGTATTAATGCCGCGGTTGGTCTGATTAATAAAATTCCTGGGGTTACCATCTCGGAAATCCCTTATTTAGCCCGTGGGACGGACAACTTCAAGGGCGGTTTTGCTCGAATCAATGAAGGTGGACGTGGTGAGCTGGTCATGCTGCCAGACGGAACACAGGTAATTCCACATGACGTATCCATGAAGTATGCTTCTGAGGCCGCTAAGGCTTCTATGACTGTGGAAAGCCAGAAAGTTAATACAAGTCTTTCTTTGGAAGTTGAGGAGCCTAAAAAAGAGGATAACAGCTTTATTAAAGGAATTGCTGAAGACATTGACGCTGAATGGCAGAAGGTTTCAGATTCCACGACAACGAAATGGCAGGCTATTAAGACATTTTTAGAAACGACATGGGCTTCTATTAAGCAAAACACGATTAACGCGGCGGCCTTAATGACACAAGAGATTCAAGGGCGTTTTACCACTAATTACAGTACCATTAACAACCTGACCACAAGCTTTGCATCAATGATGGGACAGCAGTGGCAGCGTGTTTTAAGCCAGATAACGGCTGTTTTAGACCGGATTAGCAGCGCTTCAAGCTCCAAGTTCAATGAGGTAAAAAATACAGCAATCTCGATCATGAACGGCCTTCCATCGGCGCTTTATAACGTCGGTGTATCAGCAATGAATGATCTGATCAGCGGGATTAATTCACGTCAGGGTGATGCGAACAATGCAGCCAGCAGCCTTGTTGAAAGCCTGTTGAACAAATTTAAGGAAGGGTTAGGCATTGCGTCACCCTCCCGGGAGATGTTCTCCATTGGGCAGTATATGCTTCAAGGGTTAATCAATGGCCTTGACGGTGATAACTTATTAAAATTCGTTGATAACATTGTGGGTACCATCAAGGATAATTTCAGCAACATCAACCTGAAACAGCTGATTAGTGCCATGGGCAGTGATGTGACAAAGCTTTGGCAGAAGCTGGGCATTAACTTTGGCTCCGGCGCTTTTGGCGAAGGCGGCATGATGTGGCCAACGGACAGCCAGTCAATCACTTCTTATTTTGGAGGTCGTGATTCTCCGGGTGGCATTGGTTCGACCAACCATATGGGGATTGACATCGGCGCTTCGGAAGGTACACCGATTTACGCAGCACTGCCTGGAACAGTAACAACGGCGGGATGGTATGGTGGATACGGTAATGCCGTAATCATTGACCACGGCGGCGGGATGCAGACCCTTTACGGCCATATGTCGGCTGTCGGCACTTCCCCTGGTATGAATGTTATGCCGGGACAGGTCATCGGCTTTGTGGGCAGTACCGGAAATTCTACCGGGCCGCACTTGCACTTTTCTGTGATTCAGGACGGGCAATGGCTTGACCCACTGGCATTTTTCCCCGGCTTTAAGGTAGGAAGTAAGTATATTCCAAATGATATGCTGGCCTATCTGCATGAAGGGGAGGCAGTTGTCCGCAAAGATGAAAACCCACATGCGAACAGCAAGGGAAGCTTCTGGACAGATATTCTTAAAGGTGCTGTCAATAGTCAGAACGCATCAATCCAAAATGAGACATCACAGTTTTTCTATAACACCACAAACATGGTTACGAACAATAATAACAATGAAACGATTCAGAACATCTATTTTCAGGAAACACCAAAACGTCCGTCTGAATTCAGGCAGGCACTTAAACAGGAGGGAAGGAGGTTAGCTTTTGGCAAGCAAGGTCTATAACATGACATTTGATAACGGCAAGGATAAGCTCGTTATTGGTGCCGGCACAGAATACGGCATTGTCAGCTATGAAGGTTTTGACAATACCAATATTGATGTAGAATTGGAAGAATACCAGTTTGACGGCGGGAAGATTATCCGCCAGCGCATCGGGAGCCGGGCAATGTCGGTGCATTTCCACTGTAAACAAAGCAATATTGAGCGGAAATTTTTTATGGAAGGCTTTTTCAGCCCGCATAAACCGGGCACGATTACGGTCAATAATCAAGGCCACTACCGCCAGGCAAGCTATATCGTGACTTCCCTTGAGGATAAACAGGAAAACTTGCATAGCGGCATTGAATTTGAGCTACAGATGAAAAGCCCAGAGGGCTATTTTGCAGACCCAGATTATACGCTGGTTGAAATGAACAGTTGGGAAGGCGGCTTTACATTGCCGTCTGACCTTCCATTTTCTCTTAGACACCGTGGTATTGCCCAAAAGGTTATTATTAACGAAGGGCAAGCCGATACTCCGGTGTGGGTTCAGTTTAAAGGGCCTGCAACGAGTCCGAAAGTCCGAAATGTGACAACTGGCCTACATGTTCAGGTGGCGACCTCGCTGACTGAGGGACAGACACTGCACATCAAAACCGATGAGAATCGACCAGAAGTCTTGATTGAGGAAAACGGGATATTCACCAATGGGTATCCCTTAATCACCGATGCTACCAGCCTTGAGATGCGGCTTGTTGAAGGGGACAATCTCCTGAAATATGAATCCGCGGACGCGAACCAGATCAATCAGGTGAACGTCCTTTATAAAAATCGGTATCTGGGGGTGTAGCCATGAAGCCAATTATTCGAGTCTACAACAAAGACCTCCAGTTTATCGGTGAAGTTCATGACGCCAGCAGTGTGATCTGGACCAAGCGGTGGAGCACTTACGGCGATTTTGAGATTCATCTGGACAAACCGAACCCACTTTTTGAAAATGGCAACTATGTCATGCTCAACCATGACCCATACAAATGCGGTGTGATTGAGTATGATCAGGATGATGGCGATGGCTATCAATACAACTCGACAGAGGACTATGTTGTAAAAGGCTATAGTCTTCTTTTTTTACTCTATCACCGGATTACGGTTCCAACGAGTGCTAATGATGGCTATTTGGTTTGGAACAATAAACCCGCTGAGGATATTATGTATGAGCTGGTGGATGGGCAAGTCATTCATCCACTGGACACAAAGCGGGTTATCCCACATTTTGAAGCGGCGGCCAATCAACACCGTGGAAAGAAAATGACTTTCCGATCACGGCTGAAATATCTGCCAGATGAATTATATGAGCTTTCCATTGAATCCGGCCTGGGCGTTGCAGTGCGCTTTGACCCGGTCGGAAAGCGGTTTATCTTTGAAGTATTGGAAGGTGTTGACCGGAGGCGGACAGGGCTTGGAACCGAGATTAACCGTCAGAGCTACATCTTTTCCAGGCGAAACCGAAAAGTCAAAAAGCACACCTACACCCACGACACATCTTCTTTTAAGAATATGGCTTATATCGGTGGGCAGGGTGACGGTGATGACCGGACCATTGTGACCATCTATGATGATCTTTCGGGTTTGAACCGACGTGAAGCTTTCATTGATGCCAGGGATATTGCTGATGAGGATGAAAATACCAATAGGGCTCTAGTTGATCGTGGTAAAACCAAACTGACAACAGATTTTAGGGAAGTTATTAATTATGAGTATGAAGCCGAAACCGAAGATTATATGGTTCTTTGGGATTTGGGCGATACCTGTACGTATATTGATGATAAAAAGCAGATCACGCTGCACCAGCAGGTGACCGAAGTCCAGGAGACCCACGAGGACGGTCAGTTGAAAATTGACCCGACCTTTGGCTATACGGAGAACTCGGTCTCGAAATCTTTAGCATCGGTCACTCAGGCAACCATTGTAGAGCGTACAGGTATTAGTGCGAAGTTTACACAATTATACGCGGATTATGCGGAGATACAGACCATTGTAGCGGGAAAGGCGGATATCCAAGACCTTACGGCTATGAATGGAAAGATCACCAACCTTGAAGCGGGGATTGTGACCATTACAGGCAATCTGAACGCTGCGGTTGCTGACATTACGACCTTAAAATCAAATTATGTTGAGGTCAACAAATTGGTGGCTGAAAAAGCCAGCATCGAGAGTTTGAATGCTGTTAAAGCGTATATCGAAGACCTTGAGGCAAATATCATAACGGTAGATCAGCTGAATGCGACGAATGCGCGGGTAGATATTCTTGAAGCTGGAAATGTAACCATTACCGGGCGTTTGGATGCGGCAGAAGGGCATATTACAGACTTAACCGCAGATAATGTCACTATTAATGGAAAACTAACTGCTGCTGAGGCCAATATCGGAAAGCTGACCGCAGACCTTGTAACGACCAATGAGTTGGTGGCAAAGAAAGCTGCCGTTGAGGATTTAAATGCGGCCAATGCAAAAATTGAAAAGCTTGAAGCCGACATTGCAAATGTCGGTGATTTATCAGCCATTACTGCGGATATTGGAAAGCTGAAAGCGGACGTTGCGGACATTGACACGGCCATGATTGGCAAAGCGGACATTGACCTCGCCAACATTAAGAATGGTTGTATTACTACCGCTATGATTGGTACAGGTGTTATTGGCACCACACAGATTGCAGACGGCAGTATTACCGATGCGAAGATTGTGGGATTGACGGCTAATAAGATCACCGCCGGGAGGCTTGATGCTGCCCAGATCGAGGTTGTGAATCTGAACGCGGCGAATATCACGGTTGGTACCATCAACGGGGTGCAGATCGCACCCGGGGCCATTGATCTGGATAAATTATCGGGTACGGTGTCTGGAATGATCAATGGGGCGGTGGATACGGCTAATAATGCCCAGACAACAGCTGACGGTAAAAACAAAATTTATTACCAAAACACCCAGCCCGGACTTACGGGCAACAAGAAAGGCGATACCTGGTTTGACACTGCCAACGGCTATAAGGCTTATGTCTGGGATGGGACAAAATGGTCCGCCAGTCCTTTTGGTTCAGGTGCCCTGTCGGATGCAGTAAACAGCAGTATCACGACGGCAGGCAGCAACGCCAGTACCGCCTTAGCCAATGCGGCGGCAGCAAAAACCGCAGCCGATCAGGCAGCGAAGGATGCGCAGACAGCACAAAGCAATGCCAGCGCCGCAAAGACAGCCGCTGACCAGGCCGCAAAAGACTTGGAAGCCGCTGAAAAAAATCTGGCAGCAGTTACGGGCAGAGTGGATGCCACAGAGGAAGAAATCGCCGCCGCCCAAGCCGCCGTTACGACCGCCCAGAACAAAGCCAACGCAGCAGCTCAGGCAGCAGCAACGGCACAGAGCACCGCCGATACAGCGAAACAGAACGCGGCGACCGCCCAGACGAAAGCCGACAGCGCCTACTCCCTTGCGGATCAGGCGAAAAAGGCAGCGGCCACAGCGCAGACCAGTGCGGACGGCAAGAACACGGTCTTTTACCAGACTGCGCAGCCGCCGACAACGGGACGAAAAACCGGGGACACCTGGTTTGACACCGATGATGGAAACAGGATTTACCGTTGGGATGGTAGTAAGTGGACAGCAGCCCAATTTGGCACAAACGCTATTGCGAATGCGGCCATAACCAATGCGCTGATCGCAGATGCGACGATTCAAAGTGCAAAGATTGCGGCTTTAGATGCGGCTAAGATTACGACAGGCATACTCAGTGCCGACAGAATCGCTGCCGGCAGCATTGTCTTTGGGAAGCTCGATGGCAGTACGCAAGGAACAATCAATACCGCAAAAGATAATGCGAACGCAGCATTGCTGTTAGAGCAGGTTGAAACCATTACCGGATCGCTGAAGAAATTCAAAAATGTGTGCGGTTATACAAACGATGTTGCAAATCTCAAAGGCTATTTGATCATCACAACACCAATCACACCATCCAGAATGGTCAATGTACACATCAGCGGATACAATTACGTTTCCGCAAATGAGACCATTGATCTTCGAGTCGGTTTTTATAACTACGGCTCAAGCATCACCAGTGCAGGATATGTCAATAACGGAAGTCTGCAATTCTCGTCGATTAAGGTCGCCAAAGTATCCGCAAGCGATACGAGAGCCGTCATTATTATCGGAAGTGCAGATACGGTCTGGCAATACCCTAAAATCATCGTAGATGAAGTCATTACAGGTTACAGCACCGTCTGTCCAGATTCCTATAAAGACGGCTTCAGCGCAACCATTACCGCGACATTGCCGACAACCTATGTTCAGACAGCTACCTTAAGCGGATCGGCGTTCAAAAATGAGATTGGTTCCCTTGACTCCGTTCTTGCCGCCTGGTGTTATAACAATGATAAGACCTACATCAATGGCGGAAAGATCTACACGGGTAGCATCGCAGCATCGCAGATTGCAGCGAATGCCATCATCGCAGGGAAGATTGCCGCAAACGCTGTAACGGCCAGCACCATTGTAGCCGGGGCAGTCACCCTTGACAAGCTCGCGGCCAATTCTGTGAACGCCAGCAAAATTGTGGCAGGCAGTATCACTGCAGCCCAGCTTGCAGCCAATACCATCACAGGGGATAAGATCGCAGCAACTACCATCGCTGCCGGAAACCTCGCAGCTAACAGCGTCACCTCAGATAAGATTGTGGCCGATGCTGTCACGACAGCGAAGATTGCCGCTAAAGCAGTCACCGCGAATGAAATGGCAGCGGGAAGTATTACCGCTTCAAATGCGGCATTGGCGGACGCCTGTATTGTCACCGCTAAAATCGCTGACGGTGCCATTACCAATGCTAAGATTGCCAATGCGACGATTCAGAGTGCAAAAATTGCGGCATTGGATGCGGCTAAAATTACTTCCGGGTACATCGCGGCGGCTAGAATACAGGCAAAAACACTGACCGCCGATAAATTGAATATTTCAACGTTATCGGCATTAACCGCTAACCTAGGGACAGTGACTGCTGGTGTGTTACAAAGTGGTAACTATTCCGCTGGAAATGCCGGCATGAAAATTGATTTAACCAACGGAACTGTTGATCTGACAGGAAATATCACGTCTGCGAACGCGACTTATAAAGCAAAGTTCAATTCAGCGGCGTTGAGTTTTTATATGGCATCCGGGAATACGACGATTGGCTCAATCGCAGCTGTACCTAATGATGAGGGATATGATACCTATGGATTGAAAATAACTTCCGGAAATTTACTTTCATTGCGAACAGGACTCTATTTGAATATATCATCGGGATATAAGGTCAGTATCCATACGGATAATGGGGCTAGCCTTGGAATGTCGGACAATATTGTCTCATTGGACGGTACCATTTATATTCAAAATAAAACTTTTTTGGATCGAACCTACCCCGTTGGTTCTATCTATATGAGTGTGAACAGCACATCGCCAGCCACTTTGTTTGGCGGGACGTGGGTAGAGATACAAGGGAGGTTCTTGCTTGGCAGGAGTTCCAGTTATGGAAATGGGAGTACTGGCGGGGCAGCAAGCGTAGCCATTTCAACAGCACAGATGCCTTCGCATGGTCATACCATTCGTGGATGGAATATTGGTGCGAATGGAGCGTTGCCAGACACAACACCATATAACTGGGTTGGGTATGATCGTTCTGGATGGTATTCTGTAGATTCGGTTATATCAAAAACAGGCAGTGGTTCTGCACATGACAATATGCCGCCATACCTTGCTGTTTATATGTGGAAGCGAACCGCATAGAAAGGAACATTTATGAAAATATTAAAGTTAAACGATGGAACACTCTACAATGTACTTTATGCCGAACCCGGAGAGATTCTCGGACACGGTGAAAGAACGCTGGAAATTGGTGTTTTTCTTGAAAATGAAAAGACACCACTTGATATCGAAAATGCCTTCAAAAATCATGCTTCCCGTATCGAACTGGGAGGGAAAGGAATGACGGAAACCGGCGAAGAAACACCCTTTGAATGTCATCAGGTTTTTGAGGGCTATTCTCAGATCAGAACTTATACGGTTAACCGTAATTTTGTTTATGATATTGACCAGACCGCTGAGGTGGTTCAAATCATTATGCAGGAACCAGACTTAAAAACAGAAGTGCAAAAAACAAATAATGATATTATGATGGCTTTGACAGAAGTTTATGAAATGATCATTGGGGAGGTTTAAAATGGCTAAAATCTACTACACGCTCATTAAAGAAGGCCGAAAAACGATTGAAGATGTCCCGCAGAAAATACGGGCGGAAGTGCAGGCGTTACTCGATGCTGACAAAAATTAAGCTTTGGATTTTAACAAAACTAGCAGGAAAGGAGGGAAAGGATATGGCCATTATTTACGCCACTTTGATTGTGAATGGTAAAAAGAACTTTTCACAGGTACCGGATCGGATTAAAGATCAGGTGCGTCAAGTTTTGAAAGATTTAGAACTGGAAGAATTAATCAACGAGAAATAAAAAAGTAAAGGATAAAAACAATGAAACTGAAAAACAAAGAAATCATCGCCGCGATTGACAATTTTGAGAACCTCAATAAAGCTGGGCTTAAACTGCCTGGCCGCGTTGGCTTTACGATCAAACAAAATAAAAAGAAGCTCCTTGCGGAGTATCGGGATTATCTTGAAGAACTGAATGGCATCGAGGCAGAAAAAGACTCGCAAGAATGGAAAGACACTACGAATGAGCTTTTAGAAGCAGAGTCTGAGGTTGCGATTGCGAAAGTTTCTCCAGAGCTGCTTTTTGATCAGGATTATGAGCCGATTCTGTTTGATATTCTGGATTTTATGTTGGAGGAAATACCGGAGGAAGGTTCGGCAGAATAAGGAGGCATTTATGGCAGTAAAAAATTCATTTTTCTGGAATGGAAGTGATGAATACGGCGAAGAAGAGATTGCAGCGGTTCATGAAGCGACCATTCGTCCTGGAATAAAGGTGGACGATGCGGGTAATCTGTGTTTTGCCGTTACATCACCTTCAAACGGGAGAATTTCGGTTGCCCCAGGGATTGCCCATCTGAGCGGTCCGGCATGGTTTTATAAAAGTACAGCAACCGCTTTAACAGTAACAGCAGACAGTACTTATAACCGAATTGACCGGGTGGTGCTCTACGCAGATTTTGTAGGCAAAAAGACGGGTATTGAAATCAAGAAAGGGACCGCCAGCAGCGCCCCTGTGGCACCTGCTTTGCAACGGGACACACGCCGTTATGAACTGTCCCTTGCCCGAGTCACGGTAAAGCCCGGTGGCTCAACGACAGTAACTGATGAACGTGTCAATACAACCGTGTGTGGAGCGGTAAGAATGCGGGACTGTTCCGAATTTGACTCTTATTTCAAAATGATCCAAAAGAGCTTTGATAATTGGTTTAACACGCAGCAGGGCGCAGGATGGCGGCAGTTTTATATTCAATCAACAACACCGCCTAGCACGGTCGTTGATGGCGCTTTATGGCTGGATACTGGAAACAATAACCAGTTGAAGGAGTATGAAATTGCGAGTGAGAATCAGGTTGGTACGTGGAAAAATATTTATGTAAAGCCGAATGTGGCGGACATCTATAGAGACAATAGCAATAAACTTTTTGGTGTAAAAATGGCTGGGGATATTGTGCGGGGTCATACTGTAGATAACAGTGTTATTGGAACCCTTCCGTTTAACACAGCAAGGGATGGTTTTGTGACAAAAACAGATTATGCCGAGCTTCAAAGCGATGGTAGTGTAAGAATCACACGCAAAGGATACTATGATTTTTCGGCGAATGTTTTTATATCGGATTCTCCAGGGCTTGAAGGGACTTATCATATGCGTATTGTTAAACGCAACACGGATTTTACAATCGGAGAAAACTATGTACATACATCAACGATTAATCCGAATCATATTTGCTCTGGTAACCCAAGTGGGTATGATTATTGTAACGTTGGAGATATCATTGCTATATACGTGGCACCACCAAGATATCAAAGTATGTACCGAGTAGATCAAAAACATACACATTTTGAAATCGCGCCCTATGCGTTTTTTGAGTAGAAAGAGGAATGGGAATGATGCCACCACCAGAGTATCTATTAAATTTAAAGGAATGGGCCGCAGCGATCACGACAATTGCTGCGGTCTTTGTATTGGTCTGTACGCCTGTAGGAAGCTGGCTCAGAGGTCTGTTTAAGAAACATGTTCAAGACCCCGAAAACCTACAGGACAAGCAGATTGCAGAGATGAGAGCGCAATTAGCGGCCTTGGAGCGTGCCAGTATGGCGACCTTACGTGATCGGGTCGTTTTTTTATGTGAAAAATATTTAGAAGCTGGGGAGATAGCGCCCCGGCAGTTTGAAGTTTTGACGGGCTTGTATGAATCATACCGGGAATTGGGCGGCAACAGCTTTGCCCATGATCTGTATGAGAGTGTACGGATTCTATTTCAGAATGGAGGTAAGGATTGATGGACAAAATTAATTGGAAGGTACGGCTGCAAAGCAAAGAATTTTGGATGGCGGTCATCGCCTTTATTATTCTGGTGGCGCAATATGTTTGTAAATGGTTGGGGCTGGAATTTGATATTCCAGGCTTAAACGAGATTCTTTCTGCGATTCTTGGGCTTTTTGTGCTCCTGGGGATTGTGGTCGATCCAACCACGCCAAAGACCACAGACAGCCAGGTGTCGCAGGAAAAGCGCAGCATTGACGAAAGCGCAAAAGAAGTAATTGCCAGAACGCTCAGTAATGACGATCTGGCTGAAATATTAAGTCGAGTAACAACAAAGGAGGACAAATAAATGACATTATGGAGTGATATAGCAATTCAGCAGTTTTTAGCTGCAATCGGTAAAGATTTAGGCCCATCAGGTATTGATGGGGAACTTGGAGATAAAGGATCAGATAGCTATTCCAGAAAGGCGATTGCCAGCTTTCAGGGCGATTATGGACTGGATCAGGACACGATTTGGGGTGAACAATGCCAGCGTAAAGCCAAAGAAATTTTGACAAATGGTATTCAGTTGACCGCAAATTTCAATTCAAGCGAGCTTGGGTGTGGCATCGCCGTATCCGATGACCCAAACGCACCACACGATGATGACTGTATGAACTGGCCGGATATGATCAACCTGACAGCGCTCAACTGCTTACAAGCTACACGAGACCGCATTGGGCCGATCCAGGTGACCAGTGGCGTACGTTGTAGAACCTATAATGACTGGCTGTCCGGCAGCAGCAGCGAGAGCAAGCACATGGCAGGCCGGGCGTTCGATTGTAATGCTATGGGAGCCGTGGATTATGAGACACTGCTACAAATTGGTTTGGAATGCGGTTTTACATGGGGATACGTTGGGGATGGGTATGTCCATCTGCAATATGACGGCCCCAGTTTTTAAGTAGTATTACGCAAGTTATAAGCGGTTTCTCGTGCAAATCTCGCGATAAAATGGCTTTGAATAGCCGATTCTTTTAATTTTCTCGTGTAAATCTCGTGTATTCTGGCCGTCCTTTGGGGCGGCTGTTTTGTTATAATCTTTGGAATGTGGGTATGTATCAATAAAAATTCATATTTTACTGTAGCAATCTTCTATGGAGTGTTATATAATTAATAGCACAGTAACCGTAGGAGGTATGTAATGGCAGGTTGGGATGATATTTTGAGAGAATTAAACGAAACAATGTCGCAAAGTGACTATATTCGTCGGAAATATCTTAAACTTTTGTCAAGGTATACTGGGAGAAACACTATAGCGTATTATTCTGCGTTTCTATCAAGGGGAAATAGTAATATCGGAAATCTAGATATTAATGATCTAGATATGACAGGATTTATGAATTCTTTAAAAGGTATGGATTGTTCAAAGGGGTTGGATCTTATATTACATACACCTGGGGGATCACCAGCTGCGGCAGAAGCAATTATTAGTTATTTAAGAAGTAAATTTAATTCGGATATAAGAGTTATTGTACCTCAATTAGCTATGTCTGCTGGGACTATGATGGCTTGTGCGGCAAAAGAAATTATTATGGGAAAGCAGTCAAGCTTAGGCCCTATTGATCCCCAATTCAATGGAATCCCCGCTTATAATATCCAAATGGAGTTTGAGGAAGCGAAAGAAGATCTTGCTGAAAATCCCCAAAACACTCAGTATTGGGCTATTAAATTACAACAGTATCCAGCGGCTTTTTTGAAAACTGCCATTGATGCAATTGAATTATCGAGCAAATTAGTGGAAGATTGGTTGGGCTCTTGTATGTTTGATCAAGAAAAACCCGAAGATAGAAAAACGATTGCAACGATAGTAGGTAAATTAAATGAGCATGTCGATTCAAAATTGCATGGCCGGCATTTTAATATGGAATTTTGTAAAAAAATTGGCCTTAAGGTAACCGCTTTAGAAGACGATAGTCAATTGCAAGATGCTGTTTTAAGTGTACATCACGCATACATGCTATCAATTGGAAGCTCTGATGTGGTAAAAATAATAGAGTCACAAAACGATAAAGCTGTTATTAACCATGCTTAATGGCAAGATAAATATAACGATTTAACGAAAGATTCTAGGAGGAAAACATGAGAAACAGTAAAAACGGTGAAGTGGAGAAATTGTATCGCGTTCTTGGTATCGAAAATACAAATAGGACGATAAGAAATACGATTAATTTGGGAACATTGAATAATGAATTGAATTCTAATTTTTCGTCATTTGGTAATAAGCTAAACGGAAGTTGGAATAATACGGTTGTCACATTTAACAAATGAGCGTAGATCCCCTTGCCGAGGCGAGGGGATTTTTTATTTTTTCATGTTTAAAATATTATTACCTGGGTATAATTAATCTCGAACACACATACCTCTTACTTTTTAAAATACAAATTACTCTCCCCATTAACTTTTCCTTTTTTAGAGCTCTCGGTCTTCGGATCGGGAGTTTTTTGTTTTTTGAATGATAGAGTGCAGAAAGCGGAAAACGCGGCTTATTTTTCTGCAATCTGGCAATCTAAAGGCACATAATCCTGCGTCACCATCCCCATAGCAGCATTCGCATCATACAACCATTCCTCAGCTTTAGAATGGGGTATAATCACTGGCATCCGGTCGTGGATGGCCACAACAGGTTCAACGGGTGCCTTGGTCAGAATAACATATTCCGACTCGTTTTCATGCTGCCGGAACACCCCGCCAATATAAAGAGCCTCATCGTCCTCAGCTTGAAAAATATATTTGTTCTTTTCCTTGTCCCACTCGTAAAACCCGATGGCCGGCACAATGCAGCGCCGTTCCAGAAAGTCTTTTTTGAAGGTTTTCTTTTCGAGAATAGTTTCTGAACGGGCATTAATCAGCAGCCCTTTTCTAAAAGAAACTTCATAACCCCACTTCATTACTTCCAAACTCTTTCCATTTTGATCCGGTGTCGGCGCATAGATCGGCGCCATGTTGGAGGGGTAAATATCGCCCTTCTTGACCGCTAAGTTATGCTTACGGTTTACTTCTTCGATTATTTCTCGTATTTCCGCTTGTTCCTTATCACTATATAAAACATATCGTCCGCACATTTTAGACACTCCTTTTCATACTTTGTTTTTCTACCTATATGCCCATAAGGTTTTCTTAAAATCAAACTCCCACATGGTGTAAGAAACTATAAAGCAAATAAACGTTCGACTTTTTGAACGAATGTTTGTAAAATGTAAGAGAAATAACTTTTCTTGAAAGGGAAGTAAAATGGAAAGAAAAGATAGAGTTATCCTGCACAGCGACTGCAACAGCTTTTATGCGAGTGTCGAAGCGCTGCACCATCCAGAACTCGCAGGCCTGCCATTGGCAGTAGCGGGTGATCCAGAGAACCGCCACGGGATTATTCTCGCCAAAAACCAACTGGCGAAACAGCACGGAGTCAAGACCGCTGAGGCCATCTGGGAGGCCAAGCAGAAATGTCCCGGCCTGGTTGTCATTCAACCCGATTATCCGCTCTATTCCAAGTTCTCCAAGATGGCAAGGGCGATCTACTACTCTTATACAGACAAAGTGGAGCCCTTTGGACTCGATGAAGCCTGGCTCGACGTGACCGGAAGTGTGCATTTGTTCGGAAGCGGCGAGGAAATCGCCCAGGAAATCCGGAAACGCATTCGAGAAGAGCTCGGGATTACAGTTTCCATTGGCGTTTCATGGAACAAGATTTTTGCCAAGTTTGGCAGCGACTATAAAAAGCCAGACGCTGTCACCAACATTACCCGGGAGAATTACAAAAAAATCGTCTGGGAAAAGCCCGTGGGCGATCTGCTCTATGTCGGCCGGGCCACAGAAAGAAAGCTGCGGAAACGGGGCATTGATACAGTCGGGCGGTTGGCAGAAGTCCCCGTTACAGAGCTGCGTCTCTGGTTTGGAAAAATCGGAGAAGTGCTCTGGACATTTGCCAACGGACACGACATCAGCGAGGTCAAGCTTTTTGATCCGCAGCACAATGACAACGATAGAGTGATTAAAAGTATCGGAAACAGTATCACCACACCGCGGGATTTGGTTTGCGAAAATGAGGTGAAATTGGTATTATATATGCTTACAGAATCTGTAGCAATGCGCACCAGAGAAGCTGGGTTTAAATGCAAAACCTTTGCCATTTCAGTGCGGGATAAAAACCTGCAGAGCTTCACCAGACAGCTTAAACTGGATAAGCCCACTGATATTACCCGAGAGATGGCCGAAGCCGCCATTAAGCTGTTTAAAGCCAATTATAACTTTTCCGACCAGTCCGCCATTCGGTCATTGGGCGTCCGGGCGTGCGACCTGATCGGCGCCGCCACACCGGTACAGCTGGATCTATTCGGCAGCGAAGAACAGCGTATCCGGCAGGAGCGCCTTGACAGTACCATCGACAAGCTTCGGAGCCGCTTCGGGAATAACATCGTCCGCCGGGCTATTACACTGGGAGATACAATGTCCGAATTAGACCCGAAACGGGACAACGTGATTCATCCGGTAGGCTATTTCTAGGGGGAGAAGATAAATGCAGTATGAAAAGAAATACGTCGAGGTCATCGCAAAGATCAGAGAAAATGGCAGCATTGTGCCCATGTATATTGGCTGGGAGGACAACCGTTATTTTAAGGTTGACGAGGTTATCGAGGTGCGGCAGGCTGCATCACTCAAAGCAGGCGGCCAAGGGATACGCTTTCAGGTGCGTATTGGAAACGCCATATCTTACGTGTACTATGAAAAACCATGCTGGTTCGTGGAAAAGCGAGTAAATTGAAAGGGGGAAAGAAGGATGAAAATCGCACAAGAGTATAAAGGCTATTACTTGGATGTATTCTACAAGGGCGGGGTTGTGAATGGCATTATTCAGCAGACACAGGATCGACTCCAAGGAATGACCATTGAGGAAGTTGTACGGGAGTTTAAAAAGAAAGTTAACTTGTTAGGATGAGACATGCAAAAATGCGTGTCTTTTTTTATCTTAAAAACACTTTACAATAGTACGCATATGTACTATAATGTATATATAAGTTAAATGAAGTGGAGAGAAAAGCAATGGTAACTTTTTTCAGAAATAACAAGGGAAGAGATGTCGAGATAAATATACATGAATTTACAAGTTTTTGTTCGATGATCGTCGACATTAAAGTGGATGGTGTGGTATATGCGGACAAGGCAGAAGCAACAACGGGTTTTCCGCTCAATAACCGCAATTTGTTAGTCTTAAAATTTGCGGCCGATACTGGCGATACGCAAGGGAAAGAGTGTAGGTTGGTAATCTGTGACTTAGGACTAGAAAAAAACATGACCGCAGAAGAAATTTTAAAGAATCGTGAGATAGCGGATTATCTCTATAAAATTACTAAGAGAGAAAGTATTTATCCATACACAACGGAACACTGGAGAAATTGGGAGGACTAAACATACCTGGGAGGAAAAATGGCTCACAGAAAAAAAGTTGGTGAAAAGTACGGCAGACTAACGATAATAGAAAAATTACCTAGTGTTGTTAAAAGTGGCCAAACTAGATCACTATTTAAATGTAGATGTGACTGTGGAAAAATTGTGGATGTTACCGGAGATACTCTTGGATGGAGTGTAAACAGTTGTGGTTGCCTTCAGGAGGAATCACGCAAGAAAATAATCCCGGAAGGTACTCGTTTCGGCAGACTTAGGGTAAAGGGAATAGATCGCCTTGAAAAAGGCCGGGGTTATTACTATAAGTGCGAGTGTGATTGTGGAAATTTTACCGTTGTACGTGGAGACGCTTTAAGAGATGGAACAACGTCAAGCTGTGGCTGCTACCACGATGAACTTTTCCGTGAGCATAAGCCAAATTATTCTGAAATGTTTGTTGAAGGTACACAGATTGGGAAAATAAAGTCGAATAAAGTTGCTCAAAATAGTACATCAGGTGTAAAGGGCGTAACGTGGCATAGTCGTATTGGAAAATGGCAAACACGCATACAGTTTAAGGGAAAAATGTACCATTTAGGATATTTTGATAATATTGACAAGGCTAAAAAAGTGAGAAAGCAGGCAGAAGAAGAACTTTACGGTGATTTTTTGAAATGGTATGAGGAGGAACACCAAAAAGAGAAAAGTTGATCATCACAAAAATGACAGAAAATATGGAGAGAAAATGAAAATCGAAGAATTTAGAAAAGAAAATAATTTGACTCAGAAAGCGTTAGCTGAGATATTAACCGAGCATGGTTACAAATGTACACAACGGGTTATTTCTTTTGTTGAGAAAGGCAGTAGAAAGCCGACATATGAAATGTTGGTTGCTTTCAAAAAAGCATTTCCTCATGCAAAGGTTGATGACTGGTTTTTTTAAGACATCTTAATGGTGTCTTTTTTTATTCTTAAATATCATAAATAAAGCTTGACAATAGTACGTATATGTACTATAATATAAGTATAAAATAAACAAAGGAGATACAAAATGACAAAGAAAAATTTATTTGAAGAAGCCCACAAAATGACAAAGGAAATTATTGAAGAAAACGAAGAAAAAAACATCGACTACCAGGCACAGTTTGGCTTGTGTGTTACTTACCTACTGGAAACCAAAGATGGCAAACAGATTACCATTAAAATTAAAGGGGATGCCACCGATAAAGAAAAGGCACAGATCAACAAAGTTGCCAAAGCCTTCGCAGACTACTACTGCGATGATGTTTGTACCGTAGAGTTCAAAATCTGGAGACGCTACGGCTTCAACCGCGCTTACATTGAGTACAGCGAACGTAGCGCATACCAAAACAAAAAAAGAAGCTTTTATGATTTTGACAAAAAATTTTTAAAAGATTCCTATGTCCGTTATGGAAAAGGGGCAAAATAATGAAAAAATGGGACGTATTTAATCAATGTACTTGTGAGTACATGACCAAAGATGATGACTGGCTGGACTACATTCCCCGAAAAGGGATTATCGAATTAACATTTTTTAAAACTTGCACTAAAAATTGTCTGGAGGTTAATTATAAAAGTGGAAAAAGTCTTATTTATGAAGATGTCTTCGGCACCTGGGGTTTCCCCGTACAGTTTGTATAAAAAAGGCGCTACCCCGAACCACCAGAGAAGCGCCAAAGCATAACAACCACCCAAAGGATGTGTTATGAGCTAATTATAACACATCCTTAGAAAATAAGGAGAAAAAAATGATTTTAAGCAACGATATGTATTACCAGGATTATCTTAAATTCTGGATGGATAATTATTCCGTTCCAAACAACCGGGATACTACCACTAAAAGCTATCAGTATACCATCACAAAGCGCATTAATCCGGCGCTTGGCAGCCACAAGCTTAATGAGTTGAGCGCCGCGAATATCCAGGCATTTATTAACAGCTTGCTGCCTCTTAAAAAATGGACCATTATTGCCACCTTGAAAATTATCCGGCACAGTTTAAACATTGCGACAGACACGCTGGACTTGCTTGTGGAAAATCCCTGCGATAAGGTCTTTGTCCCGAAAACAGCCGAGTCCTCCCGTGTCACGGGTTTGTGCGACGAGGAGGTCTTAAAGGTTTTGAAGGATACGGAAAAAAGAGCCTGTGGGGTCCCGATCCGGTTGGCATACCTGACGGGAATGCGCGCTGGTGAGGTATGCGCGCTGACCTGGGATCGTGTAGACTTTGAAAAAAGGACACTCTATATTGAGCATGGCCTGACCTCTCTGGATAAAACAAACTGGCGGATCAGCCCGCCAAAAACAAAAACATCAATCCGGGAGCTGCCAATGCACGAAGGACTTTATCAGTTTTTAAAGAATCTTAAACGGCAACAGGAAAAAGCCGAAAAGAAAAAGGGGTATCGCTTTTACAGAATCTGCGATGATGGTTATATTGTAGCTTGCAGCCAGAAGGAATCTAACGTCCGTTTTGTGTGTGCTAAACCCGATGGCTTTTTTACGCATCCGGTCTGCCTGGCCACAAACTGCGCGAGGGTTGCAAAGCGTGTTGGCTTCCGGTTTACCTTCCATATGCTGCGCCATACTTACGCGACACAGCTTTTAGAAAACAAAGCGAGCATTGTGGATATTTCTAACCGCCTGGGACACGCAAGCACAGAAACCACCTTAAATATTTATTTGCACCGAACAACAAAAATGGCCGAAGCCACGAACTCAATTCTTGATGAAAAATTTATAAAAATTTCTTGAAATAAAGCATTAAAGGTTGTAAGATAGATATATAATTAAATGCAAATTTTTTAAGCTTAACATGATGGATGTATTTAAGTGTAAACAAATTAATTTGTTAGCATGTTGAAGATTAACTTTTTGAAGTATTTAAATGGTTTTTATCCAGTGGAGCATAAAAACGCAGATGAAGTTTAAAAAAAGAGAGTCCGTTAAATGGATTCTCTTTTTATTTTGCAAGAAAAAAGTAGGACAAAAAGTAGGACAAAAAAACTTATAAACGACCAAGAATAAGCAAGACAACACTGTGAAAGAAATATTCAAATAAAAAGATTTTCAAAAAATAAAAAAACGACCGACTATTCAAGATCGGTCAGAAACTGCTTAAAATGGAGCTGAGAGGGGGACTCGAACCCCCGGCCTGCTGATTACGAATCAGCTGCGCTACCATCTGTGCCATCCCAGCATAAAAAAGCAAAATTGATTACGAATCAATTGCGCTACCATCTGTGCCACTTCAGCTTAAGATTTCAGCTCTCATATGATAACACAATGGAGCTGTTTTGGCAATCCTTTATTTTCAATATCTGAGCTGCTTTTAAAAAAAAATGAATCCAGCGGCAATGCCTGGGTATATGCTTAAGATATAAAGTGAAAAAATGGAAAAGGGGTTTAAAAAATGAATTACTTACAGTTGCTTGAACACTCAGAAAAGGAAAGAAACGACGCGCTTCTGTCTTTGGATTTGAACCGAATTAAGGTTTATTGTATAAAATTTGGGCTATTTATTCCAGATAATGATAATGTCTTTTGAGAAAGTGTACATAAAGCGGTCTTGCAGATAAGAGACGCAGACGTTGAGCAAAGAGAAAAGTCCAGAAGATGGCTCAGAGAAAACGGCGCTTCACTTGAATGTAGTTTTATGCCTTGAACAAAAGCTATATCAAGTGAAGGTCGGCTAGACCTCTCAGTTATTGAACAGCGAGATCCATTGAACTAGAATCGAAACATAGTATAGCGAAATGAGTGGAGCAAGTCAAGTGAATAAATCAAAAAATCATTGTTTATAAAACCAGTAAAGTCATAAAAGGATTGAAGTCAATAATTTTAATTCCCTGCAACGTATTTGAGGTGGTTCTGGATAAATATTTCCGGAGAGATTCCCGTCTTTTTATTGATAAAGAGCGGCTAAAGTGGTAAAATAAGTCTATAAATGTATTGAATGATATAGAATGAGGTGGAAAAAGGATGGATGCTTACGCAGCAGAGAAAATTGCGACAAGAAAGTTTATAGAGCATATAGGACAGGAGTTCCTTCGTCAGAATACGAAGAATATGACTTCCAGCTCTGAAACGATAGGAAATATTTTTAAAATCACTTGGAAAATGGATGATGTAAACGCCGATGAGGTTTTGACAACAGGCGACGAAAAGAATGAAACGCAGTTTGTCAGTATAACTGTTGATATGGAAAACGGCGAGGTCCAGGTAGTAGAGGATACAACAACCGAATAAAAAGGTCCCGGTTCGCCGGGATTTTTTCAGGTATAAACAGACAGGAGAAAACGATGCTGAAAAATGACTATTTGATGGAAATGATTGGAGCTATGTGCCGGGCGGTCAGTGAAATAATTTTCAAGCGGTCAAAAAAAGAATATGCAGAGTGCCACTCATTGGCCAATGACCAGTATCAAAGCCTTCTGGGCATGTCGCTTGATATGATTCTCAGTCTGCCATCGGAAACCGTTTTTGATCTGCTTGGAAACTTTGGAGAGGTCGAGCCTAAAAAGGTACTGACTCTTGTGGATCTTCTAAAAGAGGACAGCGAGGTTTTCAGGGCAGAAGCGAACGACGCCACCGCAGACGCCATCCGTGAAAAATGCGAGGATCTTTTAAATCTGCTGGATCGTTACGACCTGGACGATGAGGCTCTGGCTGAGTTGGACAAACGCATGGCGGATTTTGGGATTGACTGATAAAGAAAAGGCTTGTTATTTTAAAGATTTTGGGGTAATATTATTTTAAAGTATTTCAATGGCGAAAGCTTGAGGAAATACTTTTTTTATATTTTGTTTGGAGGAAAACAGAATGGAAAAAAAACCTAAAATAGGGGTACTACCCCTTTATGATACAAAACAGGCAAGCAAATGGAACAGTATCTGGATTTTTCCGGGATATTTAAATGGTATTTTGGAGGCCTCAGGGATGCCCTTTGTGTTGCCGCTTTTAGAGGACGAAGCGGATATCCGCGCGCTTGTAAATGAGTTTGACGGTTTTTTGTTTACCGGCGGACAGGATGTGGATCCAACACTTTACAATCAGGAAATGACCGAATACTGCAATGAGGTTTCGCCAGAACGGGATTATATGGAGGCGATTTTGTTTGATGAGGTTCGAAAACAGGACAAAGCCCTCTTTGGTGTTTGCCGCGGCCTTCAGTTTTTTAATGTGGCTCTGGGCGGCACACTCTATCAGGATTTAGTAGCACAGAAAAAGGACATGGAACCTATACAGCATGCCCAGAAAACAGAATTTGTTTTTCCAGTGCACGATATTGAGATTAAAGAAGGCAGTAAGCTGTTTGAAATTATTGGTGAAAAAACAATTCGCGTCAACAGCATGCACCATCAGGGAATCGCAGAGCTTTCTCCGCAGCTGGAGGCGACAGCGCGTGCAAAAGATGGGCTGGTGGAAGCCGTTGAGATACCAGATATGACTTATGGTCTGGCAATTCAGTGGCATCCCGAGTTCCTGTGGCCTAAGCGCGCATACGAGCGTGATTTATTTAAAGCCTTTGTGAAGGCGGCGAGAAAACAGGCATAATAAAAAGACGTATCCGATACCGGATGCGTCTTTTTAAGTTACCGGTTGTGTCTTTTGTAGAGAATACCAATGATGACGACGGCGATGATGACAATGGCTGCAACCACTGCAACCGAAGTCCCGGTAATGGAAGCGGCAGATTTTACCGTGGTAAAATGAATTTCCACAGGCGTTTGCAAGTGCTCTCCAGTTGTTGAGGTCAGAGAGGTACCGACCTTTATGATATATTCCTGATTGTTTTTTAAATTATCCTTTGGATTGATTCGAATCGTTCCCCAATCCTCGGGATCAATCAGATCATCGGATAAGACAATGTCTGCATCTACCTGTTTGCCTTCACTCCAAAGGGTTACGGCGTTCTCATTTGTTTCTCTTACGGCTGTGTTGACCACATTCTGATTGAAGGATACAGAAATTTCTGTGAAAGGTTGTACATCTGTGGCGCCATCCTGTGGGACGCTGGAGGTCAGCGTTAGGGGACTGCCAACCGCCCCCTCATTAAGAGCAGGGTCTCCGGCCGGCGTTTCGGCCAGAATCGGATTGAAACTGCTCATTAGCAGGATGGAGAGAATTGCAGTAAGGCTTGTTTTTAAATATTTATTTTTCATTATTACGGCTCCTTGATTTTACATAAGATACAATAACAATTACCCAAAATTCTTAAATAAAAAACGATTTTCCCATGTCTGTGTTATAATGGTTCAGAAAAGCGATAAAAATTTTAGAAGGGAGCCAGTTTTTGAAAAAAGAAAAGAGAGAAAAAAATGCAAGTGAGCCAACCAAAAAAAGCCGTGGCAAGTTTTTTTTGTATATACTGCTTCGTGTTTTAGTCGTTGCGGTTATGATTGCCCAAATCTGGAATCAAAATTGGAACAATGTTTTTCTATGCGTGCTGACATTAATTTTATTTATGATTCCCAGCTTTGTGGATAAGCAGCTTCACATTGAAATGCCGACAACTCTTGAAATTATTATTATATTATTTATTTTTTCAGCGGAAATTTTAGGTGAGATTCAGGAATATTATCTGATTTTTGACCATTGGGATGCGATGCTGCACACTATAAACGGTTTTTTAATGGCAGCTATTGGCTTTTCATTGATTGATATTTTAAACCAGAATGAAAATTTCAGCATGAGTCTTTCACCGGTTTTTGTAGCCGTTTTTGCATTCTGCTTTTCAATGACCATTGGCGTGCTCTGGGAGTTTTTTGAATTTGGAGCCGATTGGTTTTTCCAAACCGATATGCAAAAAGATACGATTATTCACAGTATCAGCTCCGTGATCTTTAATCCTGAAGGAAAAAATGTTGCGGTAACCATCCCAATCGAAAGCATTGTTGTCAATGGACAGACCTGGAATTATGGTGGCTACATCGATATTGGGCTGGTGGACACGATGTCCGATTTATTCGTTAATTTTATCGGCGCTGTTGTCTTTTCGATCTTTGGTTTGTTTTATATCAAGGGCCGTGGAAAGGGGACCTTCGTAAAGCGTTTTATGCCAAAGCTCAAGAAGAAACAGTTGGAAGAAAATGCGGAAACAGAAGCGTCTGAGAATTTGAGTGACTCTGAGAATAACGCTAAAGAGTAGAACAGAGAGGCGCTGCGAAAGGCGGCGTCTCCCTCTGTTTAATTGAATTTGGACGTTTCTTAGAACTAATTTGTTAATAAAATAACTTGACAATTATTGATGAAAATGGTATTATTGTTTACAGTTAATGAAAACGTTTTTGAAACGCAGGATATAAGGTGGAATCAAGGGGGATACCATCTTCGGAAATGATATCTGGATGAACGTTTTCTTAATGGGGAAAATGAAGGGGAGTTAGATGCCTGGTACAAGGGGGTGCCAGGTATCTTTGTTTTTTGATAAAATTTACCGGAGGATAGCGATAATTCACACGAATAGAAAGGGTATAATATAGAAAGAATATATAAAATAAATAAGGAGCATGATAAAATGCTTGTTTTAGTTGTATCTGCTTTATTATTCAGCCTTTCGTCCAATCTTGACAACATTGTAGTTGGTCTGGCCTTTGGGATTAAAAAAATTCATCTTGACGCAGTCTCGAATCTGACTGTCGCTGTTATTACGACAACAGGAACGGTCATCGCTATGCTCTTTGGCAAATGGCTGTCCGGATATTTGCCAGATCGTATAGGAAATGAGTTGGGTGCCGGGATTATTATACTGTTGGGGATTTATTTTGTCATACAGGGAATCATCAAGCTTTTAAAGGAGAAAAAGTCAGGCAGCTATGCTATGAAAAGCACGGATGAAATGGCAGAAAAGATGGACGCATCGGTTCGTGATAAGTCCCATATTCGATACCGTGAAATTGTGACCGTGGCACTTGGACTGACCTTTAACAATTTAGGAACAGGGATAGCGGCCAGTATTACCGGTGTCAATATCGTCTTGACAGCAGTGTGTACTTTTATGATAAGCCTTATCGCTTTATGGTTGGGTTCACGACTTGGAGGACGCGTAGTTGGTCCGCTTTTAGGGGATTACGCGCCGGCTGTCTCCGGTGTGTTATTGGTTATCTTAGGTTTAATTGAAATGTTCTGGTAAATATGAATAAACTTCTTGTTATTTTGGTGCACTTAGGATAGAATAAGAAAGACAAATGAGTTGATGCCCGGGGAGCTTTTGCTGAGATTGGATTGAATCCTAAACCCGTTTTACCTGATGCGGTGTAACGCCGTCGTAGGGAGGACAAGTTGAGCCAAGCAGCGTACCCGTGGGTGCGCTTTTTTTGTTGAAAAACTGAAAAAGTTAAGGAGAAAATATGGAGCTGTACACAACTCAAATGGATGCCGCACGCCGTGGCATTGAAACAGAAGCAATGAAGCGTGTCGCGGAATATGAAAACATGCCCTTAGACACTTTAATGGGCTTGGTGGCAAAGGGACAGGTAGCTATACCGGCCAACAAGAACCACCGCTGTCTGACGCCCTATGGGGTCGGCAGTGCATTAAAGACAAAAATTAACGTCAATCTTGGGACATCCAGAGACTGTCTGAATTTGGATGTGGAAATGGAAAAGGTAAGAAGTGCTGTCGACATGGGGGCAGAAGCCATTATGGACCTGAGTTCCTTTGGGGATACACGTAAGTTTAGACGCAAGCTGACAGAGAGCTGTCCGGCCATGCTCGGCACTGTGCCGATCTATGACGCCGTCGTGTATTACAACAAGCCGCTTCAGGAAATTACCCCTCAGGAATGGATTGATGTTGTGCGGATGCATGCAGAGGACGGCGTTGATTTTTTGACGCTGCATTGCGGAATCAACCGTTCAACCGCGGACCGTTTTAAGAATAACGGCCGCCTGATGAACATCGTATCCCGCGGAGGTTCACTGATTTTTGCCTGGATGGAAATGACCGGCAATGAAAATCCGTTCTTTGAGTTTTATGATGAGATTTTGGAAATCTGCCAGGAACATGATGTTACCATCAGTCTTGGCGATGCCTGTAGACCTGGCTGTATTGCAGACGCCGGTGATATTTCGCAGATTTCTGAGCTGGTAACCCTTGGAGAGCTGACACAGCGCGCATGGGATAAGAATGTCCAGATTATTGTTGAAGGACCTGGACATATGCCGCTTAACCAGATTCAGGCCAATATGGAAATTCAGCAGACAATCTGTAAAGGCGCACCTTTTTATGTACTGGGACCACTGGTAACAGACATCGCGCCAGGCTATGACCACATTACTTCGGCCATTGGCGGCGCCATCGCAGCTACCTATGGGGCATCCTTTCTGTGTTATGTCACGCCGGCTGAGCATTTGAGACTGCCAGACGTCGATGACGTTAAAGAAGGTATCATCGCGTCAAAAATTGCGGCTCATGCAGCGGATATTGCTAAGGGACTGCCGGGAGCAGCCGACTGGGATTATCAGATGGGCGTTGCAAGACGCGAGCTTGACTGGGATAAAATGTTTGACCTGGCCATTGATCCTGAAAAGGCAAAACGTTACCGCGCAGAATCAACGCCAGAGAACCAGGATACCTGTACCATGTGCGGGAAGATGTGTTCAGTGAGAAATATGAACAAGGTCTTAAACGGCGAGCATGTGGATATTATGGAAGACACAGTGAAGTGCCCTTCCGATAAATAAACAGCGCGCGCAGGTGATTGGTTCGGCTTAAAAGGCCGGCTTTCACCTGCGCTTTATTTTTAGAGGAGAAAAGATGATCCGATTAAACGAAAATTTTGTCAATATTTTTGAAAATACTCAGAGAAAACCACAACTGGTTCATAACATCACCAACTATGTCACCGTCAACGACTGCGCGAATATTCTTTTGGCGATGGGGGCTTCCCCGATCATGGCGGATGATATTAAAGAGGTAGAGGAGATTACCACGATTTGCAGCGCGCTGGTACTCAATATCGGAACACTGAACAGCCGGACTGTCGAATCGATGATCGCGGCTGGAAAAAAAGCCAATGAACTGGGGCATCCTGTGGTACTGGACCCCGTGGGGGCAGGCGCTTCAAAGCTCAGAACAGAAACAACCCACCGGCTGTTGAAGGAAGTGAAGTTTTCTGTTATCCGGGGCAATATTTCTGAGATTAAAACAGTCTATGCCGGAGCGGGTACAACAAAAGGCGTTGACGCCGACGTTAAAGATGCCGTGACGGCTGAGACACTGGACGCCACCATCGCTCTGGCTAAAGAACTGGCCGAAAGAACAGGCGCGGTCATTGCAATTACAGGAGCCATAGATCTCATCGCAGATGCCAAAAAAGCCTATGTGGTTAAAAACGGACATTGCGATATGTCTAAAATTACCGGTACTGGCTGTATGCTCAGCGCCATGACAGCAGCCTATGTGGCGGCCAATCCGGAAAAGGCCTTGGAAGCGGCTGTCTGCGCGGTAGCCAGCATGGGAATTGCCGGTGAGCTGGCTTCACGCCAGGTCACAAATAATCAGCTGGGCACAGGAAGCCTGAGAACCTTAATCATTGATAATATCAGCACTATGACAGGAAATACCATTGAAACCTACGCAAAAATTACCTTGATTCCATGAGGTGAAAAAGCTAAAATAATGTTATAAAATATTTCAATCGGGTATAAAATAAACAGGAAAAGTGAAAGCTGAAATTTGACTGTCAAATTAGGAGAATTATGAAAAACAATGTGAAAAAAGAAGACATGCTGCTCTATATCGTTACAGACCGTTCCTGGCTTGGAGAAAGTACCCTTGAGGAAGAGGTTTGTGCTGCGATAGAAGGCGGCGCGACCTTTCTTCAGATCAGGGAAAAGGATATGGCACGCCAAGATTTTGTCGGCGAAGCCCGGAGCCTGAAGGGACTGGCGGAGGCGGCAGGTATCCCTTATGTGATCAATGATGACGTGGACATCGCTTTGGAAGTGGATGCGGACGGTGTGCACATTGGTCAAAGCGATGGTGCTGTGGCGGAGGCCCGCAGAAAGATTGGTCCGAATAAAATTCTGGGTGTGTCTGCGCAAACCCTTGAACAGGCTTTGGCCGCAGAGAAGGACGGCGCAGATTATCTTGGTGTAGGAGCTGTTTTCTCAACTTCTACGAAAACAGATGCGAAGGAGGTTTCTTTCGAGACGCTTAAGAGCATTTGCAGCAGTGTGAAAATCCCTGTGGTTGCTATTGGTGGCATCAATGAAGAAAATCTGTTGGAGCTTTCTGGCTCAAAGGTTGATGGCGTTGCGGTTATTTCAGCTGTGTTTGCCCAGCCGGATACGCGGGCGGCGGCACAGAAAATTCGAAAATTATCTGAAAAGATGGTGAAATCAAATGATTAAGGCATTGACAATTGCAGGCTCCGATTGCAGCGGAGGCGCAGGTATACAGGCAGATATCAAAACTTTTACGGCTTATGGTGTTTATGGTATGAGTGTTATTACAGCCATAACAGCACAAAATACGACAGGCGTATTCGGTGTGGAAGATATCTCTGAAAAAATGGTAGAAGCCCAGATGGATGCAGTCTTTACGGATATTGTGCCAGATGCGGTAAAAATAGGTATGGTCTCGTCTGAAGCGATTATCCATGCTATTTCCAAAAAGCTGAAGGAATATACGCCCTCAAATATTGTGTTGGACCCGGTTATGGTTTCTACGAGCGGTGACGCACTTTTTGACAGGGCCGCCCAGTCGGTTTTAATTAATGAACTGATGCCGCTGGCGGATTTGATCACTCCGAATATTTCGGAAGCTGAAATTTTGTCAGGTATTCCCATTCAAACCAAAAACGATATGATCCGCGCTGCCCGTGATATTGCAGGTTATTATAAAGGGGCAATATTGATAAAAGGCGGACATTTGGAGGATCGGGCAGATGATTTGTTTTATTATGAAGGCTTTGGTTACTGGCTTCCAGAAGAAAAGGTCGATAATCCCAATACTCATGGCACAGGCTGTACGCTGTCCTCTGCGATTGCCGCAAGTCTGGCACAGGGTGCCACGATGATGGATGCTGTTAAGAATGCAAAAGCCTATGTGCATGGCGCAATCGTAGATGGCCTTGACCTTGGAAAAGGAAACGGACCCCTGAATCATTTGTATCAATTGAAGAATTAATTTTGTCTAACCCCCTCTGGGGGTTTTCTTAATTTGCTTGTAAAAACTTGAAAAAGGTGTTACACTGGAAATAACCCCTGGAGGGGGTTGTGGAGGTGCATCATGTTTCATTTGAAAATGAACAGAAATGACCTGAAGGTCATTGGTGTATTAGCGTTGCCGGTAATGGCGGAGACAATATTACAGACTTTTTTGGGAACAGTTGATACCCTTTTTGCAGGGCAGATTTCAGACGAAGCCATTGCGGCAGTTGGCGTAACGAACCTGATTGTCAACATCTTTATTGCGTTTTTTACAGCAGTCAGTGTTGGCACACTGGCTGTTATCGGCAGATATGTTGGCCGTAGTGATACGGAAAAGGGTAACAGGGCGCTTCAGCAATCTGTTTTGCTCAGTCTTTTTATCGGTCTCAGTGTCGGAGTGCTGAATTTACTGCTTTACAGGCCGATTCTTGAGATTTCCGGTGCCGGTGAAGGCATTTTGGTTTATGCCATACCCTATTACATGGTCGTGGTCGTTCCCATTGTGTTCTTATGTCTTTCATTGGTTTTATCCAGCTGTTTGAGGGCTACAAAGGATAATATTACGCCAATGGCCGCTACAGGGATAGCCAATGTACTGAACATTCTTTTAAATGTTTTTTTTATAAAGCTTGGGTTTGGTATCATGGGACTGGCGCTTGCAACCACACTGTCGCGTGTTTTTGGCGTCGGCCTGCTGCTTGCTCGGCTGGCAAGAGGAAACGGTTTTTTAAGGCTGCCGATTAAGGGGTGGGGTATTGATATGGAGATGATCCGGTCGATTTTGCGCATTGGCGTCCCCGCTGGTGGAGAAAAGCTTATCATGCGTGCCGGCCAGTTGGTGTATGGCGCCATGATTTTGTCTATCGGCGGAGAAGCCTATGTGGCCCACAATATTGCAGGGACCATTGAAAACTATACCTATATCCCTTCCATGGGGTTTGGTGTGGCGGCGGCAACGCTGGTCGGCATTGGCTTAGGAGAAAACAATCCAGAGAAGGCACGCCGGATGGCGTTGATGTCCAATACACTCTCAACCATCTTTATGGTGTCGATGGGGATCGTGATTTTTATTTTTGCACCGTTTTTTGCGGCAGCTTTCAGTTCAACGCCAGAGGTTCAGGCGCTTACGGTAACAGTTCTGCGGATGATCGCGCTTTTTCAGCCCTGCAGTGCCCTCACCCAAGTCATTGAGAGTGCGCTTCAGGGAGCTGGCGATACGCGGTATCCCATGTTTTTGACGCTGTTTGGCATCTGGGGAATAAGGGTCTGTGTCGGTTATTTTCTTGGCATTATCTGCGGCTTTGGCCTGGTAGGTGTGTGGACTGCTTATATTATTGATATCTCCGTGCGTGGTTTTTTACTGCTTCGGCGTTTTAATGGTGGTAAATGGCAGATGGTTGCTATATAATACAAGTAAAAGAACAAGGTGAACAGGAGAAAAATAAAATGGCAGCTAAGCATGAACATGAGCATGAAAACCGTAGGGCGGTGCTTAACCGGATGTCCCGCGCCATTGGCCATATGGAATCCGTAAAAAGGATGGTGGAGGAAGGAAGAGACTGCAGTGAAATTCTGATACAGGTCTCTGCGGTGAAATCCGCTATCAACAATATAGGTAAGTTAATTTTAAAGGATCATATCAGCCACTGTGTCGTCGATGCTGTTGAGGAAAACAATCTGGAAGTTCTGGAAGAATTAAATGACGCGATTGATAAGTTTATAAAATAATAATATTTAAAGAATTTTATGATATTCTAAAAAATGAAGACCTTCTATAGTGTTCTTTTGGTTTACGGACACAGGCATTCTGCCGGAGAGTGGGTCTTCGTTTTTCATGTCAGAGTTAAAAAACAGGGGATAAAGAGGTGGAAGCAGTATGCGAGAGTCTATAAAAGCCCTGAAAATTAAAGAGCATTTCATCAAAGCATTTCCGCCGGCGCTGATCCTTTTGTCCATTTTCTTTTCAAATCAGTTTTTTTTCGGTGCGGCCAACGCTATGCTGGCGTCACCGGTAACAGTTCTTTTTCTCAGAACACGCAACGAGGACGGGGTGGAGTGGCATATTCTGAAAGCCTTGAGTGTTAACGTTCTTCTGGCCTTTTGTGCTTTTGCGGCAGGGCTTAACCTTGCAATGACACTCATTATCAATTTAGCGGTTCCGTTTTTACTTGTTTATTTTATGACGGATGAGTATACGCCAGGCAGCTATTTTCCGTTTGGGATGAGCTTTGTTTTTATGCAGCTGATCCCGATTCAGTTTACCGATATTCCCATGCGTCTTCTGGCGCTGGTTTATTCTTTTATTCTGATTTATATTGGTTTGAAGATATGGAAGCATTTCAAACCAGTACCAGCTGTTCATGATATTTCCAAAAATGCTTTTGTTAAAATCACTGAGTCCTTTTCAGCTTTGGTTCAAAACAATCCTGAAGAAGCGAGGGAAGCCCAACGCGCGCTTTTAAAGATTAATCAGAATCTGTGCAACCGGATTTATAAATCGAGACGGCTTCGTTATTTTACCACCATAGAAGGTGCGTGCTATTTTCGGCTTGTAATGATTTTTCAGCGCATGGAAAACCTGATACTGACATTCTTCAGGAACCCGGAACTGATGACTGCTGCCAATAAGGTTTATCTTGAAAATTTCATAGAGGTTCTGAAACATTTGAACAGGGTTTTTGACAGCCGCGAATACAGTGAAGTCATTCAGGAGCTGATCAGTTTTTCTGACAACTGTTTTATGGACCAGACGGATATTAATGACAGCATGCTGCTGGATATTAATCTTTTAATCAACGCTTTGGAGGGAATTTCGAAAACAGCTGGAAAGGGTGTTTACAGGGAATGGGTGGTGCCAAGAAAATCGAGAATGCTATGGCGTATTTATGCTCATCTTTCAAGGGATTCCTTTAAATTTCGCTTTGGGGTCAGGCTGTCACTGGTTTTGACTTTTACGTTTTTGGTGTCCAGGCTCTTGCCAGTAACACATGGCTACTGGCTGCCGCTGGCCGCCTATTTGCTCACGCGTCCTTTTTATGATGAGAGTGTAAGCAAAAGTCTGGACCGGATAAAGGGAACAGTCATTGGACTGATAGCGGCCTTTTTCCTCTTTTCAATCTTTACCACGTACCCTGAGCATATGGTTTTGGCAGTCATTGCCGCCTTTTGCATTTACGCGGCCGATGATTATTCAACACTTGTTGTCTTTGCGACCTGCTTTGCTCTTTCGCTGACAACGCTGTCCATGCAGTCTACCTACGCTTTGGAATTGCGTCTGCTTTTTACCATAGGCGCAGTTATTGTGTCCATACTGGCCAGTAAATTTATACTGCCCATGCGGTACTACGATCAGTTTAAAATAGATATGGAGCGTCTTGTGCTGCTGGACCGGGCGGTGGTTAAATACACAGAGGAGCTTTTGGGAGGAGCGCCGCACCAAGACATCGTTCGAGAGCTTATCCTTAAATCCTATCTTATCAGTGATCAGATTGAAATGAATTATCACGCGTCGGCCTTTGGCTCGTGCGGGCAATTTGTGGAGGGCTTTTTAGCGGAAAACCGTCAGCTGATGACTACCTTGATCGATGTGTACTATCTGATTACGCTGCAAGGGGTTGAAGCGGAGGAAGAACGGTTTGTCAAAAAAGCAGTTGAGCGGTTGGGAATCTGGTTTGAAAAAATACAGCAGTGTCTGAAAAAGAAGGATGCCGCTGACCAGGAACCGGAAAAGATCATTGTAAAGACAAACGCAAGCTACATCATGCGTCTGCTGAGTGCTGGACAGGCAGAAGCCAAGGCTTTTCTGGCTTTTGTCGAAAGAAATGTCAGTAGTTTTTAATAAAACCGGATGCTTCACAGCATCCGGTTTTATTAGTTTTGACAGACCATCGGATGGCGGAATTTGAGGCAGAGCATGGTAATGTCATCATGCTGCTCAGCGTCCTGTGTGAAATCGGACAGAAAATCGCGAATCTGATGGAGAATATATTCTGAAGAGTGATCATCATAATGAGGAAGCCCATTCAGTGCTTTTTTTAAACGGTATTCCTGAAAAAAGGCACCGTTTTTATCCACAGCTTCGGTGACGCCGTCCGTGTATAAAAAGAGGGTGTCACCGGGATTGAGCTTAAGTGTCTGGCGCTTGTAGTGCACATCTGGAAGAATAGACATGACAAAACCCGAATCCATAGCAAGAGGTTCGAACTTTTCATTCCGCCGCCTTAAAAGCGGAGGATTATGGCCTGCGTTGACAAAGGACAGAATACCTGTCTTCAGGTTTAATATACCGAGGAAGGTGGTCAGAAAAACCCCTTCGGCGGTATTTTTATATAAATGATGGTTGGCTCTGGTGAAGATTTCATCAACATCTAATCCTGTTAATACCTGGTCGATAATATGCTCTTTTGAGCTCATCATGAAAAGAGCCGCAGGGACGCCCTTGCCGGACACATCTGCGATGATAAAAACCAGCTTGTCGTCATCCATTAAAAAGAAATCATAAAAATCGCCGCCGATTTCCTTGGCCGGAGTCATGCGGCCGCTGATGCTGAATTCTGTCCGGTCTGGGAAAGTTGGAAACGGGTCGGGCAGCATGGCTGTTTGAATCTGCTGAGCGATGTTTAATTCGGTAGATGTTCTCTCCTTCTCAGCTGCCAGCCGCTCTTTTTCCGCGACATTATCCCAGAGCTTGCGCATGGTATCATTGATCTTATCAATCATTTCGTTGAACGCAGTGGCAAGAAATTCCAGTTCATCACCTGTGTGAATATCCAGCTTTTTATCCCAGCTTTTCCCATCTAGTTGTTTTATATCCTCTGTCATGATCAGCAAAGGGTTTAAAAGTTTCTGACTGATGGCGTTGGAAATGCCAAAACCGATCAGGTTAATGGCGACCAGCGGAATAATGGACAAATCATAAATAATCAGGGCAAAGGTCTGGTTGTCGGTATTGAGCAGGTTCATGCTGTACAGGATACCAATGGTCGCTGCAAAAACTGCCATGACAGAGATCAGGGAGAAATAATAGACTAAGAGGGTGATTTTGATCTCAAAGTTCAGCTCAATCTTTTTTAAAAACATCAGAACTATTGGGAAAAGCAGCGTACAGACAAGGGTATTTGAGACGACGATGGGCAGTCCAAGTCCAACGAATTTTTGCAGGGCGTCGACTCCAGGCTCCACGACGCGCGTTAACAGCGCATAGGCAGCGGGGACAATGTTGACCAGCAGAATATATAAAAAAAAGATAGTAAAGGATCGGTTGGTCCGGATTTTGTCCTCGTTTTTAGGGAAAAAACCCATGATTAAACCGTACAGGCCATTGGCGACGCTCCAGTTTAGCAAAAATTCGATGCCGTAGCCAGTGACCATATCGCTCATGGCGTTGCCGAGAAAGCCAACAGTAAAACCATAAAAAGGCCCCAGAAGATACCCTGAAAGTAGTGGAAGGATAAGCTGGGGCCGGATGGATACATAAGGCACCTCGACCAGGCTGAAATCTGCCAGAAGAATGTTCAGCGCCGCGTAGACAAAGGCCATAATCAGGGCAATCATTATTTTAAAAGGGATGGATAGATCCCTGTTTGTGTTGTCCATATAGAATCTCCTTGATGAAGGTTGCACCCATTATAACATAGATTATCTAAAACGCAACAAGCCGAGGAACAATAGGATTAACTGTCCCTCGGGCTTGTTTAATCAGTCGGCTTAGAAACATTTTTGATGGTTTTCCCGTCGATGGCAATCCCCTTTTTCTTCACACTGGTAACAGATCTCGTTGGGGGTGTACACATCATCTTTATAAGCTTTTATGTTTTCAAGCGTAGTAGCCGCAATCTGATGCAAGGCCTCTGTCGTTAAAAAGGCCTGATGGCTGGTCAGTAAGACATTGGGGAAGGTAATGATCCTTGCGAGATCACGGTCGTCCATGATTTTATTAGACCAGTCTTCAAAAAAGTAACTGTCCTCTTCTTCGTAGACGTCCATGCCAACTCCGCCGATTTTATGAGAGTTGATTCCCTTAATCAGGGCTTGAGTATCAATCAGTGCCCCGCGTGAGGTGTTGATTAAGATGACGCCGTCCTTCATCATGCCAATGGTCTGGTCGTTGATGATATGGCGTGTCTCCTCCGTCAGCGGACAGTGGAGTGAGATAATATCTGATTTTTCCATCAGCTTTTTCAGCGGTACATACTGGATGTCCAGTTTTGGATTAGGAAAGACATCGTAGGCAATGACGTTCATGTGAAAACCCTTTAAAATATCAATCATCATCTGCCCGATGCGCCCGGTACCAATGACACCGGATGTCTTGCCATAAAGATCCATGCCCGTTAAGCCGTCAATATTAAAGTTAAAGTCACGTGTTCGGGCGTAAGCCTTATGGGTTTTACGGTTAACGGCAAGGAGCAGTGAGGCCGCGTATTCTGCAACGGCAGCCGGAGAATAGGCCGGTACCCTGAGAATACGGATACGTTTTTCATAGGCCTCTTTCATGTCGACGTTATTATAGCCGGCGCTGCGCAGAAGAATAAGGTGTATGTTCATTTCTGACAGCCGGTCCATAATTTCCTTTGTAACCTTGTCATTGACAAAGACACAGATCGCGTCAGCGCCTTGGGCATATTCCAGCGTGTGAATATCCAGCCGGTTTTCAATATAGCGTGGTTCGTGGCCCGCTTCCTTCAAAAGGGGATCGAACCAGAGTTTGTCATAGGGTCTTGTATCATAAAAAGCAATTTTCATTTAAGTGCCTTCTTTCTTTAGGTTTTATGTTTTTTCCGCTCAATATGATAGAGCAGAAAGGGGAGTGTTAGTACGACTAAAAAGCTGATAATCAGGATCATATCATACCGGATATAATTGTCAGGCGCCAGCTGGTCAGGCGGAAAAAAGGTCACCACAAAAGTGAAGATGGACATTAACAGCCCAACGCCGGCAATAATCGTTTTGACAAGGCGTCCACCAGGTATCTGATAAGCGCGCTTATAGTCGGGATGCTTGTAAAGTAAAATAAAGTAAGCTCCGAAGAATAAAAAGTAAGTGATCAGATAAATTACAACGGATAAAGAGATGGCGGTTAAAAACGAGAGGTTATTTCCGCCACCGCCAAAGGTCAGGACAGCCGCCCAGATTGTTACGATGATCCCCTGACCCAAAATCAGGTTTGTGGGAATGCCGCGGCCATTGGTTTTTTTAAAAATCTTTGGCAGCAGGTTATCCTTGGCCGCCACATAAAGGCCACGTGACGGGCCGACCACCCACGAGCTGACCTCAGCCATAACGCCAATGGCAATCATGGCACCGAGAATACGAACCATCCAGAGCAAATCTGGATTAAAGTAACGGAACAGATTTTCAAAAGTCTGTACGACTCCGGAGCTGTAGCTCAGATTCTGGGCAGGAACCACCATCGCGACAGAAATGCCGCCTACGGTGTTTAAGATAATCGCCAGCACGACCAGGATAATCATAGTCAGAGGGTAATTCCGACTGGGGTTTTTTAACTGGTTGACATGGGTGGCTGAAACCTCAATTCCCATAAAGGAAAGAATAAACGAGGCGAAGATTACCAAATCATCCACATCTTTAAAATCAGGGATCAGGGTATGTACATTCATTTCCAGATGGATCGGTCCGCCAGAAGAAACGTAAGCGCCGGTCAACCCAAAAAGCAGCAGTACTGGAAATAGAATACCAGCGATAAAGCCAACTTTTGAGATCATGGCAGTGTATTTTGTACCGCCAAGCTGTGATAGGCTCAGGGCCCAGAAAACCACCAGAACACCAATGAATTTAATGAAAGGATTTTGTTCCAAAGCAGGTATGTTAAAGACATAGGAGAATGAGCCAAGGATAAAGTAAATCATTGATATGAATCCGATGGTAATCTGGAACCACTGAAAAAATATGGCTGCAAAGCCAAAGCGTTCACCAATGGTCTTACCGACCCAGGTAAACACGCCACCTTCCTCCCAGCCTTCAACCGTGGCCATCTCTGCAGCACAGAGCGAGACTGGTATAAACCATAAAAAACCTCCTGCAACCAGAAAAAATGCCAGTGAGAAGCCTGAGGAGGCAAAAGTCGCGTATTTATCCGCTGTCATAACCATTGAAGCTGTCATTGCGAAAAAGCTGAAAAGCGTCAGCTTTGAAGTTTTTGATGTATCGTTAAGTAGTTGATTTTTCATTTTAAACAGATACCATTCCTTATCTTTTGGAGTGCTATTAGTTAAATACCCAGATGGTGGGGGTCTTAACGCAAAACGAAGCTTAGAAAACGCATTGAAATCACAAATATTCGGCTTCACCGGACTTTTTTCTTATTTTTTTATTAAATATTGAGATTTCCTCTTGAATTTTTTTATGAAAACCGCTATAATTATCTTCGATGTCTGGGTGTAGCACAGTTTGGTAGCGCGCGTGAATGGGGTTCACGAGGCCGGAGGTTCGAATCCTCTCACTCAGACCATTTTTTTTATTCAAAATCAGGGATTTTTATAAAATAAGTAAACTAACAGGTGAATAAAATGAGTCAAGCTACACGGGAATGGAAGAGACGGGTCAATAAACGGAGAAAATTGATTATTGGCGTCGTTTTTTTTTAATTGCCGTCATAATCGTTGCAGGTATTTACCGGAATAATCAGCGGATGCTGTTGGAAACCTCTGAGTATACCAATGCCTATAAAACCAATTTTTTCTTTTTTAAAGACATTGATTATATTGAGCTGGATGATTTTTCCGCGGCAGATTTAACCCTGCCCGAGGGGGAAAAGACCAATGGCTACAAAACGCTGACACAGTCTCCAAAGGCAGTGAATCAGAATTTTCTGAAATATCAGACGGATACCATCGATCAGATTATGGCGGACAAGTATTATAACGACTGGCCTTCAGTCATTAATGAAATTACGGCAAATTATGTGGGAATGGCAAAAATCACCACGCAGTTTGGCCAGGCTGACCGACAGCGAAAGGAATTTCTGGTGGATTCTGTCCAGTTTATGGGTGAAAACCAGGATGAGCTCAACCAGCAAAAAGCTATTTATGAGAGCCTGAACGACGGTCAGCCAAGAGACATTACATTAAGTGGTTTACAGATGATGGGCTCAGGGTATGTTTATACTACCCTCAATGCTATGGAAAAAGTTGTCAGTGAAAGTGCGCTGCCCTATATCAACACGAATTTTTTGAAAACCGCCAGTAAAATTGACAAAGAAAACCAGACCGCGCTCAAAATCATTAATAACGATCATATCTTTACGGCCTTTTCGATTCCTAAAAGCGAGGCGGTGGAAGGTGAAGAGGAAGCGCTTGCCAACAAGGAAGAATATATGGGAACCCGCGGCGCAGAAAAGAACACAGAATATTATAAATTTCTGGTCAAACGGGTTGATCAGCTCCGTTATTATCCAACCCTTTCCTTTGAAAGCGGACAGAATACTTACAAGGGCTATCTGGTCGATGTTATTGATGACGGCGATAACAAAATAATCGTCATGCTCGTCAAGGATTATGTCAATGTTTTTGCCAATGAAATCATGATTAATACCGACGTTAATATTGAGCGGTTCAGTTGTTTTCAGGTGCCCCAGAGCGCTATTATTAAAAAAGACGGCGCTACCTATGTAAAAACCCTTGAAAAAGGCTATTTTGAGGAACTGACTCCTGTAACAGTATATAAGTATGATAAAGGTATGGCTGTTTTAAAGCTGGATGACGAAAATAATAGGGCGTTGTCCTCTGGCACGACCATTAAGGTTTATCCATAAATTATCAGAGAAAGAAGTGAAATAAAATGGCAGATAGTGTCATTGCAGAAAATATTGCGGCAATTAAAAAAGATATTCCGGAAAATGTAACGCTGGTGGGGGTGACTAAACACCGCAGTGTGGAAGAAACCCAGGCAGTTGTTGATGCCGGCGTTTATGATCTTGGAGAAAATAAAGTTCAGGAATTTCTGGCTAAGGTCGATGAGATCAAAGGGCCGGTGCGCTGGCATTTCATTGGGCATCTGCAGCGCAATAAGGTTAAATACCTGATGGGAAAGGTCAGCCTGATTCACTCGGTTCATTCTATTGAACTTTTAAAAACCATTGAAAAGGAAAGCGCCAAGCACGATGTTAAAACAAATGTCTTAATCCAGTTTAACCTTGCGGAAGAGGGCAGTAAATCTGGTTTTATGGCTGAGGAATACAAGCTGGTTATGGAAGAAGCCGGAAATTGCCCGCATCTCGAGATACAGGGACTTATGTGCATTGGACCGATGACAAAAAATTCTGATGAAATTCATAAAGTTTTTAAGCATTTAAAAGAATTATATGATACAATAGAAAAAGAATACCATGGAGAAAATATTAAAATGCAATATCTATCTATGGGAATGACGGATGATTACCCCATCGCCATAGAAGAAGGGGCTACGATTGTAAGGATCGGAAGAAAAATATTTAATCGTTAGGAGAAACAGCATGGCAAACGAAAAATTCAAAGATAAAATCATAAAGGTTTTCGGTATGGAAATGGATGACGATGATCAATACTACGATGATGAATACTATGATGACGAAGTAGAAGAAGTCGTTGAAGAGCCGAGAAACACTTATGCGCCGCAGCCAAAGAAAACAGCGCCTGCCCCGAAACGTACAGGTCTTGTGGGTATTGGCGATGGTCCTGAAGTTTTGGTTTTAGATCCTGAACGTTTTGAAGACGCGCCTGGGATCGTCAATAAAATCAAAGCAGATAAGACGGTTGTCGTCAATCTTAAAAATACAGAATACGAAGATGGCCAGAAAATTTTTGATTTCCTTAACGGAGCAGTTTTCGCTCTGGAGGGCTCCATCAACCGTATAGCCGATAATGTTTTTATCCTTGCGCCAAAACAGGTTTCTGTTTCTACAAGCATGGAAAAAGACGAGAGTGACACAATTACCCCTATTTTAAATTGGGATGATGATAAATAGGAATGATCGAAAGTATTTTAATTGTCGCCGGTCATTATCTTGTCGAATTGATCACGCTCCTGATTGTAGCGAATATTCTGATGAGCTGGTTTAATCCCAGCCCAGATAATCCGATCGTAAAACTGATTTATGGCTTGACCGAGCCGATGTTATCACCACTGCGTCGTTTTGCAGTTATTGGCCCCATTGATTTTTCTGGAATTGCGGCCGTGGTGCTGCTTCAGTTTATCATTTATCCTTTGTATCAAATGCTGATTAAAGCGATTTTTTAGCTTGTGACCGTCTGCCGCCATGGACAGACGGTTTCATTTAAAGTTCGATGGAAAACGAATACATAAAAATCTTCTATTATACATGAAAGGAGGTGAACAAAATATGCGCTCAGGGCAATATGCTTTGTATCATGGAGAAACCTTTAAGTGTCAGGAGATCATGCCGGATACATTTAAATTAATCGTGGAAGGTAATAAGGCACCGCCGGGTTTCAGGCAGAGCAGCTATGGTAATTTTACCAAAATGGTCCGTTATGAAGATTTAGAAAAAGTAATGCAGATTAAAACAATGGTCGTTTACCGGAACGAAAATCTGACACTGCTGGACGAAGATGAGGGAAAGCTTACCGTCATGACAGCAGATAAACGTATTGGCTTTCGTTTAGGAATGGCAGAGAATGAAAGGGGAGAATTCATTCTTGAGTTGTCAAAATCAGAACCCTATGAGATCCTCGAGTATATGGAGTGAGCTAAAGGAAGAAGGTTTAATATGAAAAGCCGGTGATAGAACGCCGGTTTTTTTGTTGTGCGTTTTAGCTTGTGAACATTTGCGTTTTTAGCTATAATAAAAAAGATTGTTTATAAATTCTTTGGGGGCAGACATTTGGAACAACGGATACAAAACCTGACAAAAGGAAATATTTATAAGATGCTGGCAGTTTTTGCGCTGCCTTATCTCATGGCCAATTTTATCCAGGCGCTTTATGGCGCGGTGGACATGATGGTTGTCGGCTGGTTTAACGACGCAGCCGTGGTTGCGTCTGAAAATGGGCGCGGCGGGAGCTGCCCTGGCGACAGCTGGTTCACAGGGGGTCAGTATGATTCTGGCAATTGTTTATCTGAACCGGAGAAGCTTTATTTTTGAGTTTAAAAGAGACAACTTCAGGATCTACAGAGATAAGGCAGCGCGGCTTTTAAAGGTTGGAATACCGGTATCGCTGCAGGAGACTTTGCTGCAGATTTCCTTTTTATTTATTACAGCCATCATCAATACGATGGGTGTTGTTGCAGCTGCCGCAGTTGGTATTGCGGGAAAATTTGATGCTTTTGCCATTGCTGCCATTGCAGCTCAAAATATTGGAGCGGGACAGCCTGATCGCGCGAAGAAATCTCTTTTTGCCAGTATTATTTTGTCACTGGTCTGTTCAATCCCGTTTTTTATCTGGGCTCAGGTTTCTCCAGCGTCAATTTTGCAGATTTTCAGGGCAGAGCCGGCTGTTATTGCAGCTGGAACAGCATATCTGAGAACCTTTAGTATTGATTTTATGCTTGTGGCGTTTGGTTTCTGTTTTCTGGGATTTTTTAACGGCTGTGGACGAACGACTTTTTCAATGGTGAACGGTGTGGCCGTGTCTTTGTTTGTTCGTTTGCCGCTGGCATGGATTTTGAGTGTGACGCTGTCCGGCAGTCTGACGGCAATTGGCATGGCGGCACCAGCGGCCACATTGGTTTCAGTTGTGGCAGAGATCGTTTATTTAAAGCTGGGGCGTTGGAAAACCCCGGTGGTGTGAGGTGTAGAAATGGACAAAAAAGATGAGTTTTTGCTGGCCAGGGTGGAGGATGCCTGTCAGAATAATTACGCTCCCCAGTTTTTCGATTTTCAGGATGAAGCCATGCAGTTGAAGATGGAAAACATCCTAAAGCATTCTGGAGAGCCCTATCTTTTCTGGGGTGGAATGGAGAACGCTGGAAGAAAAATGCTGTGCATCTACCCGGATTACTTAGATGCCGGCGCCCTCGAATGGCCCATGCTGGCGGTTCTTTTTCCGAAGGAATTTCCAATGGATCACCGCAATGTGCTTGGAGAGCTGATGCATCTGGGTATTACGCGTGAATGTGTGGGGGATATTAATATGAACGATAAGGAGGTTCAGGTGATCTTTGCAGAGCGCCTGAGAGACTTCATTACCTTGAATTTTACAAAGGTGAAGGGCAGAAGCATCAAGCCTGAGATACTGGAGCCGGATCAGATCAAAACCTTTGAGCTGCGGTTTAAACGGCTGGAGCTGGTGGCGGCCTCAGACCGTCTGGACGGTGTTATCAACAAAATATGGGGCTTCTCGCGGCAGGATAGTATTACCTACATTAAGCAGCGCCGTGTCCGGGTCAATTATGAGGAGATCACCAAAAACGATTATCGGATCAGAACTGGGGATATTATTTCCCTCAGAGGTAAGGGAAAAGCAGTGGTTACGGAGCTCGGTGGTGTCACCAAAAAAGGAAACCTGCGCCTGATCGTTGATAAATATATTTAGAAGAAATTGAGGAATGATTAAATGGAAATTAAAGAGTACCATGTCCCAGAAGAAAGCGCGGGTGTGCGTCTGGATGCTTATTGTGCTGAACAGGAGCCGGATTTTTCCAGAGGCTATATCAAAAATTTACTGGCCGAAGGCGCTGTAAAGGTGGATGGAAGCCAGAAAAAGGCCAGCTATAAGCTGAAAGGCAGAGAGGTCATTACCATGGAGGTTCCTGAGCCGGTAGAGAGTGCCATTGAGCCGGAGAATATTCCTTTAGAGATTATTTATGAGGATGATGATGTGATTGTGGTTAACAAGCCAAAGGGGATGGTGGTGCATCCTGCACCGGGCAGCCCATCCGGCACGCTGGTCAATGCACTGATGTATCATACCGGCGCCTTGTCAAATATCAACGGTGTTTTCCGGCCGGGGATCATCCACCGAATCGATAAGGATACCTCCGGTCTTTTAATGGTGGCAAAAAATAATGCAGCGCATCAGAATCTGACAGAGCAGCTGAAGGCGCACACCATTACCCGTCAGTATAAAGCGCTGGTAAAAGGGATTATGGAAAATAATCGCGGCACCATTGATATGCCCATTGGCAGGCATCCAAAGGATCGAATTCGGATGGCGGTGGTTAAGGAAAATTCCAAGGAGGCGGTTACGCATTTCGAGACCCTTAAGCGCTATGCTGAAGGCTATACACTGATGCAGTTTCGGCTGGAAACCGGCAGAACGCACCAGATCAGGGTGCACATGCAGGCCATTGGCTATCCCATTGCCGGTGATCCCCTGTATAAAGGTGATAAAAAAAATCCCTTCAAAACAGAGGGGCAGTGCCTTCATGCCGAGCTGTTAGGCTTCAAGCACCCACACACCGGTGAATATATGGAGTTTTCAGCGCCCTTACCCGAAGCCTTTCAGGCGATTCTGGACGGGTTGAAGGAAATTGAGTAAAAGCTTTGGTTCTTAAAAAATATAAAATTCGAAAAATAAAGCCGTGCATTTTCATGTGACACATATGACAATGCGCGGGCAGTGTTAGCGGTCTGTTTCATTTTTAAGCAGACCGCTTTTGTTTTCTGTAATACAACATGATGGTAAAATAAATAAACTATATTGAAAAATGCTTACTAGCCCCCCTTATTTTTTATGTCACATGACGCTGCGCTTTGACGTATGTGTCGCATGAAAGCTAAAGATGGTAAGATGCTTTTAACGCGCTTTTTAAACTATATTTGCTCATTGCTGTTCAAAACCTGCTGGATCGCAGCGATTTTGTCCTTGTTGGGCGTAACGTACATGGTGTTTTGATTGGTGAAAATAACCATGCCAGGCTTGGCTTTTTTTGGCTTCTTTAAATACCTGAACTCGACATAATCCACCGGGACGTTCTCGGAGTTTTTGGCCTTGCTGTGCCAGGCTGCCAGCATTCCTGCCTCAAGAAGGGTATCCTCTGTGATGAAGCGTCCATTGGCTACGACCAGAACATGTGAGCCAGGAATATCTTTGACATGAAGCCAGCAGTCTTCGTCTACGCCCAGGCGTGTAGAAATATAATCATTCTGATAATTGTTTTTTCCAACATAGATGTCGAAGCCCTCAGAGGATATAAAGTGCAGTGGCTTGGAAGCTGCGATCTTTTTCTTTGCCTCCTTGGAGGTCAGGCCCTTCTTGTTAAATTCAGAATGCATGAATTCGTGGCGGATTTCGTCTAGCTCATTGAGCTCTGTAGACTGATCCAGGCCGCCTGTCAGGCTTTCGAGATAATAAACTTGTTCCTCGGTTGTTTTTATCTGTTCCGCCAGCTGGATTTGGGCCCGTTTGCCCTTATTGTATTTTTTATAGAAGCGCTGGGCATTTTGGGAAGGTGTTTCATTGACCTTGAGATGAACCCTGACAGTTTTCATTTCCGGGTCGGTATAATCTACCAGCGAAACCTCCTCCATGCCTTTTTCAATCATATAAATATTGGCGGTAATCAGGTCGCCGTAGAGCTTGTTCTTCTCATTTTTTTTGGAATTGTCCATATCCTGATGCAGGTTCTGGAGTTTTTTGTAATTTTTTTTCAGCAGTGTGTCCAGCTGATGCCTCAGATTGGCGCTTTTGGCCTTAAAACGGATTTTTTTATCCTTGATATAGTAGAAGGCCTCCAGCATTTTTGAGACGTTTGTATAGGCAGTGCATTCGTTATCCGTCATATGGTGGAGGTTGACCGTTGAAAAATCGATGATTTCACGCCGGAAGTAGTAAATACCGCAGTTAGGCCCCTTCTCAATTTCATCCATGACTTCGCTGAAAGCCTGATATAAATAGCCGAGCTGCTTTTTTGAAAATTCTTTGAGCTTGAGCTCGGGGTTAAGGCCTGCTCTGAAACAGAATTCCCGGGCGATAATGGGGCTCAGGCCCAGAAAACACTGTACCCAGAAGCGCTCGGTAACCGTTTCGGAGTTTTCTGCCACCATTTTATAATAACGATCCTCTGTCAGGGATAAAAAATTCTGGCGTCCGCTTTCGGGCGGATAAATATAGACCTTGCCAGGCAGAATCTGGCGGTAGCGGTTGGAACCGGAGCCCACCTTTTTCATGGAGTCCAGAATGATATCCTCACCCTCCTGCCTTTCGCCGGAGACGTCTGTCTTATCATCAATTAAAATAACGTTGCTGTTTCGGCCCATGATCTCGACTACCAGCTTTTTGATTACCACATCGTTGAATTCATTTTTGCCAGAAATACTGAACTCGATCACCCGGTCGGTTTCGTGCTGCACAATGTCTACAATGATGCCATTGAGAAGATGCTTTCTGAGCACCATGCAGAAGCTGGGGGGCGTGCCTGGGTTTTCCTTAAGCTTTTCGGCCAGATAGACGCGCGGATTATTCGCGTTGGCTGAGATCAAAAGGTTATAGTTTTCCTTTTCCCTGTTAATGGTCATACGGATTTCATCGCTCTCGGGCTGGTATATTTTGCGGATACGGCCGCCAACGATCGTCTCCTGTAATTCCTTTATTAAATGTTTGGTAGTAATGCCGTCAAATGCCATTGGTTTAATTCCCTTCATCTATTTTGGAGATTTTGAATTCTTTATTTAATCTTTTCAAATTATTCTAGCATTTCCTGTTGTTTTTTGGAAGTTTTTTGGATATGATAGAAGATAAATAATTCAAAATGGAAAGATAGGCTTAAGAATGAATTTTACAAAAATGCAGGGTGCCGGAAATGACTTTATCGTCATTAACAATATGGACAATTCCATCCAGCTTCCGGCACAGTTAATAGAGGCGATGTGCAGGCCGCACTTTGGAATCGGCGCAGATGGTTTGATTTTGGTTGAGCCTTCAGAGTCCTGTGATGTGCGAATGAATTATTACAACCAGGACGGCTCCATCGCGGAAATGTGTGGCAACGGCGTCCGCTGCCTCGCCAAATACGCCGCCGATGCGGGGATTGTGGATGCTTCGAAGCCTTTTGAGGTTGAAACCAGAGCCGGGAAAATCGGTGTCCAGGTTTTAGAATCCTATCGGGGGGTATCAACCATCAAAGTAAGCATGGGCAGTGTCAGCTTTGAGACAAAGGATATCCCGGTCATTTCAGATAAAGCGACACTCCTTGGCGAGAAGATCACCTATAAGAATCAGGAGCTTACCTATGGCTGCGCGTCTATGGGAAATCCGCATATGGCTGTTTTAGTTGAAAATGTGGACAGCTTCCCAATCGAGGAGGTTGGTCCTTACTTTGAGAAGCACGCCATGTTTCCCAACAAATGTAATATCAGCTTCGCGGAGGTGATCAGCCGCGACAGTATTGCCATGGATACATGGGAACGCGGCGTTGGCCGTACACTGGCCTGCGGTACTGGTACCTGTGCGACCGTTGCGGTGCTGCACCGCATGGGCCTGGTTGGCAGTAAGGTTCACGCCTGCTTATCTGGCGGGGACCTGGTGATTGAGCTTGACGGAAACGCTGTTTTTATGACAGGGCCGGCAAAGGTTGTTTTTACGGGTGCTTATGAAATGCAGGTTCCCAATGAAGAAGAAGCGTTATTTGCAGCTTTAAGAGAATTGTAAGCCTGAAAAGAACGGAGGCAACAAAAATGAAAAGTATGACAGGTTTTGGCCGCAAGGATTACAGAGACGAGGCATTGGAGATATCGATTGAAATAAAAACCATTAACCATCGTTTCAGAGATTTTTTTCTGAAGCTGCCGCGGTCGCTAAATCCTATTGAGGAAAACATCCGAAAGGCCATCAGTGAAAAGATCGCGCGCGGACGCATTGAGGTTTTTATCAAATACAACGAGATCGACGCCCAGAATAAGCGGATTGTGTTTAACCGCGATCTGGCTAAAGCGTATATCAATGTTCTGAATGAAATTAAAACTCTGGACTCCATGATCGACGATGATCTGAGCCCCGGGCTGATCGCCAAATTTCCAGATGTTGTAAGTCTTGAGGATGAGGGCGTAGACTACGAAGCGGTTTGGCGTAAAATGGCTCCTGTGCTGAATGAAGCGCTGGAACAGGTAGACACCAGCCGGAACCGCGAAGGGGAAGCCCTCAAAAAGGATGTTGCGGCCCGCTGCACCGCCATCGAAAAGGCTGTTTCAGCCATTGAGGCTAAAAGCCCCGAGATGTTGAAAAAATATCAGGAGGAGCTTCGTGCAAAAGTAGAAGCTTACACTGATTCCATGGAAGTGGATGAAAAGCGCGTTTTAACCGAGGTAGCCATTATGGCGGATAAGCTGGATATCAGCGAGGAGCTGACACGGCTTAAAAGCCACACCGGGCGGCTTAAGGAGATTCTCGGAGAAGAGGATGAGCCGGTAGGCCGTAAGCTGGATTTTCTGGTTCAGGAACTAAACCGTGAAATTAATACTATCGGTTCAAAGGCCAACGACATCGGCATCGCCAATCTGGTAGTAGATGTTAAAAGTGAAATTGAAAAAATCCGCGAGCAGATACAGAATATCGAATAATTTTAAAAAATGTCAGCAAATTGGAGGAGTTTAAGTGAATATGAGCAATGAAGAAAAATTTTTTGAACGGGAAAAAGGAATTCTGATTGTTATCTCAGGGCCTTCCTGTGCCGGTAAGGGTACGGTGTGTAAAATTGTGCGTGAAAACCGCCCGGAGATACGGCTTTCCGTTTCCGAGACCACCCGTTCACCAAGAAATTATGAAGTGCCGGGGAAGGATTACTTCTTTGTCACCAAAGAAGCGTTCGAACAGCGTATTGAGCAGGGGAAATATCTGGAATACGCAACGGTATATGATAATTATTACGGAACTCCAAAGGATTATGTTGAAAATTTGCTCGAAGAAGGGTATGATGTTATATTGGAGATCGATATTCAGGGCGCCGCGAAGGTTCGGGAAAACTACAAGGAAGGTATTTATATCTTTATAGCGCCCCCGTCCATGAAGGAGCTGCGCAGAAGAATTGAAATGCGTGGAACAGAAAGTGCGGAGCAGATGGAAATGCGCCTGAGCTGTGCCTATGATGAGATGACCAACGCGGATGATTACAGCTATATTGTCATTAATCAGGATAAAAATGTGGCGGCGCATCAGGTCGAATCCATTATCACTGCTGAAAAATGCAGAACTGAACGTCTGAAAAACAAAGTAAATGATATTCTAGGGAGGTAGAAATGAAACCAAATATTACAGATAATTATACAAGTAAAGGGATGCGCTACCCAGCCATCAACGATTTAATTTCCAAAGCGAGCAATAAATATGAGCTGGTGCTGGCGACTGCTAAAAGAGCAAGAGAGATCATTGACGGTGACGAACCCCTGGTCAAGATTACCATTGATAATCCAGTTTCCATTGCCACTGCCGAAATCGCACAGGATCTTGTGCGCCCCGTACAGCCTGTGGAAACCTCAGAGGTTGACGATGTTTTTGAAGATGCTGTTTTCCCGGAAGATGATCTTTTCAGCGAAGCGGAGACAACGGCTGACATGGCTGAAGATTTATAGGAACAGTTGTGAAATTTGCTGAGATTTATTTAAATCAGACCAATAAGCGAATTGATCATCCTTACGATTATAAAATACCGGAAAGGTTTGAGTCGGTCATTGTTCCCGGAGTGCGCGTCGGCGTAACCTTCGGGAACGGAAACCGTCAGCTTGAGGGCTTTGTGGTCCGTGTAAAAGAGGAAACCGCTTATCCGGATAAAATCAAAGAACTTGAAGCAGTTATTGATGAAAGCCCGATTTTAACAAAGGAACAGATCGCTTTATGTCTCTGGATGAAAAGCACCTACTGCGCTTTGTTTTATGAGGGCCTTTATCATTTTACAAACCCTGTGAAGGTTGTTAAACGGCTGGAAGTTTCAGCGGAAGATCCCTACGAGAACCGGATCGCCTTTGAGCCTTACGAGTCCATTGAAAGAGTCTACCGGCTTGTGCGAAAGGAACCGGTCCGCGGAGCGGTTCAGAAAAAGATCCTTGAGCTGCTTGAGACAAGAGACTTCACCAGAAGAGAACTCTGTGAGCTTTTGGGAGCGGTGGGCAGCAGTCTTCGTACCTTAGAGAAAAAGGGACTGGTTATAGCTTATGAACGGGATACAAGCTGCGCAGTATCCGATGGAAAAGCAATGCCGGAAAAAATTACACTCTCTGAGAGCAGTGAATTTTTGTACCGCCAGTTTTTGGAAAAACGGCAAAAGGGCCGCCCATGCTTTATTTTTGAGGAAAATTCAGATACCAGACTCATGCTTTACTGTAAAGCGGTAGAGGAATGCCTGAACGGGGGAAAGACTGCCCTGATGCTTTTCCCGGAAATTGGGCTTTCCCTTGAGATGCGGGCCCTGCTTTATCGATATTTTGGTAATGCTGTGGCAGTTTGTCATGGGAAGCTCAGTCAGAAGGAGCGATACCAGATTTTTAAACGGGTGAGCTGTGGCGAGATAAAAGTATTGGTGGGCTCGAGAGCCGCTTTGTTTATGCCTTTCAGAAAGCTTGGGCTCATCGTTGTCGATGAAGAGCGCGATCCATCTTATTACGCGGCTGCCATGCCCCGGTATAACACCATTACCATTGCCCAGAAATACGCAGCCCTCTGCGGCGCAGATTTGATTGTCAGTGACGAGATTCCGTCTGTTGCCGCCGTAAAAAACACAGAGAGCGGGGAGTGGACAGGAATCTATAATGCGCCCTGCTTTGTAAGAAAAAAGCCCGTGCCTGTTATCGTTGATATGCAGAGCGAAATGAAGTCGGGAAATTTTGATTTTATGAGCTGCCGCCTCAGGGAGAGTCTTGAAAAAACACTGGCCGAAAAAAAGACGGCTATGCTGCTGATCAATAAGCGCGGCTACGCCTCCTATGTGTTTTGCAGAAGCTGCGGTTATGTCGAAAAGTGTCCTGCCTGTGGGGTCAGTCTGAAATACTACGCGGGAAGCGATGTTTTAAAATGTCATTATTGCGGGTATACTAAAAAAAGAAACACGGTCTGTCCCGAATGCGGAGAGAAAAAAATCAAGGCGCTGGGGCTGGGCATTGATCAGGTTTATGAGCTGCTCAAAAATCGTTACCCAGATTGTAATATTTTAAAGCTGGACGGTGAGACCATTGCCTCTTATGATGATTTCAAAAGGGTCAAACAAGAGCTCGCGGAAAAACACTGGGATATTATTCTGGGTACGCGGATGCTGCTGAGAAATTTTAATTTTCAAAATATTGGATTAGCCGCGGCGCTGCTCATCGATGGCGACTTAAACCACGGGGATTACAGCTCATCGGAAAACGCCTATCAGCTTTACAGGCGCTTTTTCAACCGCATGACCGAGAATACGCCGTGCCTGATCCAGACCTATGAGCCGGATAATATAACGAACGAGGCACTGGCCTCGGAAAATCCTTCGGATTTCTATCGACAGGAATTTGAATATCGGCGTCTCATGGGCTATCCGCCCGAAAAGCACCTTGTTCTGTTCAGTCTGTTTCATTCGGATGAAGTACAGGTGGCGGATGACAGCCGGGAGTTTTTTCGTTCGTTGCAAAAAGCCTGCGGATCTGGAGCGGATGTGGAAATATTTGAGCCCTTTTTATCTGGCGTGATTCGTGGAAATGGTCAGATTCGCTGGAAAATTTTGTTAAAAGCAAAGGATTTGGATGCCTTTAAACATATTATTGAAGAAATAACGGCGGCAGGAGAAATTGAGCGGTTGGCCTCAAAGGTGTCGATCGAGATTGATCCCCCTGCTACCTTGTAGAAAGGAGAATATAATGGCTATAAGAAAAATGCGGGTAAACGACGATCCGATTCTCAGAAAAAAGACCCGAGAGATTACGGAAATAAATGATCGGATCATTGAACTGCAAAAAGATATGCTGGATACAATGTATGCTGAGGAAGGTGTTGGACTGGCGGCGCCTCAGGTCGGGGTGCTGAAACAACTGATTGTGATTGATATCGGTGAAGGCCCGGTAACCTTGATTAATCCGGAGATTACAAAGCAGGAAGGCTCAGTTGTTGAGGAAGAAGCCTGTTTAAGCTTTCCGGACCGCTCCGGCAAAGTGGAACGGCCGGAATTCGTTACAGTTGAATATACCGATTTAAGCGGTGACCGCTATGAAATGGAATGCCAGGGGCTGATGGCCCGGGCTGTGTGCCATGAGGTTGATCATCTGAATGGCATAGTGTTTCTGGATAGGGTAATTAAATGACAAAATTACGCGTAGTATTGATGGGAACCACCGATTTTGCGGTTCCCGCCCTCAATAAGCTGGTGGAGGCCGGACATGATGTGGCGGCTGTGGTCGCTCAGCCTGACCGGCCAAACCAGCGGGGAAAAAAGATAAAATTTCTGCCGGTGAAGCAGCGCGCGCTGGAGCTGGGAATACCGGTCCTGCAGCCTGAAAAGATTAAAACGCCAGAAGCGGTCGAAGCACTGCGCTCGCTGAAAGCAGACGTCTTTGTGGTAGCTGCCTATGGTCAGATACTGTCTGAGGAGATCCTGTTTATGCCCCCTTTAGGCTCTGTGAACATTCACGGCTCACTGCTGCCCAAATACCGGGGCGCCGCTCCGGTACATCACGCTATTCTCGACGGAGAAACAGAGTCGGGCGTCACCATCATGAAGATGGATATTGGCATGGATACAGGCGATATGCTCGCAAAGGTGAGTGTGCCCATCGATGCGAAAACGACCGTCGGTTTTCTTCATGACCTTTTGGCGGAAAAAGGAGCAGAGCTGTTGATCATCACGCTGGAATCTCTCAAAAACGGTACGGCGGTCCCTGAAAAACAGGACGAAGCCCAGGCAACCTATGCAGATAAGGTTGAAAAGACTACCGGAAAGCTTGACTGGAATCAAACGAGCTTTAAAATTCTACGGCGCATTAACGGTACCGATCCTTTCCCTGGCGCTTATACTGAATTAAACGGCGAAAAGATAAAATGCTTTGAGCCGGAAAGCTTAGACTATTCTGGAGAAGAACTTCCTGGAACAGTCCTGCGGGCAGATACAAAGCATGGATTAGTTGTAAAAACAGGTGACGGTGCACTGGTGGTTGGAGAAATTCAGATGCCGGGTAAGAAAAGAATGCCGTCAAAGGTTTATTTCAATGGGAATAGTATCGCTCCGGGCTCGCGGTTTGAATAGATTAAGCTTGATTTTAGAGTGCTTTTGTATAATGGATCACAAATAATTAAAATTGTGAGGAAAATAAAATGTTTTTAAGTTATTACAGTTCAATGCTGATTTTGATACCTGGGCTTATATTAGCGGCCTATGCGCAGTATCAGGTCAGCAGTGCCTATAAAACCTACAGCCGTGTGCGGACCAGGAACGGTCTGACCGGGGCCGAAGCAGCGCGGAAGTTGCTGGATATCAACGGACTTAGCAATGTCGGGATTGAGAGCATTGGCGGAAACCTGACAGACCACTATGACCCCAGACACAAGGTTATGCGCTTGTCTGGCGGTGTAGGCAGCCAGGACAGCATTGCGGCTGTCGGCGTCGCGGCGCATGAAACCGGCCACGCCATTCAGGACAAGGAGGGTTACTTCCCTCTGCGCTTCCGCAATGCCATCGTACCAGTCTGCAATTTCGCCTCAAATGCTGCGTGGCCTTTGTTTTTCATCGGCCTGATTTTTGGCAGAGGCAGTACTGGCTTTGGTGTGACACTGATGAACATTGGGATTATTTTGTTCTGTGTTTCACTCGTGTTTTATATTATCACACTGCCGGTAGAATTTAATGCAAGCCGGAGGGCTGTCGCGGCTCTGGAAGAGTATCAGCTTATTGCTCCAGGTGAAGAACAGGGCGTTAAAAAAGTACTTCGGGCGGCAGCGTTAACCTATGTTGCCAGTACCCTTATGGCTTTTTTAAACCTGCTGCGTCTGCTAGCGCTCCGGAACAGGAACTAGCCGCCTATGAGAATTCGCGAACAAGCCGTAAAAACGCTTCTCAGAGTCGGCAGGGAGGGCGCTTATTCCAATCTGGAAACTAAAAAGGTGCTTGGAGAAAATTATTATAAAGAAGAGGATCGTGGACTTTATCTTAATATTGTCTACGGGACTCTCCAAAACAAGCTGTATCTGGATTACCTTTTAAAAAAGCATATTAAAAAAGATCTGAATAAGCTGGACCCCGAGGTGTTGGAAATACTCCGGGTCGCGGTTTATCAGATTTATTTTTTGGATAAAATTCCGGCCTATGCTGCGGTCAATGAATCCGTTGAGATAGCTGGAAGCCTTAAGCCAAAGGCCAGAGGGTTTATCAACGGAGTGCTCAGAAACATACTCCGGAACAAGGCTGAGGATGAGACTTTTGATTTTTCTTCCTTCAGCAATGAGAAGGAGGCGCTGTCCATCCGTTATTCTATACCAGTCTGGATCATCCATAAATATTATGAAACCTTCGGTGCCAAAAAGGCGGAGGAAATTATTCCTCTGCTCAATGAAAAGCCTCCTTTTACCATAAGAGTAAACACGCTTAAAATTGACAGAGATACTCTGGAAGGAAAACTTTCAGATCAGGGGATTTGCTGTGAAAAGGGAGCGCTTGACGGTGATGCTCTCCATTTAAGCTGTCTGGGGAGCTTTGAGAATCAGGTGCAGCGTGACCCGCTGTTTACAGCTGGCTATTTTGTGGTTCAGGATCAGGGGGCTATGAAGGCCGCGCGGCTTTTGGGGCCTGAAAAGAAGGACCGTGTATTGGATATGTGTGCTGCGCCGGGGGGGAAAACGACCCATTTGAGCCAGTTAATGGAAAATGAAGGCGCTGTTGTCGCCCGCGATATTTTTGACAGCCGTCTAAAGCTGATCGAGGAAACCGCTGGCCGCCTGGGCATTCGTAATATTGAAACACAGAAAACAGACGGTTGTATTTTCAGACAAGAGGATCAGGAAGCTTTTGACAAGATATTGTTGGACGCGCCTTGCTCAGGCCTTGGCATCATCCGCAGAAAGCCTGAGATACGTTATACTATCACGAAAAACGTCCGGAAAGAGCTGATCCGGATTCAGAGACAGCTTCTGGATCATGCGGTACAATACCTGAAGCCAGGTGGGACACTGGTCTACTGTACCTGTACGGTCAACAGCGATGAAAATGAAAAGCAGATTGAGCGGGTGCTGAAGGAGTACCCCTTTATGAGCATAGAAACCGTCTCAGAAGAGGGGATCGGCCTTCATACCAGCCCCCTTGATGATGGCTGTGACTGCTTTTTTATGGCAAAATTGAAAAAAGATTGTTAATTTTGTTAGAATTTGTGTTATAATAAGTAAAAGTGTATTGACTCAATTAGAATCCGGCTTTATGCCGGATTTTTAATTGGATAGAAAGGTAATCCATTTTCTGATGGAAAATATATTTGGAAAAACATTAAATGAGTGTAAAAAGCTGATGGAAGAAGCCGGAGAGCCGTCCTTTAGAGGGAAACAGCTCTATCAATGGCTGTATGAAAAGAAGGCGGCGCATCTTGACGATTGCACGAATCTTTCGAAAGGCCTTCGGGAAAAGCTGAAAACCCGGTATGCTATCGAACATGGAAGCATTGAAAAAATACAGAAAGACCCTGTGGATGAAACCCGAAAATATCTGATCCGTCTGCCGGACGGCAACAGCATTGAGACAGTGCTGATGTCCTATCATCACGGGTATTCCCTGTGCGTTTCCAGTCAGGTCGGCTGCAGGATGGGCTGCGCGTTCTGCGCTTCCACAAGAGGCGGGAAAATCCGAGACCTTGAGGCAGGCGAGATTCTGGATCAAATTTATCTGACAGAGCAGGAAGCAGGAATCCGAGTTTCCAATGTCGTAATTATGGGGATTGGCGAGCCGCTGGATAATTATGAGAATATACTGAAATTTATAAACATCGCAAACGAGGGCTGGGGAATCGGACAGCGCAAAATCACCCTGTCTACCTGTGGCCTTGTCCCCCAGATTGAAGCGCTGGCAGAACTGGACCTTCAGATCAACCTTGCCATTTCACTGCATTCGCCTTTCCAGGAACGCCGGGAAACATTGATGCCTGTGGCAAAAAAATACCGGATTGAAGAACTTCTTAAGGTTTGTAACAATTATTTTACAAAAACAAAGAGAAGAATCACATTTGAATACGCATTGATCGAAGGATTTAATGACCGGCCCGAAGATGTAGCTGAGCTTGCTGAAATACTGGGAAAAATGCCTTGTCATATCAACTTAATCGGCCTGAATCCGGTTACGGAAAGTGTGTACAGGGGAAGCCGAAATGTAAATTTTTTTAGCAATGAGTTGAAAAAACGCGGTATTACTTGTACAATTAGAAGGAAAATAGGCGATAATATCGACGCGGCCTGTGGACAGCTGCGCCAGAAAGCAGACGGGATGAAGAGGTGATGAGATGAAGTGCGCGTATTCTTCAAACATAGGTGCCAAACGAAAAGTGAATCAGGACGCTTGTCTGGCAGCTACCATTGAAAACAGTGGAAGAAAATACTATGTCTTCGCAGTAGCCGATGGTCTTGGCGGTCACCGTTCCGGTGAAATCGCCAGTCAGATGGCTGTTGATTATATAAAAGAAAAGCTGTCAGATGTCGAAAATTATTTTGACTATGACGAAATGTACCATTTTGTCAATGCGATCAATCACGAGATTATTGATGTGAGCCGAAATTGTGAAGAGTGTCTTGGTATGGCGACGACTCTCACCATGTGCATATTGGATGGTAGCCGTTTAGGCGTTATTCATGTGGGCGACAGTCGGGCTTACCGCATTAACAAAGAAGGAATGGAGCAGTTAACAAAGGACCACTCATTGGTTCAGGTGCTGGTGGATGAGGGGAAAATCACTTCGGTGGAAGCTAGTGTCCATCCTCAGAAAAACGTCATTACTCGCGCGCTCGGAACAGACGATATTGTTCAGCCGGATCTGTATGATTATCAGGTAACCACGGAGGATGTCATTTTGATTTGCTCCGACGGTCTTTACAATATGGTTGACGAAGGGGCTATTCGGGAAATTGTCTTAACGTATTCTCTGGAAGACGCGACCAAGGAATTGATTAACTTAGCAAACCACAACGGTGGCAATGATAACATTACCGTTGTACTGTTTAACCCAAAGGAAGAGGTAACTGCCAATGATTAGTAAGGTCTTGAACAATCGCTACGAGATAATTGAATTGATCGGGCGCGGAGGCATGGCCTATGTTTACAAAGCAAAGGACCGTAAGCTTAACCGTTATGTAGCGGTTAAGGTTTTGCGTGAAGAGTACACAGAAAACGAACAATTCATCAAGAAATTTGACCGCGAGTCTCAGGCGGCTGCGGGTCTTTCCCATCCAAATATTGTCTCAGTTTACGATGTGGGTGTGGAAGGTGATATCTATTATATCATTATGGAGTATGTGGATGGCATTACCCTGAAGCAGTACTTGAATAAAAAAGGACATCTCGATTATAAAGAAGCCACCCGTTTTATCATTGATGTGGCGGCAGCGCTTAAATGTGCGCATGAGCATAAAATTATTCACAGGGATATAAAACCCCACAACATTCTTTTAACTCGCGATTTGGTGCCAAAGGTTGCGGATTTTGGTATTGCAAGAGCCATCACCAGCTCTACGGTAACCATGACCAACCAGACCATGGGCTCTGTTCATTATATTTCACCCGAACAGGCGAGAGGCGGCTTTGTGGATGAGCGTTCCGATCTTTATTCCCTCGGCATCATGTATTATGAGCTGCTGACCGGACAGCTTCCTTTTGATGAGGAAAATACCGTTACCATTGCTATTAAGCATATTCAGGAGGAGCTGGTGCCTCCGAAGGAAATCATGCCGGATATACCGACCAGTGTCAATGATATTGTGGTTAAGCTGACTCATAAAAAGCCTGAAGACCGCTATCAGAATATGGATGAGCTGATCGATGACCTTGAGAAAATTATGGTGGACGCGAATGCGGCAGTAGGTGATAACGGTGCTGCAGTCAGCGATGAAACACAGATTATCGGCGATGAAGGGCTTTTTAAAATTGAGCCGGTTACAGGTCCGATCGAAAGCGGTTATCATGAAGATGACGAGGAAGAAGAAGACGATCTGGTCCAGGCCCAGCGGAAGAAAAAGAAAAAAATTATTGCTTTTTCCATTGCTGGCGGTATTTTGGCGATTATCCTGATCGTTATCTTGGTGAATACATTGACGACAAAGGCGGTTATGGTTCCAAACGTTAAGAACATGACCCAGGAACAGGCAACGCAGGAGCTGGAAAAGGCGGGATTAAAGCTGGAGGTTGAAAACCAGGTATACAGCTCAGATGTTGAATCTGGCAAAATCGTTTCTCAAAATCCTGAAGAGGGAAGAGAAATGAAAAAAGGACAGACTGTCAAGGTAACAGTGAGCAAGGGAACTCAGAATGTCACGGTGCCAAAGGTCATCGGGCTAAGTGAGGCAGAAGCCACCGCGGCCATCGACAAACTGAAGCTGGTTAAGAATGTTAAGCGTGAGTACAACAGCGATGTTGCCACAGGCATTGTCTATTCGGTTGATCCTGGCGAAGGAGTCAGTGTCGCTGAAGGCACCAGCATTACCCTTTATGTCAGCAAGGGACAGGATCTCGTGACGGTTCCTGGAATCGTGGGGATGAGTGAGTCCGCCGCAGAGGCGCAGATTGAGGACAGCGGACTGAGTGTAGGCAGGGTAACGACCAGTGAAAGCGACACTGTGAGCGCCGGCCTCGTCATCAGCCAGTCACCGACAGAGGGAACACAAACCGAAAGAGGCACCTCAATCAATTTTGTGGTCAGCAGCGGTAAGCCGACGCCGAGCCCAACTCCGACGCCGAGTCCAACTCCGACACCAACGCCAAAACCAGATCCTTCAACAGAGCCTGGAGAACAGTAAGTGATGCCGCATGAAACAAAATAGAATCTCAGGAAGAATTATCAAAGGAATCGGAGGGTTTTACTATGTAAGACCCAACGGTTCCACTTCTTTATTAGAATGTAAAGCCCGCGGCATTTTCAGACACCAGAAAATCAAGCCCATGGTCGGTGATTTTGTAGAGGTGGTCGAAAATGACAGGGACGAACTGGCAATTGATGAAATAAAACCAAGAAAAAACGAATTTGTACGCCCGCCTGTATCCAATGTAGACGTGGCGTTAATTGTGTTTGCCGGAGAAAATCCAAGCCCAAACCTTTTGCTTTTAGATAAACTGCTGATTGCCTCAGAAATGAAAGAGGTTGAACCAGTCATCTGTATTACAAAAACAGACCTTGTGGAGGCAGATGAGCTGCAGAGGATTATGGATATTTACGCGAAAACGCCTTATAAATGCTTTGCTTTTGATCAGGAAGACAACGATGCCCTGCGGGCGATTGAAAGCCAAATAGAGGGAAAAACGGCCTTTCTCGCTGGTCCGTCAGGAGTAGGTAAATCAACGTTGGCCAACAGGTTGTGTGAGGCAGGTGTCATGGAAACAGGAGAACTCAGCCAGAAGCTTAACCGCGGCAAGCATACGACACGTCATGTTGAACTGCTGGATTTAAAGGCCGGCGGGTATTTGCTGGATACTCCGGGATTTTCATCCCTCAAGCTCGATGGCGAAATTGAGAAGGAGGATCTTCGGTTTTATTTTCCGGAGTTTGAGGAGGGCTCCTGCCGATTTGCGAGCTGCTTGCATCAGAGTGAGCCTGGGTGCGCAGTAAAAGAGCAGCTTGGAAAGGGTGAAATCAGCCCAGTGCGTTATGAGCATTACAGTTATCTTTTGGATGAAATAAAAAATAAGAGAAGTGACTATTAGAATGAAAGCAGTTGTTTTTACAAACGGGCAGTATGAAAATTTAGCTTTTTATAAAAATTATCTGGAGAACCAGGAGAATTTCCAGGTGATTTGTGCCGACGGCGGCGCAAACGCCGCTCATTCCCTGGGCATAACGCCACAACTGCTAGTTGGCGATATGGATTCGATCCATGCAGAGCTGCTTGCAGATTATTCAGAAAGGGGTGTGGTTATAGAACCCCATTCTACACATAAAGACGAAACGGATACTGAGCTGGCTATTGAGTACTGCGTAAAAAAAGGCTTTGATACTGTGGTAATCCTCGGCGCTCTGGGAAGCCGGTTTGATCACAGCTTTGGAAATCTTTATTTACTGAACCGTCTTTTAAAAGAAGGAATTCAGGGTGAGATTGTCAATGAAAGCAATCGGATTTTTCTGGTAAAAGACAGTGCTGTCCTGGATGTGCCGGTGGGAACGACCGTCTCAGTTCTGGCATTTACTGATCAGGCCAGCGGAATTAACCTTAAAGGATTTGAGTATCCGGTAAAAAATGGTGTGATGGCGCATTTTGCTCCAGGGTATGGCATCAGTAATGTAACAGTGGAAAAATGTCCTGAAATATCGGTAGAGCAAGGAATTTTGATGGTTGATATTATAAATGAGTAAAATAAAAACGTGCAAGTATTATACCTGCACGTTTTTATAAGTTAAAACGAGAACTATGCTCTTTCAACTTTACCGGAACGTAAACATCTGGTGCAAACATTAACTCTTTGTGGAGTACCATCAAGTACAATTTTAACTTTTTGTAAATTAGGTTTCCATACTCTTTTATTATGTTTATTAGAGTGAGTGACATTGTTGCCAGACACAACGCTTTTTTTACATACAAAACATTCTTTAGCCATTTGTCCAACCTCCCTTGCGCTATTCTTCTACTAAAACAGAGGTTATTATATCACAAAATTTAAAAATAATGCAATAAGAATTTTGACTTTCTTGAAATATTTATGTAAAATAGATATGATATAGTTGAGTAAAGAAGATAAAGGAGTATTTACCAATGAAAATAGAAAATGAATTAGGATATATTGATATCTCGCGTAAAGCGATTGCGGATATTGCCGGAAACGCTGCTATGGGATGCTACGGCTTAGTCGGTATGGCACATCAGCGCGGTAAGGACGGTTTGATTGAAATAATGTCGGGAGAGCAGGCCAGTAAGGGCGTCGGCGTCAAGATCGATGACGACGGAAAGCTGATTATCGATCTGTACGTGATCGTAGAGCAGGCAATAAAGATTTCTGTGGTGGCTGAAAATATTATTTCAGCTGTAAAATATAGCGTTGAAAAACAAACTTCACTGAAGGTAAAACGCATCAGTGTTAATGTCGTAAGCGTAAGAGTGTAGGTGGAGGAAGGCATGAAGACCCAAATTATTGATGGAAATTTGCTAAAAAAAATGTTCGAGTATGGTGCGAAAAATCTCGAAATCTATAAAAAAACAGTAGATGAGCTTAATGTGTTCCCAGTACCGGATGGCGATACAGGAACCAATATGTCTTTAACTTTCTCACATTCGGTAAGCGAGCTGGAAAAAATGACGGGCGTCAGCCTTTATAGTGTGGCAAAGACCGCATCCAGCGGTGCTTTGATCGGTGCGCGCGGCAACTCAGGCGTTATCCTGTCTCAACTGCTCCGCGGCTTAGCCGAAGGTTGTAAAGATAAAGAAGAATTGGATATCAAGGGCCTTGGAATGGCGATTCGCGCCGCCGCAGACGCTGCTTATAAAGCTGTCATGAAGCCTACTGAAGGTACAATTCTGACAGTTGCGCGTGAAATGGCCGAATTTGCCATGGACAATTACGACCGTTACGATAATCTGGACGATTATCTTGAAAACATCATTTCCTATGGCAAAAAATCGTTGGCGAAAACACCAGAATTGCTGCCGGTATTAAAGGAAGCTGGTGTGGTAGACGCCGGTGGACAAGGCTTGATTTTTATTATGGAAGGCGCCTATAAAGGAATGACCAATCAGGAGCTGAGCCAGGAGGTGCATCTGAATATCAGCGACCGCGAGCGTTTTGTCGACGATTCAAATATGCGGCCTGAGGACATTACCTTTGGCTATTGTACTGAATTCATCGTTAAGGACGCTGCCGAAGCGGACGATAATGAGCTGCGTGAATATTTAAATACGATCGGGGACTGTGTGCTCGTCATTAAAGATGACGACATCATCAAAGTGCATGTGCACACTGACCACCCAGGCAAGGCTTTTGAAAAAGGTCTGACCTATGGCGCTCTGATCCGTATGAAGGTTGATAATATGCGTGAAATGCTCGGCGCACCTGAAGGGGAAGCTGAAGACAGTGAGCCAGCTAAGCCCTATGGTTTTGTAGCCGTATCCCCGGGAGCGGGCCTTACCAATTTGTTTAAGGATCTGGGGATTACCCGTGTGATTTCCGGTGGACAGACCATGAATCCAAGCACCCAGGATTTTCTGGATGAAATAGAAAAGACCAATGCGGAAGAAATTTTCCTTTTCCCGAATAACAGCAATATTATCATGGCTGCCAATCAGGCACAGGCCATTTCAGAAAAGCATGTGCATGTTATTCCAACCAAGACAATTCCACAGTGTGTCACAGCAATGCTGACTTTCCAGCCCGAGGTTGACTGGGAAGAAAATGAAAAGAACATGCTGGAAGTCATTCCGACGGTTAAAACCGGAGAGGTTACCTTTGCGGTTCGGGATACAAAGATCAATGGCCTGAAGATTGCCAAAAATGATATTATCGGTATTTTCGGCGGCGAAATCGTCGTGAAGGGCGATGAAGTAGCTGCGGTGACCAAAGAACTTCTGGATAAAATGGTTGACGAGGACAGCGAGCTGGTTTCTGTTTATTACGGCTCAGATGTGGCTGAGGACGATGCGGAAGCGCTGGTTGAAGATCTGGAAGAAAAATTTGAAGACTGCGATGTAGAAATTAACGAAGGCGGACAGCCGCTGTATTATTACATTGTGTCGGTAGAGTAAATTTAGAGGGGATAAGATGAAAGCATCGGATTCAATTAGAAACATATCGGGTATCGGTCCCAAAAGGGCTGAAGCTTTTGGAGAACACGGTATTACAACAATTGAAGAGCTGCTTGATTTTTATCCCCGAAAGTATCTGAATCGAAAAATAATGGGCTCGTTTCAAACAGAAACTGAGGAGTCTGTAACCATAAAGGCTGTTGCGGCGAAAAGAGGAACACTGCGGCGTATCCGGAAAAATATGTCTCTTTTTGTGCTGCCGGTTGTTGAAACGCTTGAAAATGGCGAACCGGTAAAAGGCGAGATCGTCTGGTTTAACCAGCCCTATCTCAGAGATATTTTTTCCGAAAATGAAACCTATTATTTTTTCGGAAAGGTTGTCATAAAGAATAATCGGCGTCAAATGTATAATCCCCAGTTTGCTCACGAGAGCAAGCTAGAGGATTTCTTTATTCTTACCCCTGTTTATCCCAAGATTGAGGGCGTTCCAGGGGAATCGCTAAAAAAATATATGGCTGCTGTTTTTAAGCAGCAGATGCTCATAAAAGACGATTTGCCAAAGCGTTACCAGAAAAAGTATCACTTGCTGTCAAAAGAGCAGGCCCTTAAAAAAATACATTTTCCGGATACACCCGAGGATGTGGCTGAAGGAAAGGGACGGATAAAGTTTGAGGAAGCGCTGAAGATCAACATTGGTATTATGAACAGCCGGGCTTTAAACGGTGTGTCAAAGATCAGTCTTGACAATTTTGAGGCGCTCAGGCGTTTTGCCAAAGGCCTTCCCTTTGAACTGACAGCCAGCCAGCTGAAGGTACTTGATGACATTGTGGACGATATGAAAAAGGGAATCGTTATGAACCGGCTGGTTCAGGGCGATGTAGGCTCTGGAAAAACGATCATTGCGGTTGCGTGTGCTTATCTCATGGCGCTCAATGGCTACCAGACCGCATATATGGCGCCGACAGAGATACTGGCTAACCAGCACGCCGCGAATTTTAAACAGTATCTTGAACCCTACGGCATTCGTGTTGAGCTTCTGACGGGCTCACAGAAAGCAAAAGAACGAAACGCGGTGCTGGCGACCATTGCCAGCGGTGAGGCGCAGGTGATCATCGGTACGCATGCACTTATACAGGACAGCGTGGCCTATTATAATCTGGGCTTGGTCATCACCGATGAGCAGCACCGTTTTGGGGTTAAGCAGCGCGGGAGGCTCAGTCTAAAGGGAGAAACACCACACACACTGGTCATGAGCGCTACCCCAATTCCCAGAACACTGGCGTTAATTCTTTATGGCGATTTGGATGTTTCCTACATTGACGAACTGCCAAAAGGACGAAAAAAAATTAAGACCTATTTTTATAATGAGAAATCTTATCCGAAGATTTTGAATTTTATGGCAGATGAAATGAACAAGGGACGGCAGGCTTTTGTCATTTGCCCGTTCATTGAAGAGTCAGAGGAAATGAGTGAGGTTAAGGACATTCAAAGCGTATTTTCAGAGGTAAAACAGTTTTACGGAAGCCGTTACCGCATAGCCTGTCTTTACAGTCGTATGCCTGCTGAAGACAAAAAGCAGATCATTGATGCCTTTAACAGCTGTGAAATTGACCTTCTGGTCGCTACCAGTATTATTGAAGTTGGGATCGACGTGCCCAATGTTTCAGTGATCACGATTCTCAGCGCAGACCGTTTTGGTCTGTCCCAGCTCCATCAGCTCCGGGGGCGTGTGGGGCGGGGAATGCATCAATCCTATTGCTTTTTAGTCTCTAATTCCAGAAACGAACAGACCATTGAGCGGATGCGCGTGATTGTCAACAACCACAGTGGCAAGAAGATCGCAGATGAAGATTACCGTCTGCGCGGGCCGGGCGATTATTTTGGATTGAAGCAGCACGGATTCCCCGAATTCAAAGCGTTAAATCCTTATGAGGATTTTGATCTTATAAGTGAAACCAAAAGAGTGGCAACAGAAATTTACAATTCCAGCGATAAAGAGACAATGGCCTACAGGGCTCGGATTATTGAAACATTCTACAAAAATTTATCGGAAATTTCTATGAATTAGAGGGAGAATGAAATGCGTGTAATAGCAGGAGAAAAAAGAGGAACAAACCTTGTATCCATCTGCGGCGACTTTATAAGACCGACGACAGATAAGGTTAAGGGGGCTGTCTTTAACAGTATTCAGGTAGAACTGAGGGAAGCCCAGGTTTTTGTTGATCTTTTTGGCGGGAGCGGCGCCATGGGGATAGAAGCTCTCAGCCGCGGGGTTCCGCAGGCCTATTTTTTTGATATTTCCAGAGACAGCATTGGTATTATTAAGAAAAATTTAAAATTGACTGGTTTCGAAAGCAGAGCAATTGTAAAAAAATGTTCAGCAGAAGAAGGAATTGGTTTTTTATGCAAAAATTCAGTAAAATGTGATATGATGTACATGGATCCACCGTATAAGGATGGAATTAGCATGATTTCGATCGTGGAAAAAATCTGTGAGAAAAAAATCTTGAATTCTGATGGAATTATAATGATGGAACACGAAAAATCTGTTATAATGCCAATAACGATTAAATCATTTGCAAAATATAAAGAAAAAAAGTATGGAACGACATTAGTCAGTTTTTATAGTTGGGAGAATTTTGGTCAATGAGAAGTGCTGTGTATCCCGGAAGCTTTGACCCGGTTACCTTTGGTCATCTGGACATTATAGAAAGAGCCTCAAAGCATTTTGATAAGGTCATTGTGTGCGTAATGGTAAATTATAAAAAGAATTACCTGTTTTCCAGTGAGGAAAGGTGTGCGATGATCCGAGAGAGTGTGGCCCATTTGGAAAACGTAGAGGTTGATGCTTCGTCCTCTCTGCTGGTGGACTATGCAAAATCAAAAGGAGCCCAGGTAATCCTGAAGGGCCTTCGGACAGTACAGGACTTTGAATTTGAGCTGCAGATGGCCCTGACAAATAAAAAACTGGACAGTGATGTTGAAACTTTTTTTATGGTGACAAACAATCAATATTCCTACTTGAGCTCAAGCGTCGTGCGGGAGCTTATGGAATTCGATGGGGATGTGTCAGATTTCATACCTCCACATGTTGAAAAAGCGATACGGATAAAATATGGGAAGGATGCTAGAGAATGAAGGTTTTAGAACTGCTAACTGAATTGGAAGAACTTGTGGAAAAGGGAAATACCCTGCCATTTTCGTCAAAGGCTTTGGTCAGTCCCGAAGAAATAATGGAAATCATCGATGAAATACGGGAGGAACTGCCGGCAGAGCTGGTACAGGCCCGGGAAATAGTAGAGCAGAAGAAAAAAATAATGGTCGAAGCAGAAGGAGATGCAGAGCGGATCAAAAATGAAGCTGAGAAAAAGTTGAAGGAAATGATTGATACCAACGAAATTACCAGAACCGCCACGGCTCAGGCAGAAACGATCATAAAAAATGCTCAGGCAAGCGCTAAAGAGTTGCGTATTGGGACACAGCATTATTCGGATAAAATACTCTACAACCTCCAGGTACAGCTGAAAGAGCTGAACGATAAAATCGAAGCGAACCGAAAAGAAATTAAAGAAATTAAGTAATGGCTGAATAGGACTTTTTAAGTCCTATTTTTTGCAATAAGATAAATCTGTATACAAAATTTTAAAAAAGGAATAAGTGGAAAGTAAAGTGATCGAAATAGGAAAAATGCAGCATTTGACGGTTGACCGTCAGACATCAGTAGGTTTATATTTAACAGCAGGCGATAGTAGTGATAAAAAGAAGGACAGTGTTCTGCTGCCGCAAAAGGAAGCGCCTGAAAACTGTAAGGTTGGTGATGAAATTGAGGCGTTTGTTTACCGGGATTCCCAGGATCGTCTCATCGCGACGACAAGAAAGCCCAAAATTATGCTGGGCGAGTTTGCGCCTTTAAGGGTGGTGGACATCACTAAGGTCGGCGCCTTTTTGGACTGGGGCCTGGAGAAAGATCTCTTGCTGCCTTACCATGAGCAGATTACAAGAGTGCAGAAGGGGCGCGAATACCTTGTGAATCTTTATATTGACAAGAGCAACCGTCTGTGTGCGACCATGAAGGTTTATCCGCTGCTAAAGGCTCAGTCACCCTATAAGGACGGCGATTGGGTTGAAGGGTATATTTATCAGATCAATCCAGAGCTTGGAGCATTTGTCGCTGTAGACAACGCCTATCACGGCATGATCCTGAAAAAAGAAATGACCTCCGATTTTCACTGTGGCGATAAAATCAAGGCCAGAGTCACAGAGATTCGTAAGGATGGCAAGCTGGTTTTAAGCCCCAATAAAAAAGCTTATAAAGAAATACCGAAGGATGCGTTTTTAATTCTGGATAAGTTGAAGAAAAACGGCGGCATGCTGCCGTATAATGACAAAACGAATCCTTCAATCATCAGCAAGGAGTTTAAGATGAGCAAAAGCTCCTTTAAACGCGCATTGGGCAAGCTGATGAAAGAAAAGAAAATAAAACAGACGGCCAACGGCATCGAGCTGACTGGCAAATAAAGAGGTAAGGAATGTCTCAGGTAGCTTTAATTCAATGTGATTCCTATGACACAGAAGCTGTTTATAAAGCTCTAAAGAAGGGCGTATCAGCACTGGGGGGGATCGAGCGTTTTGTCCGCCCCGAGGAAAAGATTTTACTGAAGCCTAATCTGCTTCGCGGTAAGAAAAAGGAAAGTGCCGTAACGACTCATCCGGCAGTGTTTGAAGCAGTGGTTCGCATTCTGGAAGAGGCGGCGTGTAAGCATCTCTGCTATGGCGATTCTCCGGGAATCGGAAATCCTGAAAAGGTTGCAGAGGAAGCAGGAATCAAGGAAGTGGCCGACCGGCATGACATCTCACTTTTGGAGTTTTCAAAGGGAGAATCAGTCGCTTATCCTGAAGGGGTGACGACCAAGAAATTTGAACTGGCTGAGGGTGTCTTGGAAAGCGATGCCATTATCAGCATCTGTAAGATGAAAACTCACGGTCTCACACGGATTACCGGTGCGGTAAAAAACCAGCTTGGTTGTGTTTATGGATTTAATAAGGGAGCGTGCCACGCGCGTTATCCTGACAGCCTGCAATTTGGAAAAATGCTGGTCGATTTGAACCTCTGCATAAAGCCCCGTCTTTTTGTCATGGATGGGATTATCGCCATGGAGGGGAATGGCCCGGCGTCAGGCACACCCGTTGCCATGAATTTGCTGCTGGTTTCAGATGATCCTGTCGCTCTGGATGCTACCTTTGCCCGTTTGGTGGACCTGGAGCCGTCTTATGTGCCAACAATTGTTTCTGGTGAAGAGATGGGACTTGGCACAGGTGACGCTGGTAGAATTGAGATCCTCGGCGAAAAGCTGGAGGACCACGTCAACCGGAACTTTAATGTTGAGCGGATTCCAGTCCGGTCCGAGGTGAACAGCACCATTGGCCAGTTGTCTAAAATCAGAGGGTTGATTACCAGAAAACCCGTTATCATTGAGGAGCGCTGTGTGCGCTGTGGTATCTGTGTCGCGTCCTGTCCTCTGGAGGATAAAGCGCTGACCTGGAAGGAAACACACAAGGGCCGTGTGCCGCATTACAATTATCATAAATGCATTCGGTGCTACTGTTGTCAGGAAATGTGTCCTAAGAAGGCGATTACCGTTAAAACGCCGCTCTTAGGTAAATTGTTGATATATCGTTAAATTTTTATCTTTTAAAATAGTCTTGACAGTTTATTTTAAAAATAATATCATAGACTGAATTACTAAATTATACTAAAGTAAAGGGAGTGATTCCACTGTTAGCGGCAAAATTAATTTTAAAGTGTTTGGAGAAAGAGAATGTGGAGGTTGTCTTCGGTTATCCGGGCGGTGCGCTGCTGCCCTTATACGAAGCATTTCGTGAATCACCCATCCAGCATGTGCTGGTCCGGAATGAACAGGCAGGACCCCATTACGCCAGCGGTTATTCAAGAGAGTCTGGCAAGGTAGGTGTCTGCCTGGCAACCTCTGGTCCGGGGGCAACCAATATGGTCACTGGAATCGCTACCGCTTATTTAGACTCTATTCCGCTTGTTGCCATTACAGGACAGGTTAACAGAGATCTTATTGGAACGGATGCTTTTCAGGAAGCGGATATTACCGGTGCCACTGAACCATTTACAAAACATTCTTATCTGGTTCAGGACGCGGCAGATATTCCGCGGATTATAAGAGAAGCATTTCACATTGCCTCCACAGGCCGGCCAGGTCCTGTTTTGATTGATATTCCAAGAGATGTGCAGAATACGAATCTCAAAAGTATCAAATATTGTGAGAAGGTAGAAATACGGGGATATAAGCCAACCTACGAGGGACATACGGGTCAGATACGGAGAGCGATCAGAAAGATGAAAGCAGCTAAGCGTCCGATCATTTATGCCGGCGGTGGCGTGGTTTTAAGCTATGCCGAAAAAGAACTCCTTACCTTTGCAGAACAAAATGGGATTCCTGTTATCACTACACTGATGGGGATTGGGTGTTTTCCGGAAGACAATCCGTTGTACTGCGGGATTGCCGGCAGCCATGGCTTTGAGTATTCGAATAAAATTTTAGAGGCAGCAGATCTCTGTATCTGCGTAGGCGCCCGGATGTCTGACAGGGGAACCAATAACCTGATGGATATGATCAATGATATGGAGCTCATCCACATTGATATTGACCCTGCAGAAATCGGGAAAAACATTGATGATACCAATGTACCCATTGTAGGCGATGCACGTACGGTTTTACTGGATCTGATCCAGAAGGATTTGAAAAAGGATACCAGGGACTGGTTGAAAACCATTGAGATTATCAAGGAAAATCATCCGCTTTTGTATGATACACATCTGGAACTGGGCCTGGTGAATCCCAAGCTTCTGTTTGAAAAGTTAGGGGAGATTGCTTCGGATAATGCGACCGTCGTTGCAGATGTCGGGCTGAATCAAATTTGGTCTGCGCTGTATTTTAAGGTTTGCAAGGACCGGCATTATTTTACTTCAGGCGGCTTGGGGACTATGGGATACAGCATTCCAGCGGCCGGTGGCGTTGCCTTTGCGACACGGGAAAACCCGAAACAGATCTTTGCAATTTGCGGCGATGGCAGCTTTCAGATGTCCATGGGCGAGCTGGGGGTTATCGCAGAACATAACCTGAATATCAACATTATTATGATCAATAACCACAAGCTTGGAATGGTGCGTCAGCTTCAGCATGATAATTACGGAAAAAATCATTACAGTGGGACAGACATTAATTTCAGCATTGATTTTATGAAGTTGGCTGAGGCATATGGCATTAAAGGGTATCAGGCGAGCACCAATGCAGAGGCCGAAGCGGCCTTGAATGACGCCATTGCCCACAACGGGCCGACTCTGATTGAATGTCAGGTTCATGAAGACTTTATAAAGATTTAGGAGAGAAGCCATGGAAAACTATTGTTTATCCCTCTTAGTTGAAAATAACTTTGGGGTTTTAAGCCGTATTGCAGGGCTTTTTGCAAGGCGCGGCTATAATATTGACAGCCTGACTGTCGGCACAACAGAGGATGCTCAGGTATCTCGCATTACCATAACGGTTACGGGCGATGAGCATATTCTTGCCCAGATAAAAAAACAGCTAAACAAACTTATCGACGTCATCAAGGTCATTGAGCTTAAACCGGAGGATTCAATTCGCAGGGAACTAGTGTTTATTAAGGTCAAAGCCAACGACGAAACCCGCTCCAACATTGTAGAAATTTCTAATTTATTCAGAGCCAATGTTGTAGATGTGGCACGCGAAAGCCTGGTACTTGAAATCACCGGTACCCGGGATAAGGTCGATGCGTTTTTTAATATGATTGAGCCATATGGAATTTTGGAATTTGTGCGCTCCGGCGATACTGGCCTTCAAAGAGGCCACCGGATGATTTAGGTGCTGCAGGGAATGAATTCAAAAAATAGAGGAGCATGCTTTATTTTACTGGCCGTCACGCTAATGAGCACAGGCGGCCTTTTGATTAAAAGCATTGAAGCGAGTGCAATTAGCATTGCTTTTGCAAGAAGTTTGATTGCAGGGTGTGTTTTTCTGCCGTTTATAAAATGGAAAGAAATCAAGTTCAGCAAAAATTATATCGGGCTTATTATTTCCTATACCTATCTAACCATCAGCTTTGTCATTGCCACTAAGCTGACAACTGCCGCCAATGCGATTATATTGCAGTGTACAGCGCCTTTGTGGCTGTATCTGGCTTATCTTATCGGCGGTAAAAAGAAGCTGGTCGCGTGGGAGTTTATTCCAAGGGTTACGATTCTGGCCGGTATTATTATTATTTTTTGCGACCCGTTGAATGCCTCGGGGAATGCGACTGCCATGGCAGGAAACCTTTTGGCCTTGTCGGCAGGTATTGCTTACGCGCTCGAACAGTATTTTATGGAGAAAAAGTATCCGATGAATGATATCACTATCATTGGATTTATCAATTTTATCATGGCTGGAGTAATGCTTGTGTTTATGCACAGCCAGATATCTTTTTCAGGCATCCCCACTGTAAACTGGTTATACCTTGTATTGCTCGGAGTCTTTCAAATTGGTATTTCTTACCTGTTTTTTCTCAAAGGGGTCCGGTTGGTATCTGCGTTTGAAGCGTCGATTCTATCGCTGCTGGAGCCAATACTTAACCCTGTTTTCGTCTTTTTCTTTGTGGGTGAGGTCCCGAGCTTTTATACGATTTGTGGCTTTGCGGCTATTTTGTGTGGGATTATACTGACCCTTATTCCCAGTAAAAAGGCAGCTGCAGCAACTCAGACAGGAGAAACCATTGAGATGAAGAATGAAAGAAAAATTTATTAGAATAAAAGTGAAAAAATTCGCAAGAAAGACTTGCAAATTTTAGAAATAGTAGTATAATAAAATCAATAAGGATTTATATTATAGAATAAGAAAATATTACCGCAAAACATTCCCGTTTTATCCTTAAAGCGGGAAAATTTCTTTAAAAAAATTGGATACATTGTGCAAGTGGAAGAAGTTGAGGAAGCCTGTTAAGTCAGGAAGAAAAAAGTAAGGAGTAATTATGAATCACGAACACCATCATGACCATCTCTGCGGCTGCGGCTGTCAGGATGAACCAAAATTTCCAGAATTAGATGCAGTTCTGGATGAGTATGCCAATGTAGCAGGGAGCCTGATTACCATCCTGCAGAAGGCGCAGGAAACCTACGGCTATCTCTCTCCGGATTTAATGCTGTATATTTCTCGTGAAACAGACATTCCAGTAGCGAAAATATACGGTGTTGCAACTTTTTATGCCCAGTTCCGTATGAATCCTGTCGGTAAGCATTTGATCATGCTCTGCCAGGGAACGGCCTGTCATGTTAATGGGTCTTCGATGATCGAGGAAGCTGTTGTCGAGCATCTCGGTATCAAAGAAGGGGAGACCACTGAGGACGGTCTTTTTACTTTAGAGAACGTCGCATGTCTGGGTTGCTGCTCTTTATCGCCGGTTATGATGATCGACGGTGAAACCTATGGTCAGCTCACAAAGGATAAAGTGGTTAACATCTTAACAGAACTGAAGGAACAGGAGGCGTAGGCGATGAAAAACTATAAAGTGATCATTGGACAGGGAAGCTGCGGTATCGCTGCTGGCGCCGCAAAGGTGGAGGAAGCCTTTAAAGATCAGATGGCTGCAAAGAATCTGAGCATTGATCTCGAAAAAACCGGTTGTATCGGCACCTGTTATCTGGAGCCCATCGTGGATGTGGTCGATCCTTCTGGCAATAAGATTACTTATGTCAATGTAGACACCGGTGATGTCGAACGCATTGTAGATGAACATATTCTTGGACAGAAAAATATTACAGATCTGGAAATGGCAGCGCAGGATAAGGAAATGATCGCTAAACAAAAGCGTGTGGTGCTCCAGAACTGCGGCGTGATCGATCCGGAACGCATTGAGGATTATCTGGTTGTTGACGGCTATAAAGCAGCTGAAAAAGCGATTAATGAAATGACACCAGAAGAAATCATCGACACTGTTAAGGTGGCTGGACTGGCCGGCCGAGGCGGAGCAGGTTTCCCTACATGGTTTAAATGGAACGAAGCCCACAAGGCAAAAGGGGATGTCAAGTATTTAGTCTGTAACGCAGACGAAGGAGACCCTGGCGCTTTTATGGACCGGTCTGTGCTCGAAAGCGACCCCCACGCGCTCATTGAAGGAATGATCATTGCCGCTAAGGCCATTGGCGCCGCACAGGGTGTTGTCTATGTCCGTGCCGAGTATCCGCTGGCCATCAAGCGTCTTGAAAATGCCATCGGACAGGCTCGGGAAAAAGGGTATCTGGGCAAAAATATTTTTGGCTCAGACTTCAGCTTTGATCTGAGAATTAAAGCAGGTGCCGGTGCTTTTGTCTGTGGTGAGGAAACCGCCTTAATCGCATCGCTTGAAGGTGAACGCGGAATGCCTCGTCTCAAACCGCCATTCCCGGCACAGAAAGGCTACTGGGCAAAGCCAACCAATATTAATAACGTTGAAACCTACGCAAATGTGCCGTGGATTTTCAGAAACTCCGGTGAAACCTATGGACAGCTCGGAAATGAAAACTCTAAGGGGACAAAAGTGTTTGCCTTAACCGGTAAAATCAAAAAAGGCGGTCTGGTGGAAATCCCAATGGGTTTAACTCTTCGTGATGTCATTTATGATATCGGCGGCGGGATTAAAAATGACAAGGCTTTTAAGGCTGTTCAGATGGGCGGGCCATCCGGCGGATGTGTTCCAGCTGAGCTGGTGGACACAGTTATCGACTACCCTTCTATTACTAAAACCGGCGCGATTATGGGCTCCGGTGGGATGGTTGTCATGGACGAGACCACCTGTATGGTTGATATGGCACGTTTCTTTCTGGATTTTACCCGCAAAGAATCCTGTGGTAAATGCAACTACTGTCGTATCGGAACCATGCGTATGCTTGAAATTCTGACACGTATCACAGAAGGCAATGGACGCGACGGCGATATCGAGCTTCTCGAAGAGCTCTGTCTCAAAGTTAAGGAAGGTTCTATGTGTGGCCTTGGCCAGACAGCGCCAAATCCGGTTCTTACCACGCTGCGTTATTTCAGAAACGAGTATGAAGATCATATTTACAGACATAAATGTACAGCTCACAGCTGTAAGGCCTTGATTACCTACAGCATTGATGAAGAAAAATGTGTCGGCTGTACCCGTTGCGCCAGGAACTGTCCTGTTGAGGCCATTTCGGGCGCGCCTAAGAAGGTTCACGTTATCGATCAGGAAAAATGTATTAAGTGCGGCAAATGTGCCAGCGTTTGTAAGTTCGATGCAGTAACTGTGGATTAGGAAGGAGAGAGGGACATGAAGAAATTAAGAATTAACATTAACGGAAAAGAAGTAACGGGTTTTGCGGAACAGACTATTTTAGACGTTGCCCGCGAAAACGGTATTGATATCCCGACTCTTTGCTATGATGAACGCACCGAAGTTTATGGCTCCTGTGGCCTCTGTATGGTAGAGGTGGAGGGCAATCCAAAACTGCTGAAGGCCTGCGCAACCCCCATCGCTGAGGGAATGGTCATCACGACCACATCTGACAGAGTGCTGGAATCCAGAAAAACAAACCTGGAGCTTCTGTTATCAAAGCATATCGGAGATTGTGTGGCACCCTGCCAGCTGGAATGTCCGGGACAGACAGACTGTCAGGGATACGTCGGCCTTATAGCCAACGGAGAATATGAGGAAGCCATTAAGCTGATCAAGGACCGTCTGCCTTTGCCTGCGTCTATCGGACGCGTCTGCCCACACCCCTGCGAAAAAGCCTGCCGCCGCGGTTTAGTGGATGAGCCTGTTTCCATTTTGTGGCTCAAGCGCTTTGCGGCGGATCTGGATATTGACAAGGGAATGTTTATGCCTGAAATTGCGCCGGATACTCACAAAAGCATCGGTGTTATCGGCGGCGGCCCCGGCGGCCTGACCGCAGCTTATTTTCTGAGAAAAGCGGGACATGCGGTCACTATTTACGAAGCGATGCCTAAAGCTGGTGGAATGCTGCGCTATGGGATTCCTGAATACCGTCTGCCCAAAACCGTTCTGGACGAGGAAATTAAACTGATCGAAGATATGGGCGTTACCATTAAGACGGGTGTGCGCATTGGCGAGGATCTACCTTTTGAGAGCCTGAGAAAACAACACGACGCCATGTATGTTGCCATTGGCGCCTGGACCAGCAGCGGACTGCGCTGTGAGGGCGTTGACGCGGACGGCGTCATTGGCGGGATTGAGCTGCTTAGACAAATTGTCAACAATGAACCAACAAACCTGGGTGACAGGGTCGCCATTGTCGGCGGTGGAAATACTGCCATGGATGCCTGCAGAAGCGCTGTGCGTTTAGGTGCAAAGGAAGTCTACAACGTGTACCGCCGTACAGTAGCAGAAATGCCTGCTGAACAGGAAGAGATCGAGGAAGCGCAGGAAGAGGGCGTTATCTTTAAGAACCTGTGCAATCCAATTGAAATTATCAAGGATGAAAACGGCCATGTCAAGCAGATGCTGCTCCAGAAAATGGAGCTGGGTGAACCGGACGCCAGTGGCCGCCGCCGCCCTGTTCCCATTGAAGGGGAAACGGAACTGATTGATGTGGACACGGTTATTCTGGCCATAGGCCAGGGGATTAACCCTGAAGGCATGGACGGGCTTGAGCTAACGAAGTTCAATACAGTTATTGCAGACGAAGAAACTTTTACAACGAGCCTTGAAGGCGTTTTTGCAGGCGGGGACTGCGCCAATGACGGTGCTTCCATTGCTATCCGTGCCATCGGAGAAGCTAAAAAGGCTGTCGGCTTCATTAACGAATATCTGCAGGGACGTGAAATCCGCTATCGCAAGCCTTACTATGTGACCAGAGATGATATCGACGCAGATTACCTGGAAGGCAAAAAGAAATATAAACGGCCCCCAATGGCACATCTGACACCAGAGGAACGCAAAAATACCTTTGAAGAAGTTGTCAAGGGCTACACGCTTGAGCAGGCAAAGGAAGAAGCCTCACGTTGTCTGGAATGTGGCTGTCACGATTACTTCGAATGTAAGCTGGTAGATTATGCTAACCAATATGAGGTGGTGCCCGAACGCTTTGACGGTGAAAATGAAGAGCTGATTTTTGAGGACGACCATCCGTTTATTGTACGCAACCCCAATAAATGTATTCTCTGCGGACGCTGTGTACGCGCCTGTGATGAGGTGGTTGGTGTGACCGCCCTTGGCCTGATGAATCGAGGCTTTGATACGGTTGTAGTACCGGCTCTTGGTGGGAAACTGGCTGATTCCGGCTGTATTTCCTGTGGAACCTGTATTTCCGTATGCCCCACCGGTGCGCTGGGAGAACGGGCAAGAGGCTTCAAAAATGTACCGACCGATACGAAAAAGACACTGACAACCTGTGGATACTGTAGCGCTGGCTGTCAGATGGTGGTTGAAACCATGGGAGACACCATTGTGAAAGCAGTATCAACGGACATCAACGCTGCGAATAATGAGGGTGTGATGTGTGGCCGAGGCCGTTTTGGAACAAACCAGGTTCAGCTGGGCGACCGCCTGACCAAACCGTTAGTCCGTAATGCCAAAGGACAGCTGGAAGAAACAGACTGGTACGACGCTTTTGTCGCCATTGCCAAAAAAGCACAGACCATTTCTGCAAGAAATGGGGCAGAAGCTTTAAAAGTCGCTGTTTCACCCAAATATACTACTGAAGAGATTGCCACGATCAAAAAGCTGGCAGACAGTCTGAGGGCAGAAACCTTCTCCTTCAGCAATACCGTGCACGGCGAAAATGACGTGCTGCCTTGCAGTGGAGAAATCCACAGTATGGATGAAGTCCTTTCGGCAGACGCTATACTGGTTCTGGGATGCCTTCGGACAAACAATCCTGTTCTGCGTTATAAGCTCAGCCAGGCTTCTAAGCGCGGTGCTTCTATCTTCTTTATCAATGCTGCGGAAGATGGGATGAACCGCATCGGGGATGAGTTCACAACCGAATATGATGATTTGGATTTCCTGGGTGAAATCACAAAATATGTTCTTGAGAACCGTAAGGCAGCAGACACGCCTGATGGTTTAGAGGCTTTGAAGGATTCTCTGGCAGCGCTTGAGATCAGTGAAGAATCTGAAATGATCGGGAATGCACTGGTGAACGCAAAACATCCGATGGTGATCCTTGGCGGCAAGTATATCACAGAAGAGGCCTCTGCCTTGGCAGCAGATATCGCGGTTCTTTTAGGAAAGAGCGATGGACCAAGACGTGGTGTTTTCAGAGTTGAGCAAAAAAATAACAGCAAAGCGCTCAGCCTGTTAGGCGTTACTCAAACACCTGAAGTGCTGGACAATGCAAAAGGGATTATGATTTTTGGCGAAGACCCCAATGTGGATTTATCCGGCTATGATTTTATCATGGTTCAGGATACGCACCTGACTTTAGCGGCCCAGAAGGCAGACGTTGTTCTTCCGGCATTGGCTTTCCCTGAAATTGCAGGAACCTTTATCAATACCGAAGGCAGACTGCAGCGTGTCACACCCGCTGTCGGACGCCCGCTGCCTTATACCAACATTGGTATGGTGGTAGAAATCGGAGAAATCCTGGGTGAAAAACTGGGTTCTACCTGTACTGGTATGATCCGCAGAGTCCTTCAGACAGAGATCCCTGAACTGATGGATGTTGAGATTGGCGACCAGATCCAAAGCCGCAGATGTGAAAGCTCAGCCCATCTGGTACCAATGAAAAAGGATGGTTTCCTGTTTGAAGAAATCCCATATACGGACTTCCTGATGAATGAAATCACCGATGAAATTAAAAAGGTAACACGCAAATAAAAAAAGAGCTTCCTGTTTCAGGAAGCTCTTCGTATTTTTTGAGACCGTTTCTGGGGCCTGCGTCTGTACTTTGAATTAAGATCCTTTGCAAAGATCAAGCGAAGCGCCATCAGGATCATTATCAGTGTTAGAGGGGCATATACAAGCTTTTCAATGGGATTGTCAGACATGAAGTTGCCGACGATATTCAGCAGATAATAGAGACTCATGATCCAGAGAATGCTGTCAGCGCTTTTCCGTAAGCCTTTTATGGGAAGATAATTTAGCTTAAGCAGTATGCCAAAGACAAAAAGTAGAATGAAGAAAATAGCAATCCATTCGGAAATAACGACGGACGCTTTATCAGTGATGGTGGTGTCCCAGATAATATCAGGTGATACCATTCCAAATAATACCAAAATATGAATAATCAGCAAAACCAAAAGGGCAATCAGCAAAACATTTCCAATTCCCCGTGAGTTAATCTTAAGTTTCATCAGATACCCCTTTATTATTTGAGAATTTGTGGTTACTCTCTAGTTTAATATAAATAGAGACGAAAAGCAAAAGCTTTTTTCAATTTGTGCAAAAGTCTTTCACTTGATATTATTCCCAATAGAAGATATAATACGCTAAGGAAAGTGAGGAATTAATGAAAAAGAAAAAATATCTGGCACTTTTTTTGGTCGCCATATGGGTTGCGCTCCTGTTTACCGGTTGCAACAAGGGAAAATATGGTGAGGACACTAAGGTGAAATCAGAAGAGATTACCCATTCATTGGTACAGGCGCTGGCTGAGGGAGCATACGAAAAGGCAGCTGATGATTTTTTGTATACGACCAAAGCAAAGGAAGAAATGGACGCTCAGTCACTCGAAAGGCTCTGGGAAAAATTGTCTGATGGAAAAGGTGATTTCAGAGAGATAGCTGGTCTTGAGGACGATAACTGGGATAAGGAATTGAAAATTATAGTGACGTGTTCCTTTGAAAAGGGAACGGCAGAGCTTGTGGTGGCGTTTGACCGAACGGTAAAAATAAAATCAATCTATCCCGGCTGAGAGTGAAAAAAACGGATATATTGGTCTGAGATATGAATAATTTTTAAACACAGGGGTATACCTTTTACTAAGATATTCGATGATTTATGAACCGTTAAGGAGAACAATGATGAGAAAGAATGAAAATAATAAAAATATTGCTGTTATTTATTGGAGCAATAGTGAAAATACAGAGATTATGGCCGAAAAAATATCCAATGGAATCGACGAGACTGGGCAGAAAGCAGATCTTTACAATGTAAGCCAGTTCCCGATTGAACGGATTGAGGATTATGATAAAGTAGCCCTCGGGTGCCCGTCAATGGATGGTGAAGCCCTTGAAAAGAATACCTTCGAACCATTTTTTGAGGAAATTGAGTCCAGGCTAAAAGGAAAAAAGGTAGCGCTTTTTGGCTCCTATGGATGGGGAAACGGCGAATGGATGCGCGACTGGGAAGACCGGATTGGGCATACTGGAGCACGCCTGTTTGATGAAGGACTGATGATCAAAGAGTTCCCGGACGATGCTGGCCGCCATGCCTGCGTTGAGTTTGGAAAGGCCTTTGCAAGCTTTTAATAAAAAAGACAGGAAAATCAATTCCTGTCTTTTTTAAGTTCGGTTTTTTGAGCCGGATGGCATTGGCTGGCATGAGCGCATCCGCTGCAGCCACAGCCACATCCTGTCTGCCCGCTTCGGGCTTTTTTTATCTGGTTATAGATAATCAGCGCCATTGGAATAAAGACAATGGCAGCAATAATAAAGGTTGATAAATTCATATCGTCACTTCCTTATCGATTGGATTAAAAAAGTAAGTTTCATTTAACTTATGATTATAGTTTAAACGCTCCAACATATTTTGTCAAGGGGCAGGAAGGGATTTAAGCTAAGATTGATTTTGACAAGCAGTGAACAGTAGGCTATAATAAAGTGCAGAAGCAGCAAATTATTTGCGGACGCATGAAATTAAAGAGGTTGTTATGGATAAATTTGAGTCTTCAAGAAGTCTGATGAAGTGGATATCGGTGACAAACCATTTTACAGGAATGGCTTTGGACAGAGAAGTGACCGGGATAGGGCTTAGCTCAAGCCAGCATTTTTTGTGATAAAAATCTGCGAGGGGCCCGGGGGTCACTCAGGATAAGCTGCAGTCCCTGATTTATTTAAACCCCAGTAATATTACCAGGGGCATCGCGAAGCTGACCCAAAAAGGCTTTATAACCAAGGAGACAAACAGTCGCGACAAACGGACCAGCTGTCTGTACCCTACAGAAAAGGCAGAAGCCTGTTATCAGAAAATAAAAGCGATACAGGAAAACTGGATGAAGGTTCTGACCAGGGATTTTACAGATGAGGAGCGTGCGTTCCTATGTGCACTGACGGAAAGAACAGCCAAAAACGCTTTGGATTTTTTTAACGATGCGCAAGCATAGACGAAAGGCAATAGGATGGAAGAAATAAAACGTATTACAATCTATCTAGGACTGGAGGAGTATCCTCTGGAGTTTATAACACTGGCGTCCATGTCGCCGGATGAAGCAGATCTTATCACAGAAATGGGCGAAGAGTTTTTTAAAGATATTAACCCCGAAATGATGGATGAATATGTGATGGAGGACAAGTTGAACCGTTTCTATGATGAGGTAAGGTTGAGGACAGAGGTAGAGCTTTTCTGTCCCTTGTTTGAGAAAGAAACCATCGCGAATATCGAGCGATTGATCGAGACATATGAGGGTTAAAAAAAGACGGATATTTCCGTCTTTTTTTATTGTGGACTATTGTAGTTGCCCTTGCCAGAGTGCTTAGCACAATAAAGAGCTTTATCGGCATGTTGCATGATCTCTGCGTAAGAGGTGCCATCGCCGGGATACTAGGCGATGCCAATGCTCAGTGAAATGGGTATGTTAGGACTGGCAGCGGTAATATTGCAGCGCATCTCAGCCTTTTGCCTTACGACCTCCAGAGTTGGCAGATCCTTGATCCAAACGAAAAATTCGCCGCCGCCAAAGCGAGCAATAATATCGGTTTCCCGGAAGCAATGAAAAAGTATCTGAGCCAAAGAAAAGAGGACGTCATCATCGGTCTGATGTTCATAAGTGTCATTGATACCTGTGTTAACGCCGCAGAAAATAGCGATGGTGTCAAGCTCGCTGAAATAATTGTCGATGAGGCTGTTAGTCAGAATAATGCCCTGGTCAGTGGATTTTTTCATGTCAGCTTTTTAAGATATTTCGGATGTTGTTTTGATACAGGATGAAGCTGGCAACAGATAGTAAAATGAGTACGACCACGATAGCAATCAGTATTATATTGGAAGACGTCCTTTTCTTATTCATAATCCTTATCATTCCTTAATCGCAAAGGTTATCGACAAAAGCTGAAATGGTAAACAATAGCATACCATCTGGTCAGACCGCTTTTTTAGTGTTATTATTATGTATTATAAGATAAAAAACAAAAAAGAAATACTGAATTTGAAAGGTTTGCTAAAAATGGTTAAATTGATTTCGGCAGATATGGACGGTACGCTTTTAGACAGCAATAAAGAGCTTTCGCCAGAGCTTTTCCCACTGATCGAGTCGCTCGCAGAACAGGGCGTCCGCTTTGTGGCAGCCAGCGGCAGACAGTATTATAATCTGGAGCATATTTTTGAGCCGGTAAAAGACAAGATGATCTTTATCGCTGAGAATGGCTCGGTGGTTTTTGAGAATGATATGAATATCTTTGCCAGCGTCATTGCTAAAGAAAGGGTTCGGGAAATCGTTAAAGCGATACGTCAGATACCGGGCGCCAGTCCTGTAATATGTGGGTTGAAGAGTGCTTACGCTGAAAGCGATGAGCCGGAGCTCCTGAAAAATGCAGAGATGTACTACCACCATTATGACATAATGGAGGATATTCTGACAGCGGAGGATGACATCTGTAAAATTGCTGTTTATGACTATGTGAATGCAGAAACAAATAGTCATGCTCCTCTTTTGGAGGCATTTGGCGGACAGATGGAGATCGCTGTTTCGGGCGAGCACTGGGTGGATATTTCTAACCCTGGCTGTAATAAAGGAACAGCCATCAACAAGATTCAGGAAAAATATGGGATTAGCTATGAGGAAACCATGCTCTTTGGAGATTACCTTAATGATTATGAGATGATGAAAACCGGAAGATACAGCTATGCCATGGAAAATGCCCACCCTCAGCTTAAGGAAATCTGCAGCTATACGGCAAAATCCAACGATGAAAACGGCGTAGTGGAAGCAATAAGAGCATATTTTAAGTAAAAAAGCCTGTGGCAGACGTTTTGAAAAGAGACGTACTGCCCTTTTTTATTGCAGCAAACCGTAGAAATTGGAAGAAAAATAATATAAAATGATTGCTTAAAAAGGAATAAAGACGTATAATAATGCATAAGGAAAACTAAATAAACAAATGCGGCATCCGGAAAGTGTTGGGAGCACTGTCCGGCTTGCGCAGGGTGACACTACCACCATACACAACGTCCCGTGGGGGCCGTACCGCATACTGATTATTATAGGCTATTTTTCTTCCAAAAACAAGAGAAGACCTATATTTTTTGGTAGGCTTATTTGTGTAAGCATTTTTTCGCTTTGATGACTTTTGGCTGTGTATGGGTGTCGTGCCCCTGCACGGCTTTTTTTATGATGTTTCCTGAGTTTTCGCCACCTGGTCAGCTACTGATTCGGCCGGGTGGTATTTTTTAGAAAGGCTCTCCGGGGTGGAGAGCAGGTAAGGGGGTGGACAGTATGCGTCGGAGTATATTAATTGTTGATGATATAAAACAAAACAGGGAAACTTTGGGAATGATGTTTCAGGACACCTTCGAGATTTTGGAAGCTGAAAATGGATATGAGGCCATGTGCTGTATGCGTGAAAACCGGGATGTGCTGGCAGCAGTGTTGCTGGATGTGATGATGCCGGTGATGGATGGCTTTGAAGTTCTTAAGCATATGCAGGACGAAGCCCTGACAGAGGCGCTGCCTGTGGTGCTCATAACCGCAGAGGAGCCTGGAACAGCAGCGCGCAGGGGCTATGCGCTCGGCGCGCTGGACATTTTGACAAAACCCTTTGATCCTGTTGTAATAAAAAGACGAGTAAAGAACATTATTGAGCTGGGAAGCCGTAAGGAGGAATATATAAAGCTGAAAAACGAGGCGGAAAATGATGCTCTGACAGGGATTTTTAACCGAAAGGCCATGGAGGACAGGGTTGGGGAGCTGTTAAACAATCCAGAAACCCGGTGCGGGGCCCTCTGCTTTATCGATGTCGACAATTTTAAGACCATCAATGACAGCTTCGGACACCTGTACGGCGATGAAGTACTGAAGCAGATGGCTGAAAATTTAAAAAGCTGCGCTCTGCCAGGGGATGCGGTAGGCCGGATTGGCGGGGATGAGTTCATGATATTTTTTAGAAATTATCCTTCCGAGGAGCGTCTGGAACAGAAAATCACTGGTATCTGTGAGAATTTCAGGCGTTATACAGCCGAGCGACCGATTACCGGAAGTATCGGAGTGGCGCGGTATCCGGAGGACGGAGATTGCTATGGCGTCCTTTTCTGCAAAGCAGACCAAGCCCTTTATCACCTGAAACGTTCAGGAAAGGATGGGTACCAATTTTATAATGAAGACTGTACCAGCCTGCCCTTTCAGTCGATGCTGACCCGGGTCAAAGGCGAATAGAAATAAAAGAATCGGATAAAAAGCACAAAGCATTATATGTACAAAGCTTTGTGTTTTTTTGTTGGAGAAACAAAAAAATTTTGATTTAGTAGTATTTCGGCCATGAGAGAATGGCTATTTTGTTTTAGATTTGTTATAATTGGTGATATCTGTAAAATAATAATGAGCAAAGGGGATTTTCGATTGCCTTTAGGCAGCGAAGAGGCACCTGATAGATTCAAGGAGGAAATATGTTAGATATTAAATTACTGCGTACCGATCCAGAGCTTGTGAAGGAAAACATCCGAAAAAAGTTTCAGGATGAAAAACTGGTTTTAGTGGATGAAGTTGTCGAAATGGACAGAAAGTACCGTGACTCCAAAACTGAGGGAGATACCTTGAGAGCACAGCGTAACACCATCAGCAAGCAAATCGGCGGCTTTATGTCCAAGGGACAGAAGGATGAAGCTGAAAAGGCAAAGGCACAGGTTGTGGGAATCAATAAGCAGCTGGAGGATCTGGAAGCTTTGGAGGCAAAGCTTGAAGGAGAAATCCGGGAAAGAATGCTGGTGATCCCAAATATCATTGATCCCTCTGTGCCAATTGGACGTGATGACAGCGAAAATGTAGAGGTCGAGCGTTTTGGGGAACCTGTGGTACCGGAATACGAAGTGCCCTACCATATTGACATTATGGAAAAATTCAACGGTGTAGATCTTGACAGCGCCCGCAAGACCAGCGGCAATGGCTTTTATTATCTGAGCGGCGACATTGCAAGACTGCACTCGGGTATTTTATCCTATGCCCGTGACTTTATGATCGACCGTGGATTTACCTACTACATCCCGCCGTTCATGATCCGCAGCGATGTGGTCACTGGAGTTATGAGCTTCTCTGAAATGGAGAATATGATGTATAAAATCGAGGGTGAGGATCTCTATTTGATCGGCACCAGCGAGCACTCCATGATCGGTAAATTCATCGATACCATTTTAGATGAAAACCAGCTGCCGCAGACCCTTACGAGCTATTCACCATGCTTTAGAAAGGAAGTTGGCTCACATGGGATCGAAGAGCGCGGCGTTTACCGTATCCACCAGTTTGAAAAACAGGAAATGATCGTGGTGTGCGAGCCTGAAGACAGCATGATGTGGTTTGAGAGACTGTATACCAATACAGTTGATTTCTTCCGTTCGCTGGACATTCCTGTACGTACGCTGGAATGCTGTTCGGGAGATCTGGCAGACCTGAAGGTTAAGAGCATTGACGTTGAGGCGTGGTCGCCGCGACAGCAGAAATACTTTGAAGTGGGCAGTTGCTCTAATCTTGGTGACGCGCAGGCACGGCGCTTGGGTATCCGCGTCCGCAGCAAGGAAAAGGGAAAATACTTTGCCCATACGCTGAACAATACGGTGGTTGCGCCGCCGCGTATGCTCATCGCATTCCTTGAAAATAATATTAACGAGGACGGCACCATTAATATTCCAGAACCGCTGCGGATGTATATGGGCGGTAAGGAAAAAATCCAATAGAATTAGATGGGAGGTGTGTTGCAAAAATACATCTCCTTTTATGATTTTTTTATAAGCCGATTGGGTAGATACAATGGTATCAATCTACGAAAGAGGAACCCGAAATGAAGCTAGCAAAAGAATACCAGGGCCACTATATGGATGTAATCTACAGCGACGAACGGATACAGGGCATTATCAACGAGACCGGCGAGGTGGTGGATGGCCTGACGGTCGGCGAGGTCATTGAAAAGTTTAAAAGCCAGGTGAAAGCAAAGAATCAGAGCTTCGCAGAATTTTAACAAAATTTTTAGGCTGTCTGGCTTGAATCTTAATGTGGAGGTGGTGTAAAATGTGCTTGTTTCCAAGAACATCGCCTCTTTTTTAGTAAATTAAGAGCGCTTAGCATTTTCCCCAAACGAACATCCCGGCTGCACCCCGGGATGTTTTTTGCATAAAAAAAGTCCGGCTGTGCCGGACTCGGTCAATCATTCGGAAATGGATGAGGCTGTCGCTTCAATAGCTTCTTCTGCTTTATCTCTCAGGCTGTCGCCGTCGGATGCTTTTTCAGCGCCTTTGTTTTTCAGCAGGCTGAAGATGAGAACAGCTGCGCCGATGGCGGCAGCTGCGCGTAATATACGTACCATGGTTAATTCCTCCTTTATTTATGCTGTGGTCAGCTTTCTTTTCTTCCTAAACCAAGAATAAGGGATACAATGACAACGAGGATGATCGCTCCGATAATAGACGGGAAAACCGCCATACCGGCAATCTGCGGTCCCCAGTTGCCTAAAAGTAATTCGCCGAGATATGAACCGATGATCCCGGCAACGATATTGCCGACCCAGCCGGCTGGCAGTCTTCTGCTTGTTATAGCTCCGGCGATGGCACCGATGATGCCGCCGATAATTAAAACCCAAATGAGGTGGAACATAATTGTCACTCCTTTATAGTAATTTTATACATATATATACCTCTGCGCAGAATTTCTAAACATTTTATAGTTTTTTTATTTAAGCGCTAAAAAGGAATGGGAAAAATTTAAAATCTGCTTGCAATAATGTATTTTCGTGTTAAAATAGTATGTAACTAATTTGCAGACGATAGTCTTTATATTAAGGACAATCCAAATTGACAAACTTAGGAGAAAATATGAATACCTTTATGAATAGCCTAGCCAGTACGGCTTGGACCATTGTTCCGATCATCTTAATTCTGTTTTTGATGGCCGGAATTATGTTTGTTTTTTACTTTAAAGCGAAGATGGAAGAAATGGTGACCTATGTGAAGAGCATCGCCATCTCGTTAGAAAAACTGTCTAACCGGCAAAATGATAACCAATATTTAAAATAAACAGAAAAAGAGCGTATGTGGAGGAGAAAGAATGAATTTTGAACACGTGAAAAGAGAAGACCCGGAGATCTATGAGTTTATGGAAAAGGAGCTCAAAAGGCAGCAAAGCCATATTGAGCTTATTGCTTCCGAAAACTTTGTTTCAGAGGCTGTGATGGAGGCCATGGGCAGCCATCTGACCAATAAATATGCCGAGGGCGTACCTGGCGCCCGCTATTATGGCGGCTGTGTGTATGTGGACGAGGTAGAACGGATCGCGAGAGAGCGGGCGAAAGCGCTGTTTGGCGCAGACCACGCCAATGTCCAGCCCCATTCCGGGGCTCAGGCCAATACGGCTGTGTACTTTGCCGTGCTGGAGCCTGGAGATCTGGTGCTAGGGATGCGTTTGGACCAGGGCGGACATTTGACCCACGGCAGCAAGGTCAATCTTTCAGGAAAATATTTTAATTTTATATCCTACGGTGTCAGCCCAGATTCGGAAACCATCGATTATGAAGAGCTGGAAAGGCTGATCGTGGAAAAGAAACCAAAGCTGGTGGTAGTAGGAGCCAGCTCTTATCCAAGAGCCATTGACTTTGAACGTATTTCAAAGGTCTGTAAGGCCAATGATGCGCTGATGATGGTGGATATGGCGCACATCGCAGGGCTGGTGGCAGCGGGACTGCACCAGAACCCGGTACCCTACGCGGACTTTGTCACCACCACAACCCATAAAACACTGCGCGGCCCAAGGGGCGGCCTCATTTTGTGCAAGGCGGCCTTTGCGGAAAAAATTGATAAGGCTGTTTTCCCCGGTATACAGGGAGGGCCGTTGATGCACATTATTGCAGGAAAGGCCGTGGCCTTCAAAGAAGCCGCCAGTCCGGAATTCACAGAATACCAGAAGCAGATCATAAAGAATGCCAAGGCACTGTGCGATGCGCTCACCGAAAAAGGCTTCCGGATCGTGTCTGGCGGGACCGATAACCATTTGCTGTTAGTAGACGTCAGCGCTGTCGGCCTGACGGGCAAGGAGGCTGATGATATTCTGGGCAGTGTCAACATTACCGCCAATAAAAACGCTATCCCTTACGATAAGCAGAAACCGACTGTGACAAGCGGCGTGCGTGTGGGGACCCCGGCTGTCACTACCCGCGGCATGAAGGAAGAGGATATGTCGGTTATCGCAGACGCCTTCGAGGCAGCGCTGATCAAAAAAGACCTGGAGCTGGCAAAAGAAAAGGTAGCTTATCTGACCAGTAAATATCCTTTGTACGAATAAAAGAGAATTTATCAAGATGCTGTCCAACAGCATCTTTTTTTGTTATAATGGTCTGAGTATGACTAAGGAGTGATTCCCGGGATGAAGGAAATAATACAGAAGATCGATGAAGTCTATAAACGGTACGATTATGTTGAGAACAAGGGCGAGTTACTGCTTTTTCTCATTAAAATATTGACCCTGAAATTTTTGGTGGATAACGGCCGTGTGGTCTTAGACCGAAAAAACGCTCAAAAGCTGCGAACAGACTTTACCGTTGGCGGCATCATGCGGGTGTGGAGCCGCGGCGTCTCAAACTCCCATCACTGGACCGATGAGGGAAAACTGACACTCAGCGGGTTGATCTGGGAGGATGTGAAGCGTTTTATCGAGGATACCGACAGTTTTGAAAATAAGAACGCCAGCGTCATCGGGGAGCTGTACGAGGAGTGCCTGCACCGCAGCCATAAAAAGAGCCAGGGAATTTTTTACACGCCGGATGTTCTGGCAGAGTATATGGTTTCGCTTTGTGTGAGCGTTGTGAAGAAAGAAAAGATTCTAGACCCGGCCTGCGGCAGCGGATCGCTCCTCAGCGCTGCCTATGACTATATCCTGAAGAACACCAAGGATCTTGAAAAGGAGGCTGTGCACAAGCGGCTGCTTCAGAAATCATTATGCGGTGTGGATAAGGATCCTCTGGCTGTACTGGTAACCCGGATCACATTGGCGTTAAAGGGACCGAAATACTGCTATCCGGCAGGTATCATGGTGGGAGACTGTCTGGATAAGTCCACGGCTGACTTTAAGGACAGCTCCTTTGATGTGGTAATCGGCAATCCGCCCTACGTCGGGCACAAGGAAATTGACTCGGATTATATGAAGCGCTTAAAAGCCCTGTACAGCGATGTTTATCAGAACAAGGGGGATTTATCCTATTGCTTTTTTAAACGTGGATATGAGCTTCTGAAAGATAAAGGAAGGCTTTTATTCCTGACTTCCAGGTATTTTATGGAAGCCTACAATGCGCGGGCTCTCCGGCAGTTTATCCGCGAGCATTTTATGATCAGGCGGCTCATTGATTTTAATGGCCTGCGTGTTATAAGCGGCATCGGCATCGATCCGGCGCTGAGCCTTCTGATAAAGGGCAGGGCCCCTGCGCGGCATGCGGCACGGGTTTCCCGGTTTTTTGTACAGAAGGGTAAGCTGCGGGAAACGTCAGTTTACATTGAAGATCTGGAAAGCGGCCAGCCAAAGCTTCATGAGGACTTTGAGACGCGCCAGAGCCAGATGGATGACGCTTTGTGGCGGCTTTACGGCCCCATGACAAAAACGATCGTGGAAAAAATTGAGAAGCGCGCGCCCTTTACCTTGGAAAACCTGGTGGACAGCTTCCAGGGGATCATCACCGGCAATGATAAAGCCTTTATCTTTGACGACAATGAGCTGGATGCGTATAATTTCAATCCACAGTTTCTGCATCCCTGGATAAAAAACCGGAACGTGCACGCCTTTGAGATTACTCCGCCGGGAAAACAGATATTGTATACCAATGAGATTGACGCCATCGAGCGACATCCTTATGAGGAGGTCTACCTGAAGCAGTTCAGAGAAAAGCTAAGCGGCCGGCGGGAGTGCATGAGCGGGCGTCTGCCCTGGTATGCTATCCAGTGGGGCAGGAACCTCGAATGCTTTATGAAAAAAAAGATCGTTTTTCCATATAAGGCAAAGGACAATCGCTTTGCCATTGATGAGAACCGCTATTTCTTCAGCGCGGATATCTATGGTCTTACACTGAAGAACCGACTGTACAGCCAGGTGAACGAGGAATTTTTGGTGGTGCTGCTTAACAGCCGTCTTTATAATTTTTATTTTAAGTCCTTTGCGAAAAAGCTTGGTGTTGATCTGTACGAGTATTATCCTAATACTGTGCTAAAGTTGAAAATTCCTGACGTGAGCATGGAAATTTCGGACAAATTTAAGGATTTTTATGATAAAATTATAGACTTGACTGAGACTACCCACCAAAAAGATCGGGAGGCCTTACTTTTGGAGGCGGACCGTTGGATTTATGGGTATTTTGACATAAATGAAGAAGAAATCAGCTGGATTGAAAAACAATAAAAACGAATAATAGAAACGAGGTGAGGCATCGTGCAGGCATCTTTTTTTGACATGAACTATGAGAACCAGATTGAGGATAACGCGCCGCTGTCGGTGCGGATGCGTCCGACCACACTGGATGAGTTTGTCGGACAGTCCCATATTATCGGAAAGGGTAAGCTGCTTTACCGTCTTATCGAGGCGGACAAGCTTTCGTCAGTGGTTTTTTACGGTCCTCCGGGAACCGGTAAGACCACACTGGCCAAGATTATAGCTCACCGGACACAGGCTGCTTTTTACGAATTGAACGCCGTAACCTCCGGTAAAAAAGAAATTACAGAAATTTTAGACAAGGCGAAGGATAATTTGGGTATCTATAATCGTAAGTCGATTCTTTTCATCGATGAAATCCACCGATTTAACAAGGCACAGCAGGATGCGCTGCTGCCAAGCGTGGAGGGTGGACTGGTGGTGCTGATCGGCGCGACAACGGAGAACCCTTATTTTGAGATCAACTCGCCGCTTTTGTCACGGTCGACGATCTTTGAGTTTAAAACTTTAACAGACGATGAGATTAGGGGCCTGCTGCGACGAGCTGTTACCGATAAAAAGAAGGGCTATGGCAGTATGAAGCTCAAGGTGGACGAGGAAGCCCTGGATCACCTGACAGCCGTCTCGAACGGCGACGTACGGCGCGCGCTCAATGCGCTGGAGCTTGGGATACTGACCAAGGAGAAAGACGATCAGGGCTATATCCATATCGACCTTGAAACAGCTCAGGAGTGTATTCAGAAAAAGGCTGTACAGTATGATAAAAAGGGCGATAACCATTATGACACCATTTCGGCCTTTATCAAAAGTATACGAGGCTCAGATCCTGACGCGGCTCTTTACTGGCTGGCCAAGATGCTTGAAGCCGGGGAAGATCCTAAATTCATCGCAAGGCGGATTGTGATTTCCGCTTCCGAGGATATCGGAAACGCAGAGCCCATGGCGTTGCTGGTGGCTACAGCCGCAGCCCGGGCTGTTGAGATGATCGGACTGCCCGAGGCGCGCATCAACCTGGCTCAGGCGGTAACCTTTCTGGCCTCTGCGCCAAAAAGTAACGCCTCCTACGCTGGTTTGGACGCCGCAACATCCGCGGTGAGGCATCAGTCCAATTCTGAGGTGCCGGGGCATCTGAGAGACGCTCACTACCCAGGCAGTGAGAAGCTGGGCAGAGGGCTGAACTATGTTTACCCCCACAGCCATCCAGGCAACTATTATCCCCAGCAGTACCTGCCGGACGATCTTGCTGGAACACGGTTTTATAAGCCGACAGAAAACGGCTATGAGCAAAAGGTTAAAGAGCATCTGGAGCATCTGAAGAACTGGGAAGTAGAGACAAAATAAAAATAATATAGATAATGAATATGTGATGAACCGCATCAAAATACGAAAAATAAGGAGAAACAGATTGAAAGTACACGACAAACTACATGGATTCACCCTTTTGAGGGAAGAAAATATTGAAGAAGTAAACGGCGTCGCCCGGGTTTTTGAGCATGACAAAACCGGTGCCCGCCTTATCTATATATCTAACGATGACGATAACAAGGTGTTCCATATCGGGTTCAGAACACCCTCGGACAACAGTACAGGCGTGGCCCACATTATGGAGCATTCCGTTTTATGCGGCTCCAGAAAATACCCGGTTAAGGAGCCCTTTGTAGAGCTGGCCAAGGGGTCTATGAATACCTTCCTGAACGCAATGACCTACCCGGACAAAACCGTCTACCCCATAGCCAGCACCAATGACAAGGATTTTATGAACCTGATGGACGTTTATCTGGATGCGGTGTTTTATCCAGACATTTACAATACGCCGCATATCTTCCATCAGGAGGGATGGCACTACCATCTTGAAAACAAGGAAGACCCCATTACCTATAACGGCGTGGTCTACAATGAGATGAAGGGTGTTTATTCAAGCCCCGAGGAAGTGCTGCAGCGTAAAATTTTTCAGACTCTTTACCCAGATTCAATTTATGGCGAGGAGTCTGGCGGCTATCCGGAAAATATACCAGACCTTACCTTTGAGGACTTTGCAGCGTTCCACAAAAAGCTGTATCATCCTTCCAATTCTTATATTTATCTTTACGGCGACGGCGATATGGACGCCCATTTGAAATATCTGGATGAGGCCTATCTGAGCCAGTTTGACCGCGCAGCTATTGACAGTGAGATTCCGACCCAGTTACCCTTTGAGGAAATGGCGGTCGCCTCAGACAGTTACCCGATTCCGTCGGATGAGGACCAGAAGAACAAGGATTATCTTTCGCTGAGCTATGTGCTGGAGAACGAGCCGACCTTTGAGGATATACTGGCCTTTGACGTGCTGGGACACATCCTGCTTGGGGCAAACTCCGCACCGCTCAAAAAGGCACTTTTAGATCTTAACATCTGTAAAGAGGTAGACTACGCTTATTCCAGCTCCATGAAGCAGCCCTACTTTTCTATTGTGCTCAAGCATACGGACGAAAAATATAAAGACCTTTTTATCGAGACCGTGGAAAAGACCCTGGAAGAGCTGGTGACAAGCGGGCTTGACAAGCGCAGCGTGGAAGCAGGTATTAACATCAATGAATTTATGCTCATCGAGGGTGAGTACGGCTCCTACCCCAAGGGCCTGATGTACGGCTTGGAAATGTTTGATACCTGGCTCTACGGTGGTGATCCGCTGTCACACCTGAAATATCGCGATGCGATTTCCAAGTTGCGTATGAGCAGTGAGAACCGCGGCTTCGAGGCTCTGATCGCGCGTTATCTCCTAGGCAACCCCCACCAGGCGTTTGTGAGCATTCATCCAGACTGCAGTCTGGCCGAAAAGAAAGAAAAAGCGCTCAGCGATAAGCTGGAAGCCTATAAAAAATCGTTGTCGCCAGAAGAACTGGATGCCTTGGTGGCTGATACTCAGGCCCTTTTGGAACGCCAGAACACCGAGGACAGCCCTGAGGCTCTCGAGAGCATTCCGAAGCTGAGCCTTGACGAAATTAATAAAAAGGCCCGTGAGGTGGTTCTCTATGAAGAAGAATTTAAAGGGCATAAGCTGCTTTATCATCCTGGCTATACCGGAGGCATCGCCTATGTCAAGTTCTATTTTGACACACACACAGTCCCTCAGGAGGATCTGAAATATCTGTCTCTGGTCAATAAGATCATTGGCCGGGTCAGCACAGAGGATTATGATTATGAGCGACTGAACCAGGAAATTGAGATCAGCACTGGCGGTATCTCCTCCAGTGTTGAAACCTATGATAACATCAAGGAGAGCGGACGCTACGAGAGCAAATTTGCCATCAAGGGCAAGGCTGTTGGCCCCAATGTCAAGCGCCTGCTGGAGCTTATCGAATCCACAATTTTAAGAAGCCGTTTTGACGAACGCCATCTGATCGAGGATATCGTTGGTGAAATCCGTATGAACAAGGAGAACCAGTTCCTGATGGGCGGTCACACGGTGAGTGTACAGCGTCTCCAGTCCTATTATTCCCAGTCTGCCAGAATGTTTGAGGAGCTCGGCGGTATTGAGTTTTACCAGTTCCTTTCAGATCTCGACGATCATTTTGACGAGCGCTGGGAAGAGCTGTCCGCTAAGCTTAAGGAAATTGCAAATAGGGTCTTTAATAAAAAAGGTCTGATCATCAGCGTCACTGGAGACAAAGATTTGAAGGAGCCAGTGCTCGAAGCTGTGCGCGGATTTTTAGAAAACCTGCCAGACAGAGATATGGAAACCTATCGCTATCATTTTGACCTGGAGGTCAAGGATGAGGGCTTTATGACAGCCGCTAAGATTCAGTACGTTTCCAAGGGCTTTAATATCCGTGAGCTGGGTTACAGCTACAACGGGAGTATGCTGGTACTCAAATCCATTTTGGCCATGGACTACCTCTGGAACCGGATCCGTGTTCAGGGAGGAGCCTACGGTGCGCATTTCGGCATCAACCGGGCCGGAGAGCTTTCCTTTGCCTCCTTCCGTGACCCCAATCTGTCCAAAACTCTAGACGCCTACAACGAGGCCTTTGAGTACGTCGAAAATCTGGATATTTCCAGACGTGAAATGGAAAAATATATTATCGGGACCATCAGCAGTAAGGATGTGCCTTTGTCAACAGCCCTGAAAGCAGACGCGGCGGATACCATGTATTTTAACAGGACTACTCAGGAGGACCTTCAGAAAGAACGTGATGAAATTCTGGGTACGACGAATGACAGCCTGCGCAAAACAGCGGACATGATTCGTGAGGCCATGGATAAAAACGTGCTCTGCGTCATCGGGAGCGAGGAAGCAGTGAAGGCAGCCGAGGACGAATTTAAAGAAATAAAATACATTAAATAATGTGGCGGGGATCAATGAAGAGGAAAATTATTTCAGTTTTAGGGGCTTTGCTGCTGGCGTTTGGGGTCTTTGGCAGCGGTGCGTGGGCGGCGATGCCATCTTTTGGCCCCGACGAGGGAGTTGTTGTCTTTGAGGTAAACAGCGGCGATATTCTGGTAGAGCAAAACGCAGACGAACGCTACTACCCGGCCAGCACAACAAAGCTTATGACCGCTTTAACGGCTCTGGATTATGTGGGCTCAAGCCTGAATGACAAGATAACCGTTGGCGATGAGGTTAAGCTCATCGGCTACGAGAGCAGCGTGGCTCATCTGGAGGTTGGAGAAATCTATACCTGGGAGCAGCTGCTGTACGCGCTGCTGCTGCCGTCAGGCAACGACGCAGCCAACGTGATCGCAGCCAACATCGGGCGTAAGATCAGTGGAAATGAAAAGATGGACTACAATCAGGCCATGTCGGTCTTCGTGGATCAAATGAATGCCAAAGCGCAGCAGATGGGGCTTAAGAATACACATTTTAAAAATGCCCACGGTCTTCACGATCCCGACCATTACACCACACCAGCCGATATGGCGGTGATCGGGAAGACGGCCTTCTCTAATGAGACCATCTCAAAGGTGGAGGGTACCAAGGTCTATGAGATGACCACCAACCGCGGCGAGCCGCAGAAGTGGAAAAATACGGATATGCTTCTCTATAAGGACGCTGCCGACTACGGCGGAACCATCGAGGAGGGAAGAACTGATAATCCTTACTACAACGCCAAGGCAAAGGGCGGTAAGACTGGTAATACTGATGAAGCGGGCCGCTGCTTTGTCTACAATGCCGAGGATGGTGACGCGAAGATCGTCGGAGTGATTATGAAGGGCGATGAGAAGGGTATTTTTGCCGAGGCCAGCAGTACCATCAACGCCGCCTTTGACGACAACCGCCTGCTGGACTGGACGGATGATTCCGGTCATTATAAAGATTTTACAGTGATTAATGCCCATTACAAGGATGGCAAAAACCTGTCGGTCAAGACAAAGGAAGCCTACAGCTCCATGATCCCCAAGGGGCAGGAGGATAAATACACCGCCAAAGTCTCCTGGGATACCAGCCTTTTGGCTGATACCGAAAAAGGGCTTAAGGTAGTGGGTGATATTGAGCCCGACGCTCAGGTAGGGACATTGACCATCTACGAGGGCACCGACTCAGTGAAATCAACGCCGTTGTATGCCCAGAACCAGATCCGTCCCAGAAATTTCTGGGATTATCTGAGAATCGCGGCCTTTATCGGCATTCCATTGCTGGTGATCCTGTTTATCTTTTTCCGCTTTTATGTTTACCGCAAACGGAAAATCATGCGGGCAAAACAGGCCAGAGCTCGGAGAAGGGCTAAACAGAAACTCTATGAATCGCAGGGCTATACCGGGTCAGGGACGCCTCCGCGTAAAACCACCACCGGTGAGCCGCAGCACAGGCCTCAGCAGAAACGTCCATCCGGCAGTCCACCAAGAAGAAAGCCCTCAGGTTCAGCTTCGCAGGGAAGACCTGTGGAGCGCAATGCCACTGCACGGCCAGTACAAAAGAAAAAACGTCCATCCTCCGGGCAGTCGGGCAGCCGCCAGCGGACAGGTCCGCGCCCAACCGGCACGAAGAAGCGATAAAAACTGAATAAATACATAATAAAGCCCTGGACAGCTTTTGTCCGGGGCTTTTGTATGAGATCGGTATTGTAGGATTGTGCCCGGAGATTGATGGATTTCATGGAAAAAGCTGCTTCCTTACGCCTCAAAGAGCTCTCATTATATTTTAGCCAGGCATTAAAGTAAAGACCCGGGCGAAAGTTTTGTGATTTATTGATTCTGTTCATGATTACATATTTTGTTTTATGGCTAAAAAGGTTATAATAGACCAATGGTTCATAGGATAATAAAGGAGGCGGGGACAATGTACAAAATACCTGAGCTGCTGGCGCCGGCGGGCACCCTGGAGTGCATCCGTGCGGCCATAAACGGCGGGGCGGACGCAGTCTATTTTGGCGGCAAGGCCTTTAACGCCAGACGTAACGCGGGCAATATGGATGAAAAGGAAATGACAGAAGCCGTGGCGCTGTGCAGGCAGTATGGGGTAAAGGTCTATGTGACGCTTAACATTCTCATCAAGGACGAAGAGTTTGAGGATCTGGTAAAGGATCTGAACTTTTTGGCAGGTCTGGACATTGATGGCCTTATTGTCCAGGATCTGGGGCTGATCTTTCTGCTGCAAAAATACTTTCCAGACTTCAGGCTCCAGACCAGCACCCAGGGATCTGTGTACGGCCTTGAGGGTGCCCTGTTCTTTGAGAGACTGGGCTTTATGCGGGTGGTGCTTCCAAGGGAGATGCCTATCTCGGAAGCGGCCATGATCGCGGAAAAAACAAAGGTGGAACTCAAGATTTTCTGCCACGGCGCTCTCTGTTACGCTTATTCAGGGCAGTGCCTGATGAGTAGCATGATCGGCGGCAGAAGCGGAAACCGGGGCCTCTGCGCCCAGCCCTGCCGAAAAAAATACCAGCTGAGGGATGCGGATAACCGTCTGATTAAGGAGGGATATCTTCTCAGCATGAGCGATTTGAACATTAAGGAAAGGCTTGACGAGGTGGCACAGGCAGGTATTGATTCTCTGAAGATCGAGGGGCGTATGAAAAGCCCCGAGTATGTATACGCTGTGACCCGGGCCTACCGTGAAACGCTGGACGCTGTGGATGGAGAGGGAAAGACCCCGTCCATCACAGAAAAAGAGCTGGCCCAGGTGTTTAACCGCTCCTTTACAGATGGCCGCCTTTTCGGCGATATGCAGGTCATTAATGATGTAGTGGGCCGCAACCGGGGGATTTTGGCAGGACATGTCATTGGCTGTGAGAACGGCAGGCTTTTGATTGAGGCGCTGCCGGATACGGCCTTTTCCAAAGGCGATGGTTTGTCCTTTGGTGAGGACTCTGAAAAAGGGATGCGGATCGACTCGCTTTTCGATTTAAAAGGCCGTCCGTTAGCTTCAGAAAAACCGGGTATAAAGGTTAAGGTGCCGAGCCGGTTTAGGGTGCCTGCCGGCACCCCGGTCTACCGTAATCACGACGCGCGACTGACAAGGCGGCTGAAAAGTGAAAGCCAGTCGGCAAAGCCTGCCGGACAGCAGACGGTGTGCTTCAGGCTGAAACTGGCCCTCGGCGCGCCGGCAGAGGTTACCGCTGAAGCGGGAGAACAGGTGGTGACCCGAGTCTCAGACATCACGCCTGCAGCAGCCCAGAACCTTCCTCTGACCTGCGAGACACTGTCTGGGCAATTTGAACGGCTGGGTGGTACAGGCTACCAGTTTGGCGGTCTGGACGCAGACATCGAGCCGGGAATCTTCTTATCAAAGGGCGAGCTGAACGCACTGCGCCGGGAGATATTGGAGGCTTTGGACGCAGAACAGGCAGAAGAAAAACCCACGCCGGTGGTCTTTTCATTAGACCGCGAGCTGCCAGCCAAGCCAGAGGTGCAAAGGCCTCTTTTGTCGCTGGAACCGGCTGACAAGGCCGGCTTTCAGGCTCTCTGCGGCCTGGCGGTGGATGAGCTAGTGCTCCCGGTACAAGACCTCAGCCGGCCCCAGGACTGTGAGGCGCCTATTGCCAGAGCCCATGAATGCGGGAAGCGGGTGCTGCTCGCATTTCCGAGGATTATGGATACCGCAGCGTCCGCACGGCTTAAGTCTAATCTTGATGCCTTCTGCGGCCTGAACCATGATGGCATACTTTTAAAGAATTATGAGGTGCTGAGCCTGTTCCAGAGCAAGCCGGTTTACAAAGAGGCAGACCAGTCCTTTAATCTGCTTAATGCTCTGTCTATGAAGCAGCTGAGAGAATGGCAGGTGGAGGGTGGCGTGCTGTCGCCGGAGCTGAGCGCCGCGGAAGCTGCAGTGCTGGCGAAGTGTTCTGCCGTTAGCTGTGTGTTGCCCGTATATGGCAGACAAGAACTCATGGTAAGCGCTAACTGTGTGTATAACTGCGCAGACAAGCAGTGTGAAAACTGCCGGAGATACCGGGGCTGGGCAGCCTTGATCGACGAGCGCGGCGCGGCTTTCCCGCTGCGTAAGGATACAGACAATATTATTCACATCTATAACGGCGATGTGCTTCTCTTAAAAGAGGAGCTGAAGCGCCAGAAGTATATTGATAAATGGCGGATCTATGCCACAGACGAAGGGCATGAGGCACTGGCGGATGTGGTAAGCTATTACCGGAACGCGCTGGACAACGGCGTTTTTGGTTCTGTGCCCGGCCGCACCGGTGTCCGCTATACAAAAGGAAATTTTAAACGAGGAGTCGAATAGCGATAAAATGGACAAACGAAGTCTGAAGGTACTGGAGTACCCTAAAATACTTGAAATACTCAAGGGACACTGTGTCAGCGAGGGGGCAAAGGAGCGGGCCGCCGCCCTGGTTCCCTATGAGACCGTCTACGAGGTGGAAAGGGCTCTTGGCGTTACGGGTGAAGCACTTAACATGATGCTGCGCAACGGGCGTCCGCCACTTTCCGAAATTAAGAATACCAGCGACTATGTGCATCGGGCATCCATCGGGGCCATGCTCTCCATGAAGGAGCTGCTGGCCGTCGCGTCTCTGCTGCGCATCGTCAAAGATATGGAAAACTATTATTACAATGATACCCAGCTCGAAACACTGGATCAGCTTAAAAATCTGTTTACCCTGCTGGCCCCCTGCGAGGAGCTGGAAAAGGAAATCAGCCATAAGATTCTGTCAGAGGGCGAGATGGCAGACAACGCCTCACGGGAGCTCTCACGTATTCGGAGGGAGATCAACTTTAAGAACACACGCATCTCCGACAAGCTGAACGGTATTATTTCCGCGTCGCAGAACGAAAAGTATCTGCAGGAGCGTATCATCACCATCCGTAACAACCGGTACGTAGTGCCCGTCAAGCAGGAGTACCGTGGGCAGATTCCCGGTATTGTGCTGGACCGGTCGGCCAGCGGCGCCACGCTTTATATCGAGCCTCTGGCTGTGGTAGAGCTCAACAACGACCTCAAGGTGCTGGCCGCTGAGGAGGAAAAGGAAATTATCCGTATCCTCAAAGAGCTGTCCGAAAAGGTCGCGAACTATAAAGAGGAGGTTATCGAGGATTACAACCTGTTGGTGGAGCTGGATTTCCAGTTCGCAAAGGGCAAATACGGCCTGGCCATCGGCGGTGTGCTCACCCGTGTGAGTGAGGAGGGGAAAATCCACTTCATCAAAGGACGCCATCCTCTCATTGACCCTAAGGTGGTGGTGGCTTCGGACATTTATATGGATGAGAACATCGACACCATGATCATCACCGGGCCCAACACAGGCGGTAAGACGGTTACCCTGAAAACCATCGGTTTGCTGAACCTCATGGTGCAGTCTGGGCTGTTTGTCCCAGTCAAAGAGGGAAGCGGCACACGGGTATACAAAAATATTTACGCCGACATCGGTGACGAACAGAGCATTGAGCAAAGTCTTAGCACCTTCTCCTCCCACATGACCAACATTGTGGACATTATGAGGAATGCCGACGCCGACGCGCTGGTGCTCTTTGATGAGCTGGGCGCAGGTACTGACCCCACCGAGGGGGCTGCCCTGGCAATCTCAATCCTGAATACCCTGCATGAGCGGGGCGTGACCAGCGTGTCTACCACACATTACAGCGAGCTCAAGGAATACGCCCTGGTTACCCGTGGGGTGGTCAACGCATCGGTCGAGTTTGACGTGGCTACGCTGCGCCCTACCTTCAGGCTGCTCATTGGTGTGCCAGGAAAATCCAACGCCTTCGAAATCGCCAGGCGGTTGGGGCTGAGTGAGGACATCATCGAAGCGTCCAAAAAGCTCATTGAAAATGAAGCCATCCGTTTTGAGGAGACTTTGATTAAAATTGAGGAAAAACGGAAAAAGACAGAGGCTGAGCATGAGGAAATCCTGCGCTTGAGACGCCAGATCGAGGACATGAAGGCTGAAATGGCAGATGAGCGGGAGAAAGCCAGGGCGGCGAGCGCTGAAATCATCGAGCGTGCCCAGGAAGAGGCCAGCGCCATTGTACGGGACACGCGGCAGGAGACTGAGGAAATCTACAAGGAGATTCGCTATATTCAGGAAACCACTGCCCAGAGCGTCAAGGACAATAAAAAGCTGGAGGCCCTGAGAAGAAAGATTAAGAATCAGGAAAAGAATATTTTTGATATGTATAAAATCGCCCGACCCGAGGAGGACGAGGAACTGGATATCGACGATATCAAAACAGGTATGAAGGTCCACGTCAAGAGCCTCCACAAGGAGGGTGAGGTGGTTAAGATCATGCCAAAGGATAACAGTGTCATGGTCCAGACTGATAATATGAAGCTGAAAGTGGGGCTGGCTGACCTGACCAAATCCAAGGCCATTGCCAAGCCAAAGGAAAAGAAAATCAGCTACAAAAGCGCAGACCGCCATACCATGGACACCAAGCTGGATCTTCGGGGTAAAAACGGGGAGGAATCCCTGTATCTGGTGGACAAAATGATCAGCGACGCGGTGGTCTCAGGAACGCATCAGCTCATGATTGTCCACGGTAAGGGCACTGGCAAGCTGCGGCAGGTCATACACGCCTATCTCAAAGATAACAGTCTGATCAAGGATTTCCGGCTGGGCGCACCGAACGAGGGAGGCTCTGGCGTAACCGTTGTCGAGCTGTAGTTCGTAGGATGTATTTTTTTAAATACATCAAGATTCCTAATGCTTTATGATCAAAAACATGTTAGAATAAAAAACGGTGCGTATGGAATGAGAGCTGTTTTTTCGGAAAAAGTCTTTATCTTTATAAAGAAAAGTTAACAAAGGTTGACAAATTTTGGGAGATTCAGTATAATTATGTCATCAATTATTATCTAGGAGTGGTTCTAAAGATGAATGCAGATTTACAAGAATACAGAGAACGGATTAAGAGTGTGGGTTTAAAAGCAACGCCACAGAGAATAAGCGTATTAAAAGTTCTTTCAGAAACGGATGAACATCCCAGCGCTGAGATGCTCATGGATAAACTGAAAAATGAAGGTAGCATCATGTCTGTTGGAACCATCTATAACATTCTTGAGACGTTCGAGGAAAAAGGATTGATCTTGAAGCTGCACGATCATAACGAAGTTATGCGTTTTGATGCGCGCACGGGTTTTCATGTTCATATCTTTAACAAGAAGACCAATCAGATTGAAGATTATTTTGACAATGACCTGGAAGTGCTGCTGAAGGATTACCTGAAGGATAAGCTTCCCGAGGACGTTACACTTGATCATTTGGATATCGCTTTGTATTCACAGTCTGCTTAAGGCAGACACTGTAAAGCCGCCGCGGCAATGCGGCGGTTTTTTATTGTTTTTCTTTATGTTATAATAATAGCGGTATCATTAATCGGCAATGAATAAAGGAGTGAAATTTTGCTAGAAGAAATATTGAGTTTATATACAGAACGAGGGGACTTTTTCTTACAACTGACTCTTCAGCACCTGCGGATCTCGGGCACAGCCATTGCCATCGCGGCAGTGATCGGTCTGGTGCTTGGGGTAATCGTGAGCGAGCACCCCAGAGTGTCGCCCATTGTTCTGGGAACCACCAACGTGATCTATACCATCCCGTCCATTGCCCTTCTTGGGTTTTTGATCCCCTTTACCGGCATTGGAAACACAACGGCCATCATCGCCTTGACCGTGTACGCCCTGCTGCCCATGGTGCGCAACACCGTGACCGGCATCACCGGGATCAGCCCGGCAGTGATCGAGGCAGCCCGGGGCATGGGCAGCACAGATTTTCAGATTCTTTATAGGATCAAGCTACCCCTGGCCCTTCCAGTCATTCTGACAGGGTTCAGGAACATGGTGGTGATGACGATTGCCCTGACTGGCATTGCCTCCTTCATCGGAGCTGGCGGACTGGGGGTCGCCATTTACAGGGGGATTACTACCAGCAACATGGCCATGACCGTGGCCGGAAGTATTCTTATCGCACTTTTGGCCCTGATCTTAGATTTTGGGATTGGGCTGATTGTTAAAATAATCAACAGAAAGAGGAGATTGATTGCATGAAAAAGAAAACAAAAAAAATCGGAGCACTGGCATTGGCGCTGGTGCTTGGCGTGAGCATGATCACTGGGTGCAGTACAGGCGGACAGAAGGAAAGCGGCACTGTTAAGATCGCCACCAAGCCCATGACGGAACAGCTGATCCTGGGAGAAATGCTGTCCATCCTGATTCAGGAAAACACAGACCTGAATGTGGAGATCACCAAAGGTGTGGGCGGCGGCACCAGCAATATCCACCCTGCGCTGATTAAGGGAGATTTTGATTTGTACCCCGAGTACACTGGCACAGCCTGGAACAACATCCTGAAAAAAACCGAGTACCCAGATGACGAGACCCTGTGGAATACCCTGACCGACGAGTACGATGCACAGTTTGGTCTTAAATGGGTAGGTATGTACGGCTTTAACAACACCTACACCCTGGCGCTGCGTAAGGAGATCGCGGATAAATACAACATTAAAACCTTCTCCGACATGGCCAGATACACCCCGGAGATCACCTTTGGTGCCAATCCGGACTTCTACGAACGTGAGGACGGCTATCAGGCACTCTGTGATGCCTATGGCTTCAGCTTTAAGGATCATATGGACATGGACATTGGTCTTAAATACAACGCCCTGAATTCTGGCGAGGTGGACGTTATTAACGCCTATACCACCGATGGGCAGCTGTCTGTGGCCGACGCGGTATCCCTGACAGATGACAAAGGCTTTTTTAAGAATTACTACTGTGGTACCGTTGTGCGGGAAGACACGTTGGAAAGATATCCAGAGCTGGAGGGTGTGCTGAAAAAAATGGACGGTATCATCACCAATGAGGAGATGTCTAAAATGAATTATGACCTGGAGGTTAACAGCAGGGATGAGCACGACGTCGCCATGGAATTTCTCAAGAGTAAGGGTCTGATCAATGAGTGAGCCCATTATCCGGTTTGTGGACGTCACCAAGGCATACGGTGACGAAGCCATTCTGGAGCGGTTCAGCCTGGATATCGGTAAGGGAGAGTTTCTGACTATTATCGGAAGCTCCGGCTGCGGAAAGACAACTCTGCTCAAGATGATCAACGGGCTGCTGATCCCCGACACAGGTACTGTATGTGTGCAGGGGCAGGATATCTCAAAGACCGACCTCATCGCTTTGCGCCGGAACATTGGCTATGCTATCCAGGGGGTAGGGCTGTTCCCGCATATGACGGTGCGGAAAAACATTGCTTATGTTCCCAGCCTTTTAAACAGGCAGAACCGGCAGAAGACCGAGGCAGCTGTGGCGCGCCTGGTCAAAATTGTGGGGCTTGACCAGAGTTTGCTGGACCGTTATCCCAGTGAGCTGTCCGGCGGACAGCAGCAGCGGGTGGGCATTGCCCGGTCACTGGCCGCAGCGCCGGAGATTCTGTTAATGGACGAGCCCTTTGGGGCTGTCGACGAGATCACCAGGCGCATGCTTCAGGATGAGATATTGCGTATCCACCGCGAGCTGGGCGTGACCATTGTGTTTATCACCCATGATATCCGGGAGGCCTTAAAACTGGGCACCCGCGTGGCTGTCATGGACCATGGCGGTCTGGTACAGATAGACACCCCAGAGAACATAAGGAACCATCCGGCCACAGATTTTGTAAAAGAACTGGTGAGTGACCGCTAAGCTATGCTTTTCTTTTTTGATATTTTAGTGTATCATTAGGGTATTAATCTTATATCAACCATTTGGAGGAAATTATGAGTGAAAAAAAACCTGTTGTCGGCATTGAGCTGGCAAATGGAAAGACCATCAAGGTAGAGCTGTATCCGGACATTGCGCCGATCAGTGTTGAAAACTTTTTAAATCTGGTAAAGGACGGCTTTTATGACGGCCTGATTTTCCACCGTGTGATTCCCGGCTTTATGATCCAGGGCGGCTGCCCAAGCGGCACTGGCACCGGTGGCCCGGGACATACCATCAAGGGTGAGTTCGCAGCCAATGGCGTCGAAAATAACCTGAAACACAAAAGAGGCGTGCTCTCCATGGCGCGCTCAGCGAGCCCGGATTCTGCCGGTTCCCAGTTCTTTATCATGGTCGAGGACGCGCCGCATCTTGACGGCCAGTACGCAGCCTTTGGCGCTGTGACAGAAGGCATGGAAGCAGCGGACGAAATCGTAAACGCAGACCGTGACTACATGGATAAACCATATGAAGACCAGGTAATGAAACGGGTTTACGTGATCGAAGAGTAAACACCGTGTTCAAATAAACGAAAAGGAAGTGATCTTATGACCAAGTACTGCCCAAATTGTTATGTCGGCATCGACCCAGAGGATAAGGTGTGTTCCAATTGCGGAGCAGAGCTGAAACCGGACGAAACAAAAATGGCCGAAGCATTCCCGGCAGAAGACCCGGGCGATGCGGCAGATGTATTTGCCGCCAAAATTGAAAACACCAGCTGTGATACGCCGGAGGAAGAAAAACCAGTCGAAATCGGTGACGAAGAGAACCCGGACGACGCAGCCGATGTGGTCATTGCATCCATGATTGACGACAACAGCTGCGGCGAGGACGCAGCGCCGGAAACAGCAGAGCTGTCCCCGGCTGCAGCGGATTATAAAAACGCTTTTGAAAATGAGCCGGAACGTCCAGAGCCTGTGCGGTCGGCAGCAGACGGACCGGTACCCAAAATAATGGGGCTGGGCGAGTGGCTGCTCACCCTGTTTCTCGTCTGTATCCCTATTGTTAACCTCATCATGCTGATCTATTGGAGCGCGGCCAACGATATTGACCCAAACAAAAAGAATTACGCGAGGGCGCAGCTGATCATCATGGCCATTGGCGTGGTCATTTCCTTTATGTTTTTCGGTTCCATTGTCGCCATGATTCTGGCCTTTGGCAATTACTACTATTATTAAAAATAAAAAGCCCTGCTTTCTTCATGAGAGCAGGGCTTTTAAATTTGGTGAACGGTTAAAATTTATGATAAACGGTTCACAAAATTTTGAAAATCAATGCTATAATATAATCATACCGCCCTATACAGGTGGCGTCAACAAGAGGTGAGAGGCTTATGTTCATTATTCTATGTGAAGATAATACTCTGGACAGAGAGAACGCGGCTCAATTGATTGAAGAGGCTGCGAATGAAATGATCCCAGACCACTGTTTTCAGGTATTTGAGGATGCCGAGAGCTGTCTGAAGGCTATCAGAAAACGGCCGCCGGACATTGCGTTTATCGATATATTTTTAAAGAAAAAGAACGGGCTTGAGCTGGCAGAGGCTGTGCGGGAGCTTAACCAAGAGGCAGCGATTGTTTTTTTGACCATGTCAAACGAGTTTGCTTCAGAATCTTACCGTGTCAGGGCTGTGGATTACCTTCTGAAGCCCGCCGGTCAAAAACAGGTTGTCGAGGCACTGATGCGGTGCGCAAAGCATCGGAATGAAGCGGTGGAACCGCTCACGGTTCATCAAAACCGGGAGATCCTGAGGATCGATCAGCGAAGAATTGAGAAACTGGAATCCCAGAGCAATTATATTCTGATTTATATGAACAGCGGCGAGGTCATCAGGGCGCGCAGTACGCTTAAGAAAATACAGGCGCAGCTGAATGCCGATATGCTTAAGCTCAGGCGCGGAGTGGTGGTCAATATGCGCTCGATCCAGACAATAAAAAACGGAACCTGCAGGATGAAATCCGGCGAAGAGATCATACTCAGCCGACATCACGCTAAGGAGATTCGCGAAAAATATTACGATTACCAGTATCATTTGGTGCAAAAGGACAGCCTATGAATGATTTTCTCAATGCGAATCTGTTTGCGCGGTATCTGCTGGGCTTCTGGTTTCAGGTAGTGCCTGTTGCTTTTATCTGCCTGCTGCCCTTTGACAGGGAGGACTATCGCCTGCCCCCCAAAAGACTGGCGATTCTGGCAGTTGTCAGCATGGTACTCCTTTCGCTTGCAGAGACAGCGGTGCTGGTCAGGAATGAGAGCCTGTTTACAGGGGATAACGCCATCACGACAGCGGATAACCTGGTCCGTTTTGTAACCATGATCGTCTGCCTGGCGCTTTATTTTTACTGTGTGCGGAGCACAGCGATGAAAAAAATTCTGGTCTATGCCATGGGCTTTACCTACGCAGCTTTTACGACAGCTTTGGGCACGCTTTACAGTAATATAAACCCCTGGCAGGTCAAGGAAAGCGGCGTGCTGCTGCAGGATGGGTCACTGTATTTTTACATAGCTCTCGATGTTCTGCTGGTGCCGGCGGCAGCGGCGTTTATGCGCAGGCAAGTGCGGCCAGCGCTTAAAAATATGGAGCCTGCCATCACGCGTAAAATCGGGACAGGGATTATTCTTCTCATGCTTATCTACGGCTTCAGCTTTGCCGCGGTTACAGGCGCCAGAACCTTTTACACGCCGCCGATGCTCATTGTTTTTTTCAGTCTGAGTCTCTGTGTGTTTTTTTCATTCGCTCTTTTCTTTTCCATTGTGCGACAGAGCGCCCAGACCGCGAAGGCTGAAGAGGAGGCACAGCGGCTGGCCCAGCAGGTCGAAATCGACGCTCTCAGCTACCGTAAGATGATGGATAATATCGACCAGGCCCGAGCTGTCCGGCACGATGTGCGACACCATATGCGTCAGATTGGCAGCATGCTGCAAAGAGGCGATCACGAAGGCGCAGAGGTCTACACCCAGACCTATATGGAGCGTATGGACGCCCAGTCGCAGACTACAGTATGCCAGAATTATCTGGTCAATAACATTGTGCTCTATTACCTGGAGCTATGTCAGAAGAACGACATTGAGCTGAGGCACCGCATTGCGCTTTCAGAGCTTACGGGGATCAGCCCTGTGGATCTGACTGTCCTCTTCTCAAACATTCTGGAAAACGCGCTGAACGCCTGCCGGCAGGTGACAGAGGGCAGGCCCTTTATTAACCTTCACTCCGAATGCGTTGGAGCCTCCCTTGTGATTGTCATGGAAAACAGCCTGAATCCCAGGGCGTCAGCCACAGAAACCGGCAGCGGGATAGGGATGAAAAGCGTGGCCGCCATTGTGAAGACCCACGACGGCCAGATGGACGCTGGCCCGAAAAACAAGCTTTATGTGACAAGAATCAGTCTATGTTTAGAATAATTTTTAAAGCGTGACGAACTGCGTGTAAACGTGATGAGTTGCGCTTTTTTTGGCTTGCAATCATGTTATAATGATAATGAAATAAATCAGAAAGAGAGTGAAGAAATGTCCTACAATTATTTTTATGAGACAACTGGTATGGTTGGGCTGCTTTTGAGCCTAGCCTGGTACGTTTTTATTTTGGTAGCGGGCTGGAAGCTGTTCGAAAAAGCAGGCGAGCCTGGCTGGAAATCACTGATTCCCATTTATAGCAGCTATATTCTTTATAAAATCAGCTGGAAAACGAGCATGTTCTGGATTTACCTGGCGTGCATTGTGGCCGGCGGCTTTATGGGAGCATCCGCGAACAGCGCGCTGGTCTCCATCAGCAGCCTTTTTTCGCTGGCGTCCTTTGTCCTGATGATCATCCAGACCTACAAGCTGTCAAAGGCTTTTGGGCATGGCGGCGGCTACACTGTAGGTCTGCTTTTACTCAGACCAGTTTTTATACTGATTCTTGGCTTTGGCAGCGCAGAGTACAAGGGCAATCCAGACCAAATTTGAGGTGAGAATATGCACACAAAAACAAACAGACGACCAAAACGTTTTAGAAAAGTCCTGTTGACCACCCTGGTCACACTTCCCCTGTTGGCCGGCAGCGTGGCCGCCGCGGGGCCTTTGCCCAACGAAGCGTTTATCGGTGGCTACAGCAGCGATACGGCAGGAGCCGGCTACAGTAACTACCCCGCGGACAAAAACCAGATCACGCCCAGAAGCGCACTGCCGGATAAGCTGGATCTCCGGGAAGCCGATCTGAATGGGGACGGGACGGTGGAGCCGCCCTATGTCACCATCGCCAAGCAGCAGAGTCCCTGGGGAACCTGCTGGAGCTTTGGCGCGCTGTCGGTCGTTGAATCTAATTATATTAAAAAGACGGGCATTGCCGCGGAAGACGTCGATTTTTCGGAGCGCTACCATGCCTGGTTTGGGTACACGCCAGATCACGGCGAGGGCATAGAGCCGCTTAAAAATGCTGCGAAGCGGCTCAACTATGGCGGTAACCGCAATATCAGCGCGACGACGCTTACCAGTTGGTCCGGCCCTGCAGAGGAAAGTGCAGCGCCATATCAGGCCAACGATGGGGATACTGAATCGATGGATGCAGACTGGAGCCTGCCAGACAGCCTTATCCGGGATTCACAGTCCATGTCGGGGGCCAGAGTGCAGAACATCGATTTTCTGCCAGGCACAGCGACCTTTACAGATCAGGAAAACCACACGGGCTATGTCTATTCAGAGGCAGCCGCCCAGGCCATCAAGCAGGCCATTATGAAAAACGGCGTGGTGGAGGTTTCCTATTGCGCGGCTGTCTCCATTCCGGGACAGGAACCGGACTGGAGCTATCTGAACACGAAAACCAAGGCTCACTATGTCAATAAGTACGCCATGGCAAACCACGTGGTCAGTATTGTGGGCTGGGACGACAATTATTCGGCCACAAACTTTAACGAGGGACGTCAGCCCGAACACGACGGCGCGTGGATTGTCAAAAACAGCTGGGGCAATTACGAGGATCTGCCAGACGAGATTTGGGAAAAAAATAAGGATAGAGCACAAGTAGACCGCCAGGGCTACTTTTATCTCTCCTACTACGACCAGACTGTCTGCGACTTTACCTCCTATCAGGTCGATACGGATACAGACGGCCTGTTCGCCTATGATAATAATTATCAGTACGACTATCTGGGGCTTAAATCGCCAGACAGCCGGAAGCCATCCGAAGCGGGCTGCAGCGGCATGACCGCCAATGTGTTTACCGCAGCCGCCGATGAGCTGCTTCAGGCTGTCTCTGTGACCACCGCCGAGCCCGACTGCACAGCGGATATCCAGATTTATAAAGTGGCCGCCGGTACTGCCGACCCTACCTCGGGCCAGCTGGTTGCAGAACAGAAAAGCGAGAGCCTGCCCTACGCGGGTTATCATACCATCGCCCTTGAAGAAGCAGTTCCGTTAAAGGCCGGTGAAAGCTTTGCAGTGGTGGAAACCATCAAAAACAGAGACGGAAACGGCTACGCGCCCATTGAGCGGGGAAGCGGGGAAGTGGTAGCTTCAGAAGATGAAACGACTACCGCCCTGACCGCGGAAAATACTGTCCGTTATATCACCGATGTGGTTGAGGGTCAGAGCTTCCTGTATAAGGAGGGCGCCTGGGTCGATCTGGCAAAGGACGGGCCCGATGGCGTGGATAAAGAGGGCAATGCCCTGCAGACCGGCAATGTTATGATCAAGGCATTCACCACCAATGTGGACAGCTTCGCGCTTACAGGCCTTTCCATCGAAGCGTTGAACGCAGAAGGACAGAGCCTTGGCAGCCAGCAGGTTACCGAATGGTCAAAGGTAACGCTGCCTGAGGGCACAGCGGCCATCCGTCTGACCCCCGCCACAGAGGGCGAAGGAACATTGACGATCACCGCCGCTGGTCAGACCGTAAATACAGAGACACCTGTTTCAAAGGATCTGTTCCTACAGGACGGCCTCGTTTTTACCACCCAGGCCACAGGGCCAAGGGGCAATAACACCGAGGTTAGCACCTATCGGCTGAGTTTTGAGATAAAAGCAGCCCAGGAAGCTGGTGAAGAAACGGGCACAGGCAGCAATGGAACAGAAGCAGAAAAAAACAGCGCCGCCGATAAAAACGCTGGAACCGGAATAGATGAAAACAGAACAGTCATGGTCCTGGGAGCAGCCGCAGTATTGCTGCTGTTAGCAGCAGGCCTGGGCATCCTTTACTGGAAACGAAAAGGCAGCCACTAAAAGGACATTTTTCCAGACAGAACCATAAAATAAAAAAGGTATCCGCAAAGCGGCTTAAGCGCTTTGGGATACCTTTTTTTATGGGGCGTCCTCCACAGGAACCACTACATTTTCATTGTCAGAATCCTTCAAATAGCGCTCAACGGGAGCGCTGGTGTCAATGGTAATGCCGGTTTTGCCTCCAGTCTGTCCGGCGATGGTATCGCTGATCTTCATAAGATCATCCGAGGGGGTGTAACCCGAGTCATTGCCGTACAAAATCTTGTGCAGCACAATGGCATTATCGGCCAGCGTGTCGGGCACAAGGTACCAGACCCCGTCGATCATATCGCCGTGGGAGTAATCGTCAAGGGGGACTCTGTAGCCGTCAAAGGTCTTGCTGTTAAGTGACATAAAGGTCTTGGCATAGCCTGTCATATCCTTAAGCGGCAGCGAGGTCTGCACATAGGGATAAACCTTGCCGAGGAGGCTGAGGTCTGTAAAAATATCGCTGTTAAAAAGTTTTTGGGCAATCTTCTCAAAGACCTCCCGCTGGCGTTTGGTGCGCATATAGTCGTTATCACTATAGCGCTCACGACAGAAAGACAGAGCCTGGATTCCGGTAACGGTCTGGACACCGGTCTGTGTAAGAAACGGGTCGGATTTTCCGACCTTGTCATTGTCATCCATAATGTACTGGTTTGTCCAGTGGAGCACTGATTCGTTGGGAATATTGATTTCAACCCCGCCCAGGGCGTCGACCACGTCCACCAGACATTTAAAGTCAATGGAAACATAGTCCGAAATGTTTAAGTCCAGATTTTCATTCAAGGTCTGAATGGCCAGCTCGGGGCCTCCGTAATCGTAGGCGGCATTAACCTTTTCGTAACTTACGCTGTTCTCCTTTCCCTCGGGAATTTTGACCATTAAGTCCCGCATGAGGGAGGTAGCCTTGACATTGCCTGTTTTGTAATTGACAGTGACCAGCATGATGGTGTCTGAGCGGTCACCGTCGATATCATCGCGGCCATCGAGGCCGAAAACAGCGATATTGGAGACATCTTTATCCAGCTTTTGGTTAATATGGAGCTGATCTGCATCCAGCCGGTCGCCGGAGATCCCCCGCAAAATGCTGAAGCAGTAGACCGCCCCGCTCCCAATCAGAATGATCAGGCAAACTAAAACAACGCTGAGCACCTTTTTCCTTAATCGCATATCCGTACCTCCTTTGTTCCTGCTTGTATCAATTATGCACAAGTCCAAGCACCGATGTATTAAGATTTGCTAAGTATAGCATACTTTTGATACAAAATAGATACATTTTCGGTGCATTTAAGGAAGGATACAGGTTGAAAAGGTGCATTCCTGTCATGTTTCTATTCCACGCTCTTAAGCGAATCGATCATATCAATGTGATCCAGCGTCCTGTTGGTCATGAGATTGACGATGAGCGCAAAGCTGAAAGAAATCAGCGCTGTGATGGCGTAGCTGACAGGCTCGACATAGACGGCAAAGTGGACCGAAGGCATATTGAGCACATAAGTCAGACTGCCGCCCAGGGCGCGGCCGACAGGCAGGCCAAACAGAATGCCGATGAGGGTGAGGATGAGGGTTTCCTTATTCACATAAAGGTGAACCTCCTTGTCATAGAAGCCCAGCACTTTCATGGAGGCCAGCTCCCGCGTCCGTTCCGATATGTTGGTGGACGAGAGGGAGAACAGCACGATAAAGGCCAGGCCCGCCGCCATGGCGGTAATCAGGTAAACCACTGAGTTCACCAGGGAAAAGGCCGAGGAAAAGCTTTCTTTGAGCTCGGCAGTGCTGGTGACCGACAGCATTTTATCCTGGCGGCCCAGAGTATCGGCGTAGGCCTTTTGGTCGGCACAGGCGTCTGAGAGATGGGCGAGAGCCGCGTTGGGCTCGTAAGTGCCAAACATTGCCTCATAAATGTTTTGGCGCATGTAAACCGCGTTGCCAAGGTAGTTGCGCACAATTCCCGAGACCGTTGATTCCTTCTGGACCAGCTGGTCATCCTGGATAAAGAGTGTATCCCCAGCACCAAGGCCCAGCATACGGGAGACATTTTCGGTGATCAGCACGCCGCTGTCCGGCAGAGAATCCGCAAAGCCATCGGTATTTTCGAGATGGATATAACCCTCGAGGGAATGCCCATCAGGCACCACGATGAGCTGCACCTTTTCCTCTTTACCTTCGGCTGTTTTTTTGAGCTTGACATTGCCCGTCAGTATGTTCACATAGTCCGCGATGTTGTCGTCTCCAGACAGGTGCTCCATCACCTCGGTGTTGTCCTTGGCGGAGGTGACGGCCATGAGGTCGTACTGGTAGATGTGCTCATACTGCTTGGGCATCAGGTCGTTCACCGAGTTTTTAATGGCAAAGCCGCAGAGCACCAGGGCCGTACAGCCCATGATGCCCGCCACCGTCATAAACAGTCTTTTTTTGTAGCGGAACAGGTTTCGCATGGTCACCTTGTTTAAAAAGGAGAGACGGTTCCAGATTGCCGGGATGCGTTCCAGCAGAACCCGCGAGCCGCCGCGCGGCGCCTTGGGGCACATGAGTACAGCGGGCATATGGATGAGCTCGGTGCGGCAGGCAATGGCCGCCGCGCCCGAAATGCTGACCGTGAACAGCAGCACACCGCCCAGACCATAGAGCAGATTAAACCGGAACAAGTATTCCGGCAGCATATAGAGCATCTGGAAGATAGTAAACACAAATTTGGGCAGCAGGATAAAGCCACAGATGTCCCCCAAAATCCCACCGGCCAGACAGGCCGCCAGAGCATATAGCAGATACTTGCTGTAAATGGCAGCGTCCCGGTAGCCCAAGGCCTTGTAAGTGCCGATGAGCCCCCGTTCCTCCTCTACCATCCGTGTGATGGTAGTCAGGCTGATGAGCACCGCCACCACCAGAAACACAATGGGGAAGGCTGTGCCCACCGCCTCGATGGAGCCCGCGTCGCTCTCGATGCTGGCATAGCCGCCCAGAGCGCTCCGATCCTGGACATACCATTTGGCCGTGTCGATGTCGGCCAGCTCTGTCCGGGCGTCCTCCAGCTTTTGTTCGGCCCTGGCTTTGGTGTCCTCGTATTCTTGACGCTTTTCGGTAAGCTCAGCCTGTCCTTCATTCAGTTCTGTCTGTCCGTTGGCCAGCTCCTGACGTCCACTTTCCAGGGTTTGGCGCCCCTCTGCCAGCCGTCTGCGGGCGTTAGCTTCCTGGGTGGTGAGCTCAGACGCGCTGGCATCCAGCAGGCTCTGGCCGTTTTGCAGCTGGGTGCGTCCCTCAGTCAGCTGAGCCCGGGCAGCTGCGAGCTGCGCGGCGTTCGCCTCCAATGTCTCGGCGGTGGACTTAAACTGAGTGTCGGCTTCACGCTGCTGCTGTTCCAGCTTTGTCCGGTTTTCATCCAGGGACAGACGGCCCTCGCTTAGCTGGCGCAGACCGCCAGCCAGCCGGGGAATGGCCTCCGGCAGATTCTGAAGCTGAGCCTTCTGAGCCTGAAGTGCCGCCAGACGGGCGGCGTCATCCGGGTCGTCCGGGTCCAGGGCGGCGATCTGAGCGTCGATGGCCTGCACAGCCCCGTCAAGCACGGGTGTGAAGGCAGCCATAAAGGCGGCCTGCGCATCCGCCACCGATTCCGCGGGAGCCCCGAGCCAGGCGTCCCACTGCCCCGAAGGCCAGGCTGGCCCAAACTGGGCAGACAGAGCTTCTGCCTGTGCGTTTAAATCGGACTGGGCAGCCTCCAGCTTTGCCTGCTCCTGGTCAAGGAGGGCGCGGGCGCTCTGCAGCTGGGTGTTCACCTCAGCCTGCTTTTGGGCCAGAAGCTCACGCCCCTTTCGCAGCTGGGTCTCACCCTCATCCAGCAGGGCGCTGGAATCCTCAAGCCTGGCGGCGTTGGCCATGAGTTCGGCGTAGCCGTCGTTTATTTTCTGTCGGGCGTCCTCAAACTGTGCGTTGGCGGTCTGCTCCTGATCAGCCAGCTCCCGGGCGCCGTTCTCGAGCTCCCGCAGGCCGTCCTCCAGCTTTTGCCGCCCATGGGCCAGCTCCTTTTCGGCATCGTCGAATTTGGTCTCAGCCTCTGAAAACTGCGCGTTCATTTTTTGCTCGGCGTCAGCGATCTTGTCCGCAGCTTCGCTGGAAACGGATTGGGTGCGCGCCTGTTCGCGGTCGGTCTTGATCTCAGACTCAATGGTCTGAATGATCTGCTGGACGCTGTCTTTGTACGCGTCGGAGTAACAGATAAGACCGCGGCTGTCTGTGAGCGTCAGGTAAACAGCAGTAAAGATACCGCTGTCAACAGCCCCGGGTGTGACGAAAAAGGTGAAATCAGTGGTGGAGGCAGAGCGGAAGGCAGAGGCGCCCTCGTTGTTGCTGATGTCCATGGGGTCCAGCACCACACCGGTGATTTTATAGGTGGTGTTGGCAAAAGCAGGATTTTCAGTCTCATCCTCAAAATCCGCGGCCCATTCATCGGTGTCTCCGGCATTGTCCTTTGGCTCAGCGGGCACTAAGTCCTCCTCAATGGTGAGGGTGTCGCCTAGAGTCTTACCAGTTTCTTTCATGTATTTTTGAGTCACGGCGATCTCATCTGCCTTTTGTGGAAGAACACCCTCCAGCAGATAGGGCTCGTTCATGCCCTTGGCGCTCAGCACCTTGACTTCAGCGTTCTGGCGCTTGTCATCCACCTGGGTGTAGACCGTCTCGCTGTAGGCGCCCTCGGCAGTCTCGACGCCCTCCAGCTGCGAGAGCGCGGCCACGTCCTCATCGGTCAGCCCCAGGGTGGACATGACTGAAATGTCGTAAAGGTTCTGGGTATCAAAAAAACGGTCCGCCGAATAGCGCAGGTCGTCGCAGGCGGCCTTGAGCCCTGTGAGCATGGTGACCCCAAGTGCTGTGATCATGAGTATGGAAAAAAAACGTTTGCGGCTCCTCTGGATTGTCCGCCAGATATCTTTAAGGAATGCGTTTTTCATGGTTGTCTGCCTCCGTTGTGAACAACATGGTGTTTATAGCTTTATTATAGAGGTTGAAACAGACAGTATCAATGAACAAAACAAGGGGAAATGTTGAATACAACACGTTGTTGTGCTATGATGACGGAAAAGAGGAGGCGATCTTGTGAGAAAACAGCCTGAAGTCACAGAACAGACAAAAGCAAATCTCAGAACAGCGTTCTGGAATCTTTACAAAGAAAAACCCATCGAAAAGATAACCATCAAAGAGATAACCGATGCCGCTGGGTATAACAGGGGTACCTTCTATCTCTATTATAAAGATGTCTACGACCTTTTTACCAGGATCGAGGAGGAGCTGCTGGAGGCAATCCGTCAGCTGATCCACGATACACTGCCCCAGAAGGAAGGCCTGGATTTCGCGGGGCATATGGGGCTGATCGTCGAGCTTACTCAGCGCTACTCGGCCTATATGTCCGTCCTGCTGAGTGACCGGGGCGATCCCAGCTTCGGCACCCGCCTCAAGGAGATGATCTGGCCCTTGCTCAACCGCTACCTGATCTCCACCAAAGACCTGACCGAGAAAGAGCAGTCCCTTTTATCCGAATTTTACCTTTCCGGCCTTCTGGCAGCCATTACCAAATGGCTGAACGACCCGGGGGATATGACCATCGACCAGTTTATCGGCTTTGTCATGGAGCAGGTGTTTGCAGGGATGTTTATGGTGTAGGGAATTTTGAGAAAGCTATGAGAAATACCGGATAAAGGGTAAAAGTATGTTAGCGGTAAAATACGTAAAAGGAGTCTTGACATGAAAGAAGAACAATCATTTGGCCAATGGGTGGCAGGACGTAAAATAAGCGCTCGTCCCACCAGCCTTAAAACCTATAAAAGCTACGAGCAGGCCCACCTCCTGCCTTTTTTTGGCGATATGCCCCTCAGGGCCATCAGCAGAAAAAAGATCCGGAAGTTTAAAAAACATCTGAGTAAAAAGCTGGCGCCCAAAACTGTAAAAGATATCCTGTCCTATCTTAAGACCATTTTAAAAGCGGCAGAGAAGAAAGGGTATCTTAAAAGCCCGAAAATGCCAAAGGTGCGGGTGCAGGCAAAGGAAAAGGAAATTCTGGACCGCCGCAGCCAGCAGGCCCTGAGCGAAAGAGTCCGGCAGAGCCAGAATCCGCAGGATATGGCCGTGTATATCAGCCTCACCCTGGGCCTGCGCATCGGCGAGGTGCTGGGCCTGAGAATAAAGGACATCGATTTGGAGGGCGGCGTGCTGCGTGTGCGCAAAAACCGCCAGCGCGTGTACGACCCCCAAACCAGCCGCTATCCGGTTGTCAGCCTGAGCCCTAAAACCAAAAGCAGTATCCGGGATATCCCCCTTGCCGCCAGCGTGAAGGCCGTCCTGGCCCACTTTTTGGAAAACAGAGACCATCGCCCCAAAAAGCCATTGATCACAGGAAAAAACGGCCGTCCCTGCGATACCCGCACAGTCCAGCGCCACTTTGCAGGCCTAAAAAAGGAGCTGGGCCTCAGCCCAAAGCTTACCTTCCACAGCCTGCGCCACAGCTTTGCCACCCGGGCACTGGAGGCCGGCGCAGAGATGAACACCCTGTCCGCCTTTCTGGGCCACGCCAGCGTCAGCTTTACCCTCAGCCGTTACGGCCACTGCGTGACAGCCCAAAAGCGGGAGCAGATGGAAAAAATAGCCTCGTGCTTTTAAAAGGTAAAAAAATAACGTTAAGTTAGGAACTTAACACGAAAATATAAAAAATGCTTATGTTTATTCCCGAAATTTGTTATTAAGTTAACATGCTTTACTTTTCATTAACTTTTTTCTTTAATGCCTTGCTAATTTTTCACCTTTATGATACTCTAATAGTATGTATGCTTATACCTTTAACGTTAAGTTCCTAACTTAACGTCAGTCTGAATAAAACAGATAGTGAAAATAGAATAATAAACCATAAGGAGACCACCATGAATCCAACCGTAAAAATCACGCTTACCAAAACTTTGATCCTTGTTTTTTTCGCCTTGACGGCGTTTTTTGTGCTGCCCGGCAGGGTATCGGCCGCGGAAAACAAAGTGGGGGATTTTACGGTGACGGGCGATTCCTCCGGTTACACCTATGACATAGACACCAGAACCCTGACCGTTAACAATGGCGCAGATGTGACCATTAAAAACACGGTACCAGAGACGCCCACTGAGGATAAAATCGTGGTGGCGGGTGACGCCAGCATCACCCTGGATGGGGTGAAGATTGATGTGAGCGATGATTACAACAGCTGTGCCTTTGCCGTGCAGAATAACGCGGCGCTCAATCTGACTCTGTCTGCAGGCAGTACCAACAGCCTGACAAGCGGCAGTGGATGCGCCGGGCTCAACGTACCGGAGAATGCAAAGCTGACCATCGAAAGCAATGCCAGCAGTCCTGGCACATTGGCGGCTAATGGCGGCTATTGTGGAGCAGGTATTGGTGGAAATAGTGAAGCGCGGAGTATCAGCGGAGCCATCACCATTAACGGTGGTGTTATAAGCGCCAAAGGTAGCGGGGGTGGCGCGGGCATTGGCGGTTCTTATACACGTAATGATAACCAAGCACCCAGCAGCAGCAGCGGAGCCGTCACCATCAACGGGGGCAGTGTAACGGCCAGAGGCGATGCGGGTGCGGGCATTGGCGGTGGCTATGCGGAGTCGTTTGGACAAGAGACCACCAGCAGCTGCGGGGCTGTTACCATCAACGGCGGAACCGTGACGGCTATTGGCGGCGAGTGTAGCGCAGGTATCGGTGGCGGCTATGCGAGTGTATTATCGTCGCCTGATCTTCCTATGAAAACCACCAGTGAGGGAGGTGCGGTGGTCATTACCGGCGGCAGTGTCAAAGCAACGAAAGGGGTCAATGGTCGGGATAATATCGGCAGTGGAAGAGCGCGAGAGGGCAGCAGTAGCGAGAAGGGCACTGAGACACCCGGCACCCTCAAAAACGGCAGTGGCGCAGACGTTTCTCTAGTCACCCTCACCCTGTCTGGCGATCCCGCGGCCAATAAGACCATCGACACCCTGACCGTGGGCGGCTACACCGGCGACGCTATGGCAGATGCCACGGCTAAAAAATACGGCATCAAGGACATGGCCACCGACGCAGAAGGCAAGCTCTATCTCTACCTGCCCGCAGGCGACCCGACCGAGGGCGGTTTGGCCTACGCCACCCTGAAAGACGATGCCACCAATACCCTGTACGCAGGCAGTGTCACCGGAACAGACGGCAATCGCAGCGCAATCCTTGCGCCCATTGACGGCAATATCGACATGAGCGCCATCGGCGGTAATCTCTACATCTGGAACGATGGCTACGGCATCGGTAGCAGCAGCAATTTGGTGACAAAAATCCCATACAATGGTAATTACACCTTGAGCGGCACCACCAACAACAACACCGTCACTGTCATGCCCGGCTACGATGGGGGCACAGATGGGCAGGATGGCTACAAAACCATTACTTTAAATAATCTGAATATTGATGTGAGCAGCAATGACGATGGCTGCGCTTTTGCTCTTAGCGGGCAGAGCGGCAATACATCCGGCGCAAGCGTCAACCTCATGTTGGCCGCAGGCAGCGCCAACAGCTTGAAAAGCGGCTTTAACTGCGCCGGACTGGCCGTGCCCGACGGCACGAGCCTGACCATTGATGGCAGCGGGGAGATGACCACCAGCAGCATGGATAAGAAGGAAGGGGAGGGCACAGTTTACAGTCGCGGCGCGGGCATTGGTGGTGACTATGTTAACGCTAATAATGGAGATGCCAGCAGTAGCAGCGGAGCAATCACCATCAATGGCGGCAGTGTCATAGCCATCGGCAGCGAAGGTGCGGGCATTGGTGGCGGCTATGCCGTCAATGGTGGCGATGCTACCAGTAGCAGCGGAGCAGTTATCATCACCGGCGGCAGCGTTACAGCCACCAGCTCTTTAGGCGCGGGCGTCGGTGGTGGTTGTGTTGAGAGTACTGGTGGAAATGCCAGCAGCAGCGGCGGAGCAGTCACCATCACCGGCGGCAGCATCACAGCCACCAGCTCTTTAGGCGCGGGCATCGGTGGTGGCTATGTTGTTACTAATAAAGGAAATGCTACTAGTAGTGGCGGTGCAGTCACCATCACCGGCGGCAGCATCGATGCCACCGGCGGCACAGGTGCCCAGAAAATTGGTTACGGCGGTGTGTTGCAGGGGAGTGAATCCAACAACCAAAATCCCGGCACTCTTACCAACGGTAACAGCGCAGATGTTTCCCTTGTCACCCTCACCATCAACGGCGCGGATAGCCAGCCCATGGCCACCCAAGCCATCGACACCCTGACCGCGGGCAGCTACAAGGGCGCAGAAACACCAGATGCCACCCAAAATATATACGGCATCCACGACGTAACCACCGACGCAGGCGGCAAGCTTTATCTCTACTTGCCCGCCGAGGCCACAAGTCAGGCAGTCAGCACCGGCGCCACCCTGAGGGGCGATACCACCCCAACCTTGTACGCAGGCAGTGTCACCGAAACAGACGGCAATCGCAGCGCAACCATTGCGCCCTTTGACGGCGCCATCGACATGAGCACCACCACCGGCAATGCCTACATCTGGGACGATGGTTTTATGTACGGCACGTCAGCGGACGAAAACGCCAAAATCCTATACAGCGGTAACTACACCCTGAGCGGTGGCACAGCGGAGACAGCCATCAAAAACACCGTCACTGTCATGCCCGGCTACAACGGGGAAACAGATGGGCAGGATGGCTACAAAACCATCACCCTGGACGGGCTGAACATTGACGTGAGCGACAATATAAACAGCTGTGCCTTTACCCTCAATAAGAAGAGCGGAGATATATCCGACGCAAGCGTCAACTTCATGCTGGCTGCAGACAGTGTCAACAGCCTGAAAAGTGGTTTGAACTGCGCCGGACTGAACGTGCCGGACGGCGCGAGCCTGACCGTTGACAGCGATAACACTAACCCCGGCAGTCTGACCGCTCAAAGCACTGATAGACGTTTTGTATTCTCGTATGGAGCTGGCATCGGCGGTGGTTATAATGGAAACGGCGGAGAGGTCACCATCAATGGCGGCATGGTAACGGCGTGTAGTAACGAGGGTACAAAAACTGCTTATGGAGCTGGTATCGGCGGTGGGCATGGAGGAGCAGGCGGAAAGGTCATTATCAATGGCGGCACGGTAACGGCGTATAGTAGCAGTGGTGCAACGACAGCTTATGGAGCCGGTATCGGCGGTGGAGATAAAGGAGGAGCCGGCGGAAGCATCACCATCAATGGCGGCACGGTAACGGCATATAGTGGTAAAGATACTATGAAGGCTTATGGAGCCGGCATCGGCGGTGGTTATGATGGAAACGGCGGAGAGGTCACCATCAATGGCGGTAGGGTGACGGCGTGTAGTGGTAAAAATGCAACGGATGCTTATGGAGCTGGCATCGGCAGCGGTTATAGAAAAGGCGGTGAAACGACGGTTGCCATCAATGGCGGCACGGTAATGGCGTGCAGCGGTAAAAATACAACGGATGCTTATGGAGCCGGCATCGGCGGTGGTGGTGAAGGAGCCGGGGAAACCGTCATCATCACCGGCGGCAGCGTCAAAGCTATCGGCGGAGATGGCGGGGAGAATATTGGCCATGGCCGTTGGAACTCTGATTCCGGTACCCTCAAAAATGGCACCGGAGATGACGCCAAAGACATCTACCTTACCACCATTCAAACCGCAGGCATAAGCCAAGCCACAGACGTCTACCCGGCAGACACCCCGGCCAGCTACGGCCTGAAGGACGTCCAGACCGACAGCGCAGGCAAGCTCTATTTCTACTTGCCCGCCAACGACACCAGCACCCCGGAAACCTACACCACCGTCAGCCTGAAAAAAGGCAGCGAGAACGGCGCTCTGGCCACCGGCAATCTCTGGGTGGCGGACAACCACGGCAATACCCTGCAGATCGGCAATGAGGACACCGAGGCAGCCTTTGATGCCAACGCCCTGACCTACAACAAAATCGCCCTGGCGCCGGCCTTAAAAAGAGGAAAAACAACCCTTGCGCCAAGTGCGATCTATTATAAAGACGCCAGCGGCAAATGGAGTGGTGACAACTCCAACGTTAACGCCGCCACCGGCTACAGCGTCATCGCCCAGACCCCGGCAGATATAAACAGCGTCTACGGACAGAAAATCGTCAAGACCGACTACAATATCAATCCGGCAGCCCCAGTTGTCACCTGGCCCACCGCCAGCCTGACCTACGGGCAGACCCTGTCCCAGGCCAGCCTGACAGGCGGCAGCGCCAAAGGCGTGGACGGCGCAGATCTGCCCGGCGAATTTGTCTGGGAAAACCCCGATACCAATCCGGCAGTGGCCGACAGTGGTATAACCAGCTACACCCTAAACTTTAACCCAACAGACAGCACAAACTATTCATCCGCCCAAAAAACGGATATGACGGTTAGCGTGAACAAGGCCAACGGCACCGCCAGCGTCACCATGGCCAGCTGGGAATACGGCCAGACACCGAGTGACCCCGTGCCCGTATCCGCTACCAACGGCACCGAAAACGTCAGCTATCAGTACAAAGAGAGTACCGCGGACGATACCACCTACACCAGCACAAAGCCCACCATGCCCGGCCATTACACCGTGCGTGCCACCTTTGGCGCAACCACCAATTACAACACCGTCACCGCCACCGCGGATTTCACCATCCGCGAAGGCAGCTACACCGGTCTTACCTTTGAAGATAAAACCATCCCCTACGACGGCAAGCCTCACAGCCTGACTGTGGCCGGCACCCTGCCCCAGGGCACCACCGTGACCTACGCGCCCCAAAGCGTCACAGACGGCGGCAGCCATACCATCACCGCCACCATCAGCGGTGCGGGCTATATCGAAAAGAGTATGACCGCCACCCTCACCATCGAGGCCGCCACCCCGGCCGTCACCATCACCCCAGCCGCCGGACAGGAAATCCTGATCGGCGAGCCCGTGACCTTGAACGTGGCCGTGGCCGGCATCAGCGGTGACACCGTCACCGGGAACGTGACCCTGAACGGCGAAACCCAAACCCTTGAAAACGGCCATGCCGCCTTCAGCTACACCCCGGCCGACCATCAGGCCAAAACCCTGACCGCCGACTACACCCCAGAAAGCAAGAGCAACTACACCGCCGCCAGCACAAGCATCACCCTGACCGCCGGCAAGAAAACCCGGGAACCCATCACCCTGAGCGATCAGACCAAAACCTACGGCGATCCCGCCTACACCCTCACGCCCACCGGTGGCAGCCTCCAGGACGGCGAAGCCTACAGTTACACAAGCGACAACACCAGCGTAGCCCAGGTCGACCAAAACGGCCAGGTCACCATCGCCGGCGCTGGCGCCGCCCACCTCACCGTGAGCCTGCCCGAAAGCAGCGCCTACCAGAGCGCCCAGACCGTCATGACCCTGACCGTCGAAAAAGCCGCCATCACCAGCGTCACCTTCGAGGACGCCAGCTTTAAAGCAGACGGCCAGCCCCACAGCATCGAACTCACCGGAGAGCTGCCCCAGGGCGTGACTGTGGCCTACGAAAACAACACCCAGACCACACCCGGCATCTACAAAGCCAAAGCCATGATCGACGGCGGCCAGAACTACCAGAGCCTCACCCTTGAGGCCACCCTCACCATTACCGAAAAGCCCGTCAATCCCTACGTGCCAGAGAAGCCCGAAACCCCAGACGAAGTGAGCGACAGCATCGACAAGCTGCCCACCCCCGAAGACTACGACGCCATGACCCCCGAAGAACAGGAAGAAGTCAAGGACGCAGTGGACACCGTGGTGGACAGCATCACAGACCTGCCCGAGGAAGAACAGGCCCAGATCCCAGCAGAGGATATCGAGAAAATCAGCGACCTGTACGACAAAATCTACAAGATCACCATCCATAAAGACACCAGCGCCGCCCAGGGGCTGCCCACCCATGTCGATGAAGCCGATATCCAGGTCTACGGCGCCGGCATGGCCGCCCAGGCCCTGGGCGGAGACGTCAAGATCACCCTGACCCAGGACCTGCCGCCCGACCATGCCACCCTGGCCTTTACCCTGGAGCTGTACGTGAAGCGGGAGAGCGACACAGACTACCAGAAAGTCGACCTCAAAACCCCCATCGTCATCCAGTTCGCCCTGCCCGAGAGCGTTAAAGCCGATGGGCTGACCATCGAGCACCTGAACCCCGACGGCAGCGTGAAGGAAACCCTGACACCAGAGATTAAGGAAAGAACACTCACCTTCCTGACCACCAGCTTCTCAAACTTCCTGTTTGTGGAGCAGAAAGATCCGACACCGCCAACACCGACCCCGACGCCGACCACCACCGTCAAACCTGAGGGCAATGGCGGCGAAACCAGAGCCGAGAGCGTTCTGAAGAAAGAAACCGGCCTCAAAAACCCGGCCACGGGCCAAGCCGTGACCGTGGGTCAGCTTGGCAGTACCGCCGCCGTGCTGGCAGCGCTGGCCGTACTGACCGCGCTGGCGATCGGGCGGAAAAGTAAAAAACACTAGAATAAAGAAACACTGAAAGCAACAAAGAGGATGCTGGACAGCATCCGTCAAAAAAGCCCCGAAGGCCGCGTTTGCATAACACACACGCGCCCTCCGGGGTTTTGATTTTTGCCGAAAAAAAGAGAAAAAAGACGAATTTTGCTGCGACAAAAGCAGTACCAGACTGTCCCTTGCCGTGTAACGTACCAGAAGGACACAAAACAGCGGGCAGGCGGCTGCCGTGTAACGCCCTTTGACTGCGGATTGGCGGTCGCCGGCCTGGCCGCAATAGAGAGGGACAGTGTGACACAGAGCCGGACACAAACTGTCCCATAGTCTGTGACACAACTGTCCCCGTTAATAAATATAAATAATAAATATACTATTTTATTGTATTGTAATCAGGGGTCACCGCTCTCAAAATACCCTTGCGCCAGCCCTGTTTTATACGCACGCAAGCCAGCACGCAGGTCAGCACGCAGGCCTGCACCTTCAGCCGCACGGTGGATACAGGAGCGATCAATACAGCTTCGCCCTTGTGCTGTGGGACTTTCCACCCTGTGGATAACTCAGGCCGGGAGCTGGCGGCGCAAGCGGGTTTGCACGCAGTCCGGCACGAATCCCGCACGCACAGCCGCACCGTTAATAAATATATAAATAATAAATATATTATTCTATGGTATTCTAATCAGGAGACGCCGCCCAGCTTCGCCGTATTCTGTGTTACTGTCTTTAAAGACCAGAGACCCGTTGAGAATATAGCTGTTTTTGACGCTATATGCTCCAAATAAGGGCGAAAACGGGATAAGGCATAACTATAGTCGTTATGTGGCTGAAAGTCGCTTAAATCATCGCTTTTTTCAATTTTCGCAGTTTTTGCCATTCTCCGCCGCACTGTGCCGCAGAAAAGACCATTTGGTCTCTGCGGTAATGACGCCGAGAAAAATGACAACACAGCCGATGGCCATCATCAGCGTAAAGCGGTCGCCCAGCAGAATGATGGAGAAAATACTGCCAAAGACGGATTCCAGGCTCATGAGAATGGCCGCGTGGGTCGAGCTGGTGTACTTCTGAGCCACTGTCTGAAGCAGAAAGGCCAGGAAGGTGCTGAACAAGCCCAGATACACGGCGTTAAGCCAGCCTGAGGGCGTGATGGCTGTGGTCAGCTCTCCGGAGAAAATGACATAGATCAGCGATGCCAGCGCCGTGAAGCCCAGCTGAATAACCGTCAGTGCGATGGGGTCGTGATCTTTTGAGAAAACGCCCACCGAGACGATATGGCAGGCAAACAGGAAAGCGCACAGCAGGGTGAGTCCGTCACCCGCGCCAAAGCTGAAGCCAGTGCTGAAGTCTGTTGTCAGCAGGGTAATGCCCAGCAGCATGATAAAGGCCGCGGCAAAATTATAACGGTCTGGACGGTGCTTTTTCACCGCCCAGAAGATAAAGGGCACCATCACCACATTGGTGGCAGTCAAAAACGCCTGTTTACCAGCCTGAATAAACTGCAGGCCGATGGTCTGGGCCGCAAAGGCTGCAAACAGAAAGAACCCGATGATGCACCCGGCCTTGAGGGTATCCTTCGAGATGCCTTTGAGATGCTTGAAAAAGACGATAAATGCTATTAGAAAGGCCACTGTAAAACGGATGGCCATCACCATCATGGGGGTAGTGGCGGCAATGGCGTTTTTGGAGGCCACAAAGCCCGTCCCCCAGACAACCGCCACTATCAGTAACCCGAGATCTGCCATCAGGCCTGTTTTCTTTGTTTTGTCCATGAAAAGCTCCTTTCTGAAGATATAAAGATTATTATAATAAAAATGCCCTTAAAGCACAAGGGAAACCTTGAAATAAATTTTAAAAATACACTTTTTGTGAATAAATATACGAAACGAAGAGATACTTTTCAGACGGAGGCTGGTAAAATTTTAAAATTCCCGGTTCCTGCCTTTTACTATTTTGTAAAATCGTATATAATGGATATAAATAATTATGTACACGTCAGGTGAAGAATGAAATATATTTTAGTAAGACATGTAGAAACCTTTGGCAACGCCGAACACCGCCTCAATGGCCATACCGAATCCGATTATACGGCTTTTGGGGTACGGATGAAGGAAATGCTGGTGGATGAGCTGGTTGCTCTGAACAAAAAAATTCCTTTTGATGAAATTTATGTGAGCCCCATTTCGAGGGCGTATAAAATTGGAGAAGCAGTGGCAGAGCGCCTGGACAGGCCCTTTACGCCAGACGACCGTCTCAAGGAATTTAACTTTGGTATTTTTGACGGGCTGACCGCCGACGAGGCCATGGCTCTGGACAAAAAAATGTGGGATACCTGGATGGATGACTACAACCACGTCACCCTGCCCGGGGGCGAGAACTATACCGATTACCACAACCGCATGAGTGCCTTTTTAGCCGAGCACGCCGCGGTCCACGCCCATAAGAATGTGCTCATCGTAGCCCACGGCGGCACAGTGCACAGTCTGCTGGTCAACCTGCTGGATCTGCCCCTTCAGTCGAAATGGCATTTTAATATCAAGCTTGGCAGCATTACCGTGGTGGACTGCCCAGAGGGCTTTGGTATGCTGGAGGCGCTTTACACGCCCGATTATGACAGTATTAAACTAAATCCGTAAAATATCAGGAGGTTCATTTGGAAGAAATCACAAAGGACATTATGATTGAATCGCCAGAGACGATGTCAAAGGTTTTCGGCAAATATGACGAAAATATCAAGCTCATTGAGGAGCGCTTAAAGGTCGATGTCATGGTGCGCGGCGGCGCGCTCAAAATCCGCGGCGAGAGCAGGCGGGTGGAGGCTGCCGTAAGGGTTGTCGAGGAAATGATCCGCACCATCGCGGGTCAGGGCGGCATTACAAAGGATAATACCGAGTATATCCTCACGCTCCAGTCCAAGGGGCTGGAGAAAGAATACAGCGCCCTGAACGATGATATCATCTGCTACACCATGCGGGGCAAGCCCATCCGCAGCAAAACCCTGGGCCAGAAGCGTTATATTGATGCCATCCGCCATAACGACATTGTTTTTGGCATAGGGCCGGCCGGCACGGGCAAAACCTATCTGGCCATGGCAATGGCCATCACTGCTTTTAAAAATGGCGAGGTGGATCGTCTGATTCTGACTCGCCCGGCGGTGGAAGCCGGTGAAAAGCTGGGCTTTCTGCCAGGCGATCTGCAGGATAAGGTCGACCCTTATCTGCGGCCGCTGTACGATGCGCTGTTTGAAATCATGGGGGCCGAGGCCTTTGAAAAGAATATGGAAAAGGGGCTCATCGAGGTGGCTCCGCTGGCCTACATGCGTGGGCGGACGCTCGAGAATGCCTATATTATACTGGATGAAGCCCAGAACACCACGCCAGAGCAGATGAAAATGTTCCTGACCCGCTTTGGCCAGGGCTCTAAAATCGTGGTGACCGGGGATATTACCCAGATCGACCTGCCCGGGGGCAAGCGTTCCGGCCTTAAGGAGGTCCGTAGGATTCTGCGCGGCATTCAGGACATTGCCTTTATCGAGTTTTCACAGGACGATGTGGTGCGCCACCGCCTGGTTCAGCGCATTATTGAGGCCTATGACCGGAATGACAAGGCGAGGGAAAAAAAGCTCGCGCTTGAGCTGGCTGAAAAGCCAGACTAAAACCATCAGGGCGTTAATGAAGAAGGAGGAGAGAACAAATTGCCATTAGAACTTAATTTGGAAATTGACAACCGGAGCGAGGTCGAGCTTGACGCGGCGGTCTACGAAAAGGTTGAGGAATACATTTTAATCACACTTCAGCAGGAGAATGTTCTGGTGCCCTGTGAGATCAGCTTTTCGCTGGTCGTGCCTGAGGAAATTAAGGAGCTTAACGCTGAGTACCGGGGCATCGACAAGGAAACCGATGTGTTGTCTTTCCCCATGCTGGAGTTCCCGGAAGATGAGGATATGATCACCTATGAGATGGGGATACCGGTCATGCTGGGGGACATCGTCATCTCAACGACACGGGCGGCAGAGCAGGCAAAGGAGTATGGGCACAGTTTGGAGCGTGAGATATGCTACCTGAGTGTGCACAGCGTGCTGCACCTGTTGGGCTATGACCACATGGAAGAGGACGAAAAAAGAGTGATGCGCGCCCGCGAAAAAGCCATTATGGGCGACGACTGACCGTTTTTCAGTTAAGGGGGAGAGAAAAATGCGCCGACGTTTAACAAGCAGTTTTGGATACGCATTTGAGGGTATTAAATATGTATTAAAAACGCAGCCCAATATGAAGATACACAGTGTCATTGGCCTGTTCGCCATACTGGCTGGCTTCTTTTTCAAAATATCGGAGGCCGAGTGGCTGGCCATTGTCATTGTGATCGGCTTTGTGCTTATTCTAGAGGTAGTCAACACTGCGGTCGAGACGCTGGTGGACCTCTACACAGAGGAATACCACCACCTGGCCAAAGTCTCCAAAGATACGGCCGCCGGCGCTGTACTGCTCATGGCCATCGTATCTGTGGTGGTGGGGCTGATCATTTTTCTGCCAAAGATCTGGGCTATGATCGCACCTCTTATCTTTAAGTAAAACAAAAGTAAAAGGAAAATTTATGCATAAAAATACAGAACAACCATTTAAATCAGGTTTTATCAGCATTATCGGCCGACCCAACGTGGGCAAGTCCACGCTGCTTAACAGCATCATGGGCGAGAAGCTGGTGATCACGGCTAACAAGCCTCAGACCACGAGAAACGCCATCCGCTGTATCCACACTGACGCGGACAGCCAGATGGTTTTTATCGACACACCGGGCATGCACAAGCCCAAGAACAAGCTTGGGGATTTTATGCTCAAGTCCGCTGAGGACACCATCTCCGACGTGGACGTGGTGCTCTTTTTGGTGGAGCCTGAGGATAGAATCGGCCCGGGAGACCAGTACATTCTGGATAAGCTCGCGGGCAGCCGGACACCGGTGATCCTGATCATTAACAAGATCGACACCGTGCCCAAGGAAGAACTGCTTAAGACCATTGCGGCCTATCAGGACTATACCTTCCTGGACAGCATTATTCCTGTCTCGGCCTGGAATGGCGACGGGGTACAGGAGCTTCTGGCGGCCATTAAAAAGCATCTGGAGCCAGGTCCCATGTACTTTCCGCCGGATATGGTGGTGGATCAGTCCGAGCGCTTTATTGTGGGCGAGCTGATCCGCGAAAAGGTTCTGCATCTGCTCAAGGATGAGGTCCCCCACGGTGTGGCGGTTGAAGTCACAAAAATGAAGGCGCGTGAGGATAAGAACATTGTCGACATCGACGCTACCATTTTCTGTGAGCGCAAAACCCACAAGGGGATTCTGATCGGAAAGCAGGGCTCCATGCTCAAAAAAATCGGAACCTACGCCCGAAAGGATATTGAATTCTTTTTAAAAACCCCGGTCAACCTTCAGCTCTGGGTCAAGGTAAGGGCAGACTGGCGCGAGAAAACCTACGACCTTAAGGATCTGGGATATACCGAGTAGCCTATGGCACTGGTAAAGACGAAAGGCATTGTGATCCGCGAGCAGCCCTTTCAGGAGCAGGACAAGATTCTTACCCTTTTTACCGAGGAAGAGGGAAAGGTTAAGGCCATCGCCAAGGGGGTAAGGCGGAACCGCAGCCCGCTGGTGGCAGCGACCCAGCTCTTTGCCTACAGCGAGTTTGTCTACTATCCCGGCAAAAATTTTGCCAATATCAATCAGGCCAGCCTCATACAGTCCTTTTATCCGCTGCGCAACGATCTGATAAAGATGTCGCTGGCTTCCTACGTTTTGGAGCTGCTGGACGCTTTTTACGATTACTATCAGGGGAATAAGGCCGTACTGCGGCTGGTGAATTTTATTCTGTTTTACATTTCGGAGGATAAGAGCCAGAGCAACGAGGCGCTGGTCGCCGCCCTTCAGCTAAAGCTGACAGAGGTGCACGGCATACGGCCGGTTTTTGACACCTGCGCGCTTTGCGGCAGCAGTGAACATTTAACGTATTTCAGTATTGAAAATAACGGCGTTTTATGCGAAAATTGTTATCGGACAGAAGGCTATAGCTACCGTCTTACCCCGGAGGTGATTACGGAGATGGTTTATCTCCTCGTCACCCCCATTAAGGCGATAAGACAGCGGGTGTTTGACAAAACGCTGGTACGGCGTATCATGGATATGATGAACCACTATATTTCTTACCAGCTGGCGAAAAACCTCAAAACCTATGACTTCTATCGGGACTTAAATTTATAAGGAGGAACAACATTATGGGAAAATACCGTATGGCACATACCATGATCCGTGTAATGGATCTTGAAAAATCACTGGCATTCTATGAGGATGCGCTGGGCTTTAAGGAAGTCCGCAGAAAGGACAAGCCGGAAGGCAAGTTTACCCTGGTATATCTGGGCGACGGCCAGACTGATTTCACTCTGGAGCTGACCTATAACTACGACCCCGAAAAGCCTTATGTCATCGGCGATGGCTACGGCCATTTGGCAGTGGAGGTCGAAGACCTAGAAGCCAGCCATGAAGAACACAAGGCCAAGGGCTACGACGTTACCGACCTCAGCGGCCTGGACAACGGCGTTAAAAGCTACTATTTCATCAAGGACCCAGACGGGTATAAAATTGAGATTATCCGCCTGAAATAAGCGAAGAGCACAGAAAAAAGCCCCCGGTTGCCGGGGGCTTTTTTATTGCAGCTCGCCGCTTTACATGATCAGGCTGAGTATAAACATCTCCAGCTCGGTTTCGGTAACTTCAAGATTACTTTCGATCATGGAGCGGTATGCTTCAGGATAGCTCTCAACAATTTCTCTGTCTAACTGTGTTAATTGATCTTTCATGTTTCACCTCAATACTGTCCGTATTCACGGACGAAATTCAATACAGCCTTCAGTTTATCCGGGTCAGCATCATGAAAATCCAGGGCGGATTTGTTCAGCCCAAAGTAAAAACGGCCGTTTTTCATGCCGATATCCATCAGCTCGCGGGCTTTGTCAACACACTCCTCAGTAGAGTAATCCGAAAAGTAGTTCAGCGGATAGGAGCAGCTGAGCATGTGGTCCCGGCCGAGGGTGGCAGTCGCCTGCTCAAAATCCTGGTATTCCACAGCGATGACGATTTTATCCTTTGGCAGATCCTGATAAAAGTCGAAGAAACGGCCGTCGCGGTAGTCACCCTGGAAGTTGACATAAAGGGTGACGCCCTTATCAGTTAGCATTTCACACAACTTTTTGAAGGTAGGCCAATAAAAACGCTCAAACTGCTTCTGATTGATCATCGGCGGCAGGTGAGACCAAGTGCAGGCCAGTGGGAAGCCGCTTTCATCTGCCATGTTGGTGGTTTCCACATAGCGGGCCATAACGTTTAACAGCGCGTCGCAGGCGGCTTCGACATCGTCCTTTCTGCGCCGCAGATCCATGGAAATTTGGGTGATGCCCCGCAGATGGTCTGCCAGAAGGTCGAAGGGGGCGTAGAACATAGTGCCGTAGTAGAGCAGCGCATTATTTTCCATGGTTTTTTCAAAAATCTGGTCATAGAAGTGGTGAACCTGATTCTTTTCATAAAGCAGTGCCTTGGCAAAGGCCATTGTGCTGTAGGGGGCTTCACGCCCCAGCTCGGTATACATGCGGGGCAGCACGCGGGATGCGATGCAGTGGATAGGATCCTCGATGAGCTCGGGGTATTCCTCCGGAAGCAGTGAGGTGACCTCCGGATGCTGCATATAGCCGTTGACGCGGTTCTGAACCCACACCTTTGAGCCCAGCAGGGCATTTTTCTGCGGCGGCAGAAAAACCACACTTTGGGTCAGATCGATGTCAAAGTCCTTCATGACCTGGTCATAGCCTGCGATAAAGCCGTCGTAATCCCAGAAGGAACGAATGCAGTCCTGTTTTGTATACTCACAGATATAGGTGGGCTCAAAGTCCATCATAATGGGGACATAGTCCATTTTTTCGCCGCGAACACCGCGCATAAAATTATCCAGCTTTGCCTGAACATTTTCCATTTTGTTTTGTTCTCCCTTATTTTTACAGATTTAGACAAAATGTGCACATATTTTGAATACGTTCAATATACACCTTTTTTAAAATTTTGTCAACGTTCAAAATTTGTTTCTTTATTTTTTTTACGGTGGATGCTATAATATAATAAAAAACGTGGAGGAGCCATGGCTAACTATAAAAACGGTCTCGAGACAAAGGAAAGCCTTTACCAGAGCGCCAAAAAGATTTTTTATCAGAAGGGCTATGATAAGACAACGGTCAAGGATATCATCACCGATGCCAGGACAAAACAGGGACTTTTAAACTATTATTTCGGGGCGAAGGAGAACCTGGCTGTTCAGATCTATAAGGATTTCTGCAACGATGTTGTTTTCTGCGTGGACGAGAAGAAAGATGCGCTGGGAAGCCTGCCGCGGGGGCTGCTATTGGATATGATCGGCTATCGGGCTTATTTTAAGGCGTTGTTTACAGACGACGCCGTCATGCGGTTTTATGCAGAGGTCTCAAAACTGCCGCTGTTCGCGAGAAGCATGCTTGATCTGCGGGATTATTTCTTTAGCCTGGAGCTTGAGAGTGAGGCCTATACAGGCATTAACCCAAAGCTGAAGGAACGCAGATATTTCGAGTATCTGAAATCGCTGACGGTTGGAATGGAAATTCAGGTGTTCAGGGATGTGCTCGAAAAGCAGATTGATCTGGAGCTTCAGGACGCTGTTGACTGGTTTTTCTTTGATTATTACAGCTTTCTCTTTACCGATGCGGGCTATATCCGTGAAAATATCGAAGCGTCAAGACAGGTTGTCAGTCGTTTTATCTTTGAGATTACCCCGACTTTTGAGATCAGCTTGTCAGTACAGGCGGGCAGGCGTCTCTAGTAAGAAATGTGTAATAAAGTTAGCTGAATCAAAGTATACCCATAAGGGGTACAGGTATAAGGGGCTCTGGTAGATTTTAAATAGATGCAACAGAGGTATTGACAAAACAAGTTTTCAAGCATATAATAAATGTAAATTCGGCATTGTTATTATTGTCCTGTGGTTGTCCATCGGCCTCACGATGGTTTGAGCACAATTGGGTGAAAATCCCAAACGGTCCCGCCGCTGTAAGACGAAAGTCAAGTCAGATTGCTGACCATAGGATTTTAAGCTGCATTTGGTTACGAGAGATAACTGAATGTAAGGACGAGGCTGTGTGTATCTTTGGCACACCCATTTCGTACTTTCATCGCTTATCTTTTTTGATGAGCGATTTTTTTATGGCAAAGTACGTTGGGAACAAGTTTGAGGAGGTAGAAAATGACAAAGAGACAAAAACAAGTTGTGACCATGCTTGGGGCATGGGCGCTGGTCTTCGGTATCGTGCCCGCGGCAAACGCGATGCACATCATGGAAGGCTATTTACCGGTTGGCTACTGCATTATGTGGGGTGTTTTATGTATACCTTTTCTGGCAGCCGGCTTTTTCTCCATTAAAAAGACTCTGACAGGCAACAGAAGGGCGATTACCCTACTTGCGATGGCGGGCGCATTTATCTTCGTGATCTCTTCTTTGAAAATTCCATCCGTTACGGGCAGCTGCTCGCACATGACCGGTACAGGCCTGGGCGCCATTTTATTTGGCCCAAGCGCGGTCAGTATTCTGGGTATTATTGTACTCTTATTCCAGGCGATCCTTCTGGCCCACGGCGGTTTAACCACCCTTGGCGCCAATACTTTCTCCATGGCGATTGCAGGTCCCTTTGTGTCCTTCGGAATCTATAAGCTTTGTCAGAAAATGAAGGTAAACCGCAAAATCGGGGTATTTTTGGCAGCCTGTATCGGCGATCTGTTTACCTACTGTGTCACCAGTATTCAGCTGGCCTTTGCCTATCCGTCAGAAACGGGCGGCGTAGCGGCTTCAGCGGTTAAGTTTTTGGGCGTCTTTGCTCCTACACAGCTGCCGCTGGCCATCATCGAGGGGATTTTAACGGTTATTATCGTCATTGCTCTGGAAACCTATGCGAGCCCAGAGTTAAAATCAATTGGATTTTTAGCAGCGGAGGAAGCGTAAGATGAGCAAAAATAAAAAATTAGTTATTGTTCTGCTGGTAATCGTCGCGCTTTTGGTAGTCGTTCCGCTCTTTGCCCTTCAGGGCGCAGAGTTTGGCGGCTCCGATGATGCGGGAAGTACCATGATCGAAGAAATTCAGGGCGGCGAATATGAGCCATGGTTTACGCCAGTGCTTGAAACGTTGATCAACGGTGAACTGCCAGGTGAGGTTGAATCACTGATCTTCTGTCTCCAGACCGGTATTGGCGTTGGCATTCTGGCTTTCTTTATGGGCCGGCTGGTTGAACGCAAAAAGCTCGGGAAAGAAGATTCAGAGCTGTAATCACATTTCCGGGGGTAGGGAAACCTGCCCCTTTTTTATGATTTAAAGTAAAAAATCCTTAATGTAAAGGAGCTTGTTCGTGAAAGTATTTTTAGCAGCGCTTGCGATTCTGTGTGTGTGTGGCCTGGTATACTGGTTTCGCCACCGGGAGTGCGCCCACAGACATGGCGGACACCATGGACATTCCCACGGCGGGGCGGTTTTTTCCATTGATGTACTTGCCTATAATTCAAAGATCAACGGCTGGAATCCTGGCTTTAAAGTAGGGTTTTCCCTGTTGCTTCTGCTCATCTGTGTCATCGCCAATAACCTCTATGTGTCAGTTCTGGTTATTTTGATCACAGCTTATATTACGGTGGTCATGGGCGGCGTATACTTTAGGGATTACCTGAGCTTTTTAAGGGTGCCAGTGGCGTTTCTCATCCTTGGGAGCATTGCCATCCTCTTTAATTTTTCAAAGGAGCCTCTGGGACTTTGGGCCCTCAACTGCCATTTCTTTTATATTTATATATCCCATGACAGCCTTATGACGACGCTGTATCTGTGGGGCAAAGCCTTTGGCGCAGTCAGTGCCATGTATATGATGTCTCTGTCCACACCGTCCACTGAGGTCTTTGGAGTTTTGCGCCGAGTGCATGTCCCCAAGCTTGTCATTGAGCTGATGAATATGATTTACCGGTATATTTTTATTCTGATGGACACGCAGGCCAAAATGAAAAACTCGGCGGAGTCCCGGCTGGGCTACTGTGATTTTAAGACAGCGGTTTATTCTTTCGGTCACTCCATGAGTAATCTTTTTGTGGTTTCCATGAAGCGCGCAAGCCAGTACTATGACGCGATGGAAGCCCGGTGCTATGATGGCGACCTTCTGTTTCTAGAGGCTGAGAAGCCCCTGCGCAGGGAGCAGGTAATGGCTGCGGGACTGGTCGTACTGCTGCTTACAGCTGTCTGGATTTTAAAATTCTAGGAGAGGCAACATGAAAGAAACAATCATTGAAATAAAAAATCTTAAGTACGCATATACCGGGGACAAGCAGGCGCTTCGGGGCATTGACGTTACCATTGGCAAGGGGGAACGCATTGCGGTTATCGGCTCCAACGGAGCTGGAAAGTCAACCTTTTTCCTGAACCTCAACGGTGTGCTTACGCCGGACAGCGGCGAAATTTATTTTAAAGGCCAGAAGCTGACCCGGGATAAAAAGGACCTGAATACCCTGAGAAAATCTATCGGGATTGTTTTTCAGGATGCGGATAATCAAATCATCGCGTCAACAGTCATGGGAGAGGTTTCCTTTGGTCCCATGAACCTTAAGCTTCCCAGAGACGAGGTGGTCCGCCGGGTCGATGAGGCGTTAGAGTACATGAACATTACGGATTTTAAGGACCGGCCGCCCCATTATCTGAGTGGCGGTGAAAAAAAGCGAATCACCATTGCTGATATTATTGCCATGCACTCCGAGGTCATTGTTTTTGATGAGCCTACCGCGGCTTTGGATCCATTAAATGCGGAAATGCTGGAGGAGGTACTTGAGAAGCTGGCCGCCCAAGAAAAAACCATGCTGATCTCCACCCACGACGTCGACTTCGCTTACCGCTGGGCGGAGCGCGCCCTTGTTTTCTGCGATGGGCAGATCATTGCCGACGCTCCGCCAGTTGAAATTTTTGACGATGAGGATATCCTGAAAAGGGCCAATCTGAAAAAGCCCATGATGCTGGAGATTTATAACGCCATGGTAAAAAAGGGAATGCTTCCGGATGATCGGTCTTATCCGAAGGATGTGGCGGCCTTTAAGCGTCTGCTTGAGACCTGACATACAGCAGCTAAAAACGAAAATTTACAGAAGAACCAGCGCCGAACATGCTGGTTCTTTTTTGTCACCAATTTGGCCTGATGTGGTTGTTTTTTATGAGTATGCTATGTTATACTAAAGGAGATTACAATACCAGTGAGGCGGAAATGATTGAACAATTAATTACTGCTTTTGTAGAGCTTGACGAGGAGCTCGTCAATAAATTGACTAAACGGGCACTGCGGAGCGGCATAAAGCCCTACGAAATTATCGAGGCAGTCAATTTTGCGCTCGGCGAAATCGGGAAAGGCTTTGAGACAGGGGAGGCGACGCTCTCAGACCTGATGATGTCCGGCATTCTCTATGAGCAGATCATTAACTCCAAAGAGATGCATCTTTATGATCAGATCGAACAGACCAACAGCTCTGGCCTGATTCTCTTGGGGACCATAGAGTCAGATATTCATGATATTGGAAAGTCGATTTTTAAAAGCGGGGCGATTATCTCAGGCTTCAAGGTCATCGACCTGGGTGTAGATGTCTCCTCTGATATTTTTATAAAAAATATCATCAAGTATCAGCCGGATATTCTGGGAATCAGCGTAGTCTTGACCAGCGCTGTGGACTACATTAAGCGGACCATCGACGTTATTACAGGCGAGGGGCTGAGGCAGAATTTAAAGATTATTCTCGGGGGCAGCTTCATTGATGATGAGATTGTCCGGTGCTGCGGGGCCGATGGTTACGCAAATAATATTTTGGATGGTGTAAAGCTGTGTCAACGATGGATGGAAGAAAGAGCCAATCGGTAAAATATCAGCAGATTGCTGACGATATCCGTTTAAAAATACTGGGTGGAATCTATGCCCAGAATGAGATGCTCCCATCAGAGAAAAAACTGGGTGAGAAGTATGGCGCAAGCCGGCTGACCATCCGAAACACGCTTAACCTGCTGGAGAACGAGGGATATATCTACACGAAGGCAGGGAAGGGCTCTTTTGTAAAGGGTGTATCCACTGATCTGTATCGGATTGATATGGACATCAACAGCATTCTTAACGGCGGATATGACCGGGTAGAGCTGATCAAAGCTAAAATGATCAAGCCAGATATCGATCTGGTTTACGAGCTCAAGGTTTCAAGGGAGAGCAAGATCGTCTTTATGGACTGGCACATTTTTAAGAACGAGGCGATTATTGGGTACGACAGGCGTTTTATCCCTTATTTCAGAGGTCTGCCCATTGATGAGAAGGATTTGACCTACACAGGCCTGAAGGATATGATCAAGGACTCTCAGACAGATTTCAGGGAGGAGATTGTCATTAACGGCATTATTCCAGAGACGTGGCTGAAAGAAAAAATGGGCATTGACAGCAAAAATACCGATTCGCTTCTCTTAGTGGAGCGCAAAATTTATGACGACCGGGGAACCCCCACCGGCCTTGACCGCCTGTACCTGAACGCGAATGAAAGCTGTATTAAAGGAGTTTTTAGCGTATGAGCAATGAACAACTGTTTACGACCTATCAGGTTGTTTATGAGGATTTGAAAGATAAAATTCTGGACAAAACGTTTCAACCCGGGGAAAAGCTGCCCTCCTTCAGTGAGCTGTGCGAGATCTATAACGTGAGCAATATAACAGTCCGCAGGAGTATTGAGCTGCTGCGTCAAAACGGCTATGTCCATTCCAAGCCGAGAATTGGTAATTTTGTAAATGAAATTAAGAATGAGGTTTACGCTCTGCGCTATAACCAGCGAACCTCCATGAAACATGAGCCGACAGACGTAAAGGTTCTCTCGGTCGATTCGGTCGATCTCGAGGAGATGAAGCAGTACACCAAGGTGCGGCCAAACCGGCGCGCCAGGTGTATTAAGATCGCCCGTATACACTATTTTGGACAGCTGCCTGTTATGTATGAGCTGATTTTTATCCTGCACAACCCGTGGCTTAACATCCATTCCTATAACGAGGAACGCTGGATCAGTGACGGTATCAGCGTTATTAACAATTATGACATTAATAAAAAATTTTATCTGTCTGTCGATAACCACTGTGGACCGGTAAAGGATAAACTCTATCTGGAAGCTGAGGACAGCATGTTTCGCATCCTTATCGAGTACTACACAAAACAAAACCGCTTTGCGGGCATTTCCGTGAGCTTTGCCAGCTGTGATGATATAGATTTTCAGATTTCGTAAAAATTTATAAATTTTCTTGACAACGCATACAAAAGGTGTTAATCTTATCTCAGAAATTACCGTTAGAGTAATTCAATTGAGTATAACATGTTATATATATTTAAACGGAGAGGAGATGGTTTTCTAAGAGGCTTATTTTTTTATAGCAATTGAGTATAACATGATATTTATAATATCTTGGCAAATTAAATTGATTGATGATTAAAATTTAGGGGAGAATCATGAAATTAAATTATTCAATTGGAACAGACAAAGAGGTACAGTGTATTCACGAGACAAGCCTGAAGATCTTGTCGGAGGTGGGCGTGTCCTTTCGGTGTGAAGCGGCCTTTGATATTTTCAGGAAGCACGGGGCCAGGACTGAAGCATCTGATGGAAAGCTATGAGATTAATGACTCGACGATTATGTTTGATTGGATGCAGGCAGGCTGCCCATCTGCTGAGTCGTTGGCGACAAAGGAATGGCAGCGGCGGCTGGAGGAATATACAATGCCTGAGCTGTCTGGGGAGCAGGCGAAAATTCTTGATACGCTCATCCCTGAAGAATACCGTTAATGTTGGACTTTTCGGGCGGCCGGATTACCCCGGCCGCCTGGTAAGCACTGTTTTACTAAACAAAAAGGAGTAAAAAATGAAAAATTCTAAGTTGAAAAGCATCCTTCAGTTTATTGTGCTCTGCGCCGGAGGAAATGCAATTTTTTATGTTATTTTTATGCGAAGCAGCTTTTACGAAGCTTTTCTGGAAGCTTTCACAATGACAAATGAGCAGTTCGGCGTTTTGTTCAGCTGCTATGCCTGGGTCGCTGTCGCTACCTATTTCCTGGGGGGGATCGTGGCTGATAAGGTTTCTACAAAGGTGTTGATGGTTATATCCTTTGCGGGAACCGGCCTGCTCAATATCTGGTTTGGCACCTTTCCTAAATACGAGACAGCGCTGCTAATCTATGCGCTGATGGGTGTTACCACAACGCTGACCTTCTGGGCAGCTTTGCTGAAGGCCACAAGACAGTTTGGCCAGAGTGTGGGCAGTGAGAGTAAGGCCTTTGGCGGGCTGGAAGCCGGTAAAGCGATTTTTGAAGTCATTTTCGGGACACTGGCGGTTTTCCTGTTTACGAAATTTGCCGTTATGTCGGCAGGGCTCCGCTTTGTCATCTTCATGTATGGCGGCATTTTAATTCTTCTGGCGATCATCTCCCTGTTTGTCTTTGACAACGGCACCGGTGACGAGGCAGTTATCAGTGAGGAAAGCCCCTTTAAGCTGCTGCTGCAATGCCTGAAAAATGTAGACATCTGGATATGTGCCCTGATGGGCGCCGGAGCCTACGCCATCGGGAGCACCCTGGGCTCATACTGTGGTGATATTGTCGGCTCAAACTATGGCGCCACTGTTGCAGTTATGGGGTATGTTGGGGTCATGACCGCTTATTTCAAACCTTTTGGCGGGCTGGGCGCCGGCTGGTTCGGTGATAAATTTGGACCGAGTGCGGTGCTGTTAATTCTAAGCATTATCCTCACAGGTTTTGCCATTGTTTTTGCTTTCCTTCCCACCGGTCCAGAATATATTTGGCTGTTTTTAGTCCTTTTCGCAGTCGAGATTGTGTGTACAGGTGCTTTCAGAAGCCAGAAATATGCGACTATTAAGGAAGCGCGGGTGCCAATGTCTTTGTCTGGGACAGCCTTCGGCTTTATGGCCACCATTATTTACGCGTCAGATGCTTTTTTGCCACCAGTAATCGGCCGTTTTCTGGATACCTATGACTCAGTGACTGCTTACCGGTACACTATGCTGATCCTGGCAGGGTTTGGTCTGCTGTCTGTTGTACTGTGTCTGATTTTCAGATACCGCAATAAAAACAATATTAAAGAGATTTTAGTTGAGGAGAGAGAGGCTAAGGTCCTTCGCAAAGAATCCAAACAAAAAAGCACCCAGGCTTGAATCCATGTGTTAGAAAAACCAATGGATTACACGTAAAGGGAGTTAATCATGAAAAGGCAAAGGATCAGAAGTGTTTTGCAGTTTATAGTATTGTGCTCCGGCGGAAACGCGATCTACTATGTGGTTTATATGCGGAGCAGTTATTACAATGCTTTTCTAGAAGCTTTCACGATGACGAATGAGCAGTTCGGTGTTTTATTCAGCTGTTATGCATGGGTAGCGACTCTGACATATTTTCTGGGTGGCATTGTGGCTGATAAATTTTCACCGCGAAAACTTCTGACAATTTCTTTTCTGGGAACAGGTCTGCTAAACCTCTGGTTTGGCACCTTTCCGCCCTACAATGTAGCGATTTTGATATATGCGCTGCTGGGTATCACTACAACACTCACCTTTTGGGCCGCTTTGATTAAAGCGACAAGACAGTTTGGACGAAATGTAGGCAGTGAAAGCAAAGCATATGGGGGACGAGAAGCAGGAGCTTCGTTTTTCGAGATGCTTGTCGGAACCTTTGCGGCTTGGATGTTCACACACTTTGTATCGCTATCCATGGGGCTGCGCTTTGTTATATTTTTATATGGCAGCATTTTGATATTTCTGGCCGTGGCATCCTGGTTTGTCTTCACAGACGATCTGGAAAACGATGAGAATATTAACGATGAGAAGCCCTGGAAAATTATCCTCCGCTGCCTTAAAAATGCCGATATCTGGCTCATTGCCATCATTGCGCTGGGAGGCTATACGATTGGGAGCACCATCGGGTCCTACGGCAGCTCCATTGCCAATCTGAATTTTGGGGCTTCTGTATCATCAATGGCCTTTATCGGCATGCTGACAGCCTATTTTAAGCCTGTTGGGGCTTTGGCCTCTGGCTTCTTCGGCGACCGGATGGGCGCGAGTAAATCAATGCTGTGGCTGATCAGTCTGCTGATTATCTGCGCGCTGGTGATTGGCTATATACCAGGCGGCGGTGCGAGCCTGTATCTGTTTATCATTGTATTTATTATTGAGATCATATTGACGGGTGCAGTCAGGGGACAGCTCTATGCGCCGCTGAATGAAGCAGATATTCCGATGAAGTTCTCGGGAACTGCCATCGGGCTTATCTCCACCGTCGCTTATGCGTCCGATGCCTTTTTACCGCCAGTGATCGGAAAGCTACTGGACACCTATCCGTCGGGTATGGCTTACCGGTATGTAATGCTGATGCAGGTGGGCTTTGGCGTTATGGCTGTTGCCGCCCTTGTAATCTTTATGAAGCGAAACAGAGGACGTATTCGGCTGCTGGCAGAGGAAGAACAAAAAAAGAGAAAGAAAAACTAATTTAACAACGAGGAGACAAGAGAATGAAGCTAAACTATTCGATAGGAACAGACCAGGAGATTGAAAGGATTCATGAGGAGAGCCTGAGGATTTTATCAGAGGTCGGCGTGGTTTTTCACTGTGAGGAGGCCATTGAGATTTTTAGGAATTATGGCGCGAAGGTTGAAAATGACGTTGTCTACATCGACAAAAAAATGGTTGATGAGGCTCTTGCATCTGTACCGCAGTCCTTTGACTGGTATGGACGTGACGGTGATAAGATCACAGTGGGTGATGGAAAAACCAAAAATGTTCCTGCCTACGGGCCCATTTATGTTTTAAAAGAAGGCAGCTATGAAAAAGCAAGTCATGAGCATCTGGTTAACTTTCACAAGCTCCATGAAACCAGTAAAATAATGGATGTATCAAATCCAAATGTTATTGATGTATCCTACATTCCGCCAGATATCAGAGAGCGGTACCGCCTTGGTGTGGCGCTTGAGTACTGTACCAAACCGATGATGGGACTGGTCGAAGGCAAAGAGGTGGCAGAAGAAAACCTTGAGATGATGCGCCGCTTTTATGGTGTAGACCATCTGGGTGACAGGATCATCGCCGCTGGCCTGATTGACACAATGGGGCCGATGCGCCTTTCAACCTCAATGGCAGAGGCGTTGATTACCTACTCACGCAGCGGGCAGGCGTTGATTATCTGCAGTGGGCAGACCCTCGGTATTACTGCGCCGCAGTCAATGGCAGGCACCTTTATCTTAGGCAATGCTATGATCCTGGCATCCATTGTGCTGTCGCAGATTGTGCGGCCGGGCACCCCGGTCGTCTATTGCGGAAAATTTGATTCTGCTGATATGCGTCTGTCCTCTGGAGCGGCCTACGGTGGTATTGAGAGCCTGTGGAGTGCGGCGACCTCAGCGCGGATGGCCCGTTATTATAATGTGCCGCTGCATACCGGTGCGGGCAATACAGACTCTAAGCTCATGGACTATCAGGCAGGTGCAGAAACCTTTATGAACCTGTTTTCGGCTTATGCGCTGGATACAGACTGCCTTGTGCACGCCTGCGGTACGCTGGACTCTTTTAATTCCATCGGCTATGAAAAATATATTTTAGACGAAGAAAAGATTGAATCACTGGAGCATCTGAAGCAGGGCTACGAGGTTAATGAAAAGACTGTGATGTTTGATTCCATCAAAAAGACCGGCCCCTCCGGCCAGCATTTTGAGCGGACACAAAAGTCCTATCGTACTGATTTTATCATGCCGAAGCTTTCGATCCGGGATAACCATAACAGCTGGATACAGGCAGGCTGTCCGTCGGCAGAATCGCTGGCGACAGAGGTTTGGAAGAAACGCTTGGAAGAATACGTTAAGCCAGACTTTAACAAGGAGCAAAGAAGCATTTTGGAAGACTTGCTGCCCGAAAAATACCGTTAAAAAGCAACAAAACAGCTTTGCGCTGTGACAATGGTCACGGCGCTTCTTTTTTAGCCTTGTTATAATTTTCACAACAGAGTTAGGAGGTTAACAGATGTTTTTGGAAGCGTTTATAAGTGTGCAGAAAGCAGCTGCGGACAAAACCGGGCTGCTGAAAAAGAACCCCCTGGGCTATTTTGTGGCAGCCATGCTGGCCGGTGCTTTCATTGGGTTTGGTGTTTTATTAAGTTTTACCATCGGCGGACTGCTGAGCGGAGAGCCCTATGCCAAGATTGTCATGGGAACAGCCTTTGGCGTTGCCTTGAGTCTGGTGGTTATCGCCGGGGCAGAGCTTTTTACAGGAAACAATATGGTCATGGCAGCAGGGCTTATGACAAAATCGGTCACCATGGCGGATACCTTGAAACTGTGGGGAATCTGCTGGCTTGGCAATCTGGCAGGCTCTGTGCTGCTGGCCCTTATTTTCTGGGGAGCCGGTTTTGCAGCCGGACCGGTCGGTGAGTTTATTGCAGCGTCGGCAGCGGCCAAGATGGGTCTTTCACTTGTACCCCTGTTCTTGAGAGGCGTTCTGTGTAATGTTCTGGTTTGTCTGGCTGTGTGGTGCGGCTTCAAATGCAAATCGGAAAGCGGAAAGCTTATTATGATTTTCTGGTGCCTTTTTGCCTTTATCACGACAGGTTTTGAGCATAGCATCGCGAATATGACACTGCTGACAATCTCCCTGCTTGCGCCCATGGAAGCAGCGGTCAGTATCGGTGGCTACGTGTATAATTTGATCGTCGTAACCCTTGGCAATATGGTTGGCGGTATTCTCTTTGTGGCGATTCCGTATTATCTCATTTCTAAAAAGAAAGAAACAGCATAGTTTGCCATTTATCTCCCTCGTTCAAAAACACCTGAGTATAGTGCTCAGGTGTTTTTGCTGTTATAAGGAAAAGCTGGCCTTTGTGAGCTCAATAAAAAGTTTGAGCATAGGGTCTTTTTTCTTTCCCTTATAATACAGACCATAGGAAACGTTGCCTTCTGGGGCATAGGGAATGTAGGCCAGCTCAGGATCGCGGCTTGGCGGCAGATCGGGCAGAAGGGAGAAGCCCAGACCGGCCTTTACCAAGGTACAGGCCTCGTCAATATTTTCAGAAAAGTAGGAATTTGCTGGCGAGAAATTGGACGCCTCTTTCTGCTGAAAAGTCGAAATATCAGAAAAAACCGGCACTGGCGGCTGGCAGAGCACAATGCTGAGCTCTTTAAGCTCGTCCTGAGATACAGATGGCTGTCCTGCGAGAGGATGGTCCTTTGGCAGGACACAGGCAATGGGCGCTTTGATGAGCTCGATATAGCTGAGGCGGAGTTTATCGGTCTTTTCGTTTTTAAATTCGAACATGACGTCAATGGTCTCATCGGCCAGAAGATTAGCGAGGGCGTGAAAGGGAACCATTTTGATAATAGGGTGCAGCAGGGGAACCTGTCTTTTCATTTCCTTAATAATACCTGGAAGAAAAGCGAGTTCCATTCTGCTGTGGAACCCCATGGCAAAAAAGGAGAGCTTATCTGCGCTGTCATCGTGAAGCCGCATTTTTGAGATTTTCATAAGGGACAGGATATTTTTGGCGTCGGAAAAAAAACTTAGTCCAGCCTGCGTTAAGGATACGGAACGTGTGGTACGGTGAAAAAGCTTCACGTTTAGCTCTGCCTCCAGAGTGTGTATCTGGTGGGTAACTGAAGGTTGTGTGATGTGCAGGGCTTCCGCTGCCCGGGCGAAGTTCAGGTTTTCTGCGACCTGCATAAAGCATTCAAGCTGTGTGCTGTTCATAGGGGCCTCCTTGATTTATCAATAAAACTTTTCTTTGCTTATTAATTGGTACTCTTAATTAATAATAACATTTTTTGAATTCACTTTCAATGTGATTTGTAGTTTAATAATAGATAAAATAATAAAAACAACAAACTTTGAAAGGAAGAAAAAATGGTAAAAACACTTTTGGGGCAGGTGAAGCAGTATAAAAAGGCTTCGCTGCTGACGCCCTTATTTACAGCTTTGGAGGTTGTAATGGAGGTTTTGATCCCCTGGGTCACATCACTTATCATCGACCGGGGCATTGAGGCTGGAAACATACAGCAGGTTTATTTTTACGGAGGGATCATGGTGATCATGGCCATGGCAAGCCTGACCTTTGGCATTCTGGCGGGCAAGTACGCGGCCAGCGCGTCCTCAGGCCTGGCCTGCAACTTGAGGGAGGGGATGTATGAAAATATCCAGCGCTTCTCCTTCTCAAACATCGACAAGTACAGTACGGCTGGGCTGGTCACACGGCTTACCACGGATGTTACCAATGTGCAGAACGCCTACCAGATGATCCTGCGTATGTGTACCCGTGCGCCGCTGATGCTCATCAGCGCCATGGTCATGTGCTTTTTCATCAACGCCCGGCTGAGCCTGGTCTTTGTGGCGGCCATTGTGGTTCTCGGCCTGGCTCTGGTATTGATTATTTTAAAGACTACCAAAATTTTTGACCAGGTTTTTAAAAAATACGATGCTTTGAATGAAAGCGTCCAGGAAAATGTATCGGCTATACGGGTGGTCAAGGCCTATGTCCGGGAGGACTATGAAAACACCCGCTTTTCCAAAGCGGCCGCCAACCTGTACAGGCTTTTTGTTAAAGCGGAGGGGATTCTTGCCTTTAATAATCCAGTCATGATGTTTATTATTTATGGCTGTATTCTTGGAATTTCATGGCTTGGCGCTCAGATGATCGTGGTCGGCAGTCTGACAACCGGCGAATTGACCGCTATGTTCAGCTATATCATGAACATCATGATGTCTCTGATGATGCTGTCCATGATCTTTGTGATGGTGACCATGAGCCTGGCCAGCTGCCGCCGTATTGCCGAGGTACTGGAGGAACAGGCCGATATCAAGGACCCGGTGCGCCCTCTGACAGATGTAGAGAGCGGTAGTATTGATTTTGAACAGGTTCATTTTGCCTATAAAAAGGGCAGCGGTAAGGAAACCCTTTCAGCCATCAACCTTCACATCCGCGCCGGTGAGACCATTGGCATTATCGGAGGCACGGGCAGCGGTAAGTCGAGTATGGTCAACCTCATCAGCCGGCTTTACGATGTAACAGACGGCAAAGTGCTGGTGGGGGGCAGAGATGTCCGGGATTATGACTTGGAGGCCCTCAGAAATCAGGTGGCCGTGGTGCTTCAGAAAAATGTACTGTTCTCAGGGACGATTTTGGACAATCTGCGCTGGGGCAATGAGCAGGCGACGCTGGAGGAATGTAAACATGCCTGCAAGCTGGCCTGTGCCGATACTTTTATCGAGCAGCTGCCCGACAAATACGACACGGTTATTGACCAGGGCGGCACCAATGTTTCCGGCGGACAGAAGCAGCGTATCTGCATTGCGCGGGCGCTCCTGAAAAAGCCAAAGGTGCTCATCCTGGACGATTCTACCAGTGCGGTGGATACCGCTACAGACGCCCGGATACGAAACGCCTTTATCAGCGAGATTCCAGGAACGACCAAGCTGATTATCGCCCAGCGTATCTCCAGCGTCGAGGACGCTGACCGGATCCTGGTGATGGACGAGGGGCGCGTTGACGCTTTTGACACGCCGGATAATCTGCTGAAAACAAATGCCATCTATCAGGAAATTTACGCCTCCCAGGTAAACGGCGGCGGAGATTTTGATGAGGGCAGTATGGAAATGGAGGCGGTGAGCTAATGAACAAAATTAAAAAAGATGGTCTGAGCATAAAGGCTCTTGGCCGTATTCTGGCAATGATTGTAAGAAACTACAAAGCAACCACAGTGGTGGTGCTTTTATGTATTTTTGGCTCGACTCTGATCACAGTCAAAGGAACCCTGTTTATGCAGACCCTGATTGATGATTATATTATCCCCCTGACCGGAGCCGCCAATCCTGATTTCGGACCGCTGGCCACAGCGCTCGTCCGTCTGGCTTGCATGTACCTCATGGGTGTGGGGCTGGCCTTTGCCTATAACCGCATCATGGTCAATGTGAGTCAGGGGACCCTTAAAAAGCTCAGAATTGAGCTTTTTACCCATATGGAGGCATTACCCATCAAGTATTTTGATACCCACGCTCACGGTGATATCATGTCGGTTTACACTAACGATGTCGATACCCTCCGCCAGCTCATCAGCCAGAGCCTGCCGCAGATTATCCAGTCCATTGTCAGCATTGTTACCACCTTCGTGAGTATGCTGTTTCTGGACATCCCCCTGACAATGGTGACGCTGGCCATGACGGTGGTTATGCTGGCCGCAACCTCAAAGCTCGGCGGAAAATCAGGCGCTTATTTTGCGGCGCAGCAGAGGGATCTGGGCAATGTGAACGGCTATATTGAGGAGATGATGAGCGGTCAGAAGGTCGTCAAGGTTTTCTGCCATGAGGAAAAAAGCCTGGAAGGCTTCAGGGAACGCAATGACCGTCTCCGTGAGAGCGCCAACAGCGCCAATAAGTTCGCCAATATTCTCATGCCTGTCAACGCGAATCTGGGCAATATCAGCTATGTGCTGTGCGCTATTGTGGGTGCGGTGCTGGCCCTGAGCGGCAGCGTAAGCCTGACTCTGGGGACACTGGTGTCCTTCCTCACCCTGAATAAAAGTTTTACACAGCCCATCACCCAGGTCAGCCAGCAGCTTAACAGCATTGTCATGGCTCTGGCAGGGGCTGACCGTATTTTCAACCTTCTGGAGGAAAAGCCAGAGACTGACGACGGTTATGTCGAACTGGTAAACGCAGTGGAGCAGGCGGACGGCGCTCTTTTAGAGAGCGCAGAACGCACAGGTCTCTGGGCGTGGAAACATCCGCACAGAGCAGAAGGCACTGTTACCTATAAACGGCTGGAAGGAGAGGTTACCTTCAATGGCGTCGATTTTGGCTACGACGATATCCATATGGTATTGCATGACATAAGGCTTTTTGCCAAACCGGGGCAGAAGATTGCTTTTGTGGGCAGTACCGGCGCAGGAAAGACGACTATCACCAATCTGATCAACCGCTTCTACGACATACAGGACGGGAAAATACGCTATGACGGTATTAACATCAACAAAATCAAAAAGGCCGATCTGCGGCGCTCACTGGGCATTGTCCTGCAGGATACCCATCTTTTTACAGGTACTGTCATGGACAATATCCGCTTTGGACGGCTGGATGCCACCGATGAGGACTGCATCGTTGCTGCGAAACTGGCCAATGCCGACGGATTTATCAGCCGGCTTCCGGATGGCTACCAGACCATGCTCACCGGCGACGGCGGCAGCCTGAGCCAGGGACAAAGACAGCTTCTGTCCATTGCCAGAGCTGCGGTTGCCGACCCGCCGGTGCTCATTCTGGACGAGGCCACCAGCTCCATCGATACCCGTACCGAGGCCATGGTACAGGAGGGAATGGACCGACTGATGAAAGGCAGAACCACCTTTGTTATCGCCCACCGCCTCTCCACTGTCCGCAACGCAGACTGCATTATGGTACTGGAAAACGGCCGCATTATTGAGCGAGGTACCCACGACGAGCTCATTGCCGAAGAGGGTAAATATTACGAACTCTATACGGGAAACTTTGCCGAGGAGGCAGCCTGAGCCCAAAGAAAAAACAATTGCTCCCAAAAGACAGCGAATAAGTCGTTCGGACAGTTTTTCTGACTGAATAGATTTATTTTGTCCGAATGGAGCAGACGACAGACAAAAGGTTATGCTACACTAAATATGCTTATGAAAGGACTCCGTGCAGATGGAGTCCTTCTTTAAAAAACTATAGTTAGGTAAAGCTAACTGAAATAGGAGGAAGTTTATATGAACAACAGGCTTCAGGCAAAGGATCTGATTAATGTGGGCATTTTTACGGCCATTCTTTTTGTCATTTGCATGGGCGTCGCCATGGTAGGTTATATTCCTATTTTTGTACCGCTGCTCTCAGTGATCGTTCCCTTTGTGGGCGGTATACCCTTTATGCTGTTTTTGACAAGGGTCAGGAAATTTGGAATGGTACTCATCATGGCTGCCATTATCGGTATTATCATGTGTCTGATGGGTATGGGGTTATGGGCCTTGATCACTGCGCCGGTCAGCGGCCTGCTGGCAGAGCTGGTGCTGAAGTCCGGCGGTTATACCAGCGCCAGAAAGGGCGTTTTAAGCTACGGCGTGTTTTCCATGTGGCTCATTGGAAATTACATTCCTATCGTGGTCAACCGGGGAAGCTATTTTGATATGCTGGTCTCCGGGTATGGACAGGAATACGCTAATACGCTCATGGCCTACATTCCAAATTGGAGCCTTCTGCCGCTTCTGGCCGCCTGCTTTATCTCGGGTATTTTAGGGGCTGTGCTGGGCAAAGCAGTGCTCAAAAAACACTTCATGAAGGCCGGGATTGTCTGATGGCACAGGCGCGTACCAATACGGATGTTTCAGGCGGCCTGTCTCTTGACCCAAGAACAAAAATGCTTTTGGTAATCACAGTTTCCACGGTTGTCATTGGCGGGGGGAACGGCGGCGTCATGAATTTTGTCAAGCCGGCCCTCACGCTGGTCCCTTTTATACTGCTGCTGGCTTCAAAAAAGTGGGGCGCTGCGTTTGGATACTTAGCTACTTACACGGTGGCCTTCTGTGGCGAACTGTTTTTGGTGCCTGTCACCACAGGTTTTTTGAATTTTATCATTGTTGCGACCTGCGGCCTGTTTGCCCGATTTATGCCCGGGATCTTGATGGGGTATTTCCTGGTAAATACCACCACGGTCAGCGCCTTTATGGCAGCTATGGCCCGGATGCGTGTCACCCCAAAGTTATCCATCCCCATGTCAGTCATGTTTCGCTTTTTCCCAACAGTCCGGGAAGAGTACGGAGCCATCGGAGACGCTATGCGGATGCGGGGTATCCGCTTTGGCGGCGGTAAGGCAGGCGCCATGCTTGAATACCGTCTGGTGCCTCTTATGATGTCTTGTGTGAAGATTGGAGAGGAGCTTTCGGCAGCCGCTCTGACAAGGGGACTAGGCGCACCTGTGCCGCGGACAAATATTTGCCGGATTGGTTTCCGGCTGGCCGATATTCTGGCCATAGTTTTATGCGTTGGCAGTCTGGCAGCATTTGTTTTGAATAAATTCGCACTTCTGTGAGGTGAGTATGATTATATTTGAAGACGTATATTTTTCTTACGGACGGGACAAAAAAGAGGTTGATCTGGACAGTCTCAACCTTATCATCGCCGATGGTGAAATCATTTTACTGTGTGGTGAATCGGGCTGCGGCAAAACAACCGTGACCCGGCTGATCAACGGCTTAATCCCGCATTACTACGAGGGTGTTCTGTCCGGCAGTGTTGTGGTTAACGGCCTGGATGTAAGGAGTGCGCCTTTGTACGAAACAGCAAAAATGGTCGGGTCTGTGTTCCAGAATCCCCGGTCGCAGTTTTTTAATGTGGATACCACCAGCGAGCTGGCCTTTGGCTGTGAAAATCTGGGTCTGCCAGAGGACGAGATATACAGACGGATGAAAAACACCACCGAAGCCTTTGGGCTTAATTCGCTTTGTGGCAGGAATATTTTTAAGATTTCAGGCGGCGAAAAGCAGAAGATTGCCTGCGGGTCTGTGGCGGCGCTGTACCCGGAGGTCATGGTTTTGGATGAGCCCTCATCCAATTTGGATACCGCTGCCATAAAGGAGTTGAGAAGAGTCATCCGCCGGTGGAAAGCACAGGGAAAGACCATTGTGGTGGCAGAGCACCGATTGTATTATCTGGAGGGCCTGGCGGATAGGGTGGTCTGTATGAAAAAAGGCCGGATTGACAAGACCTACACAGGTCGGGAATTTTACAGGCTGCCGAATAGCAGACTGGAGGAGATGGGTCTGAGGGCACTTTCCATGTCTGGTCTTTCAGAAATAAAGGTGGCCGGACCCAGGGACGAGAAGACCATGCGGCTTGAGCGGTTTCAGTTTGCCTATCCCCATTGTCCGCCGGCGCTGTCCATCGCACAGGCCGATGTGCCAGAGCGTGGTGTTATCGGTATCATCGGCCATAACGGCGCGGGTAAGTCCACCTTTGCGCGGAGCCTTTGCGGCCTACAGAAAAAAGATAAAGGGATTGTACGCTATAAAGGTACAGCGCTTAAATCTAAAAAACGGCTGTCGGCCTGCTATATGGTTATGCAGGATGTCAACCACCAGCTTTTTACTGAGAGCGTGCTGGACGAAGTGCTGCTCTCTATGAAGCAGGAGGCACCGGAACGGGCAGCCTCCATCCTGGAATCACTCGACCTGCTGGTCTATAAGGAAAAACACCCCATGGCGTTGTCGGGCGGACAGAAGCAGCGTGTCGCGGTGGCCTCAGCCATCGCCTCACAGCGGGAGATTATTGTTTTTGATGAACCGACCAGCGGGCTGGATCTTCGGCACATGCGTGAGGTATCCAGCAATATACGCGGCCTTTCAGAGCAGGGCAAAACAGTCTTTGTTGTCACCCATGACCCTGAGTTTATCTTGTCCTGCTGTACGCATATCCTTCATATCGACCAAGGCAGGCTGGTGGGAAATTACCCCCTTAGCGCAGCAGGGAGGGACAGGATGCTCTCTTTCTTTTTAAAAACCAGTGAGGACGGGGAAGGAGGCAGACACCATGCATTTTGACCGGGAAGCAATGGGCCCAAACGTTTCGCTGATCTGTAAAGATGAAAGCTGTACGGTTTACTGGGTAAATGAGGACAGCGGTGAAGGGGTGATGACTGCCTACGATGTATTCCCGGGGGTTTATCTCCTTTATAATGATTTTCATATGGAAAAATGCTTTTCAGAATTCAAGCCTGATGTAGACTTGTTCTGTATCGACCACTGCCGGGAGGGACGAATCGAGTGGGAGATCGTAAAAAATGAATTCATATACCTGGAAGCTGGAGATCTGCAGATGAATAACCGAAAGCATCACGTCTGTGATTTCAGCTTTCCCTTAAAGCACTATCATGGCATCACTGTTGGTTTTTATATGAAAAAAGCCATGAAGGTTCTGCCGCATGTCCTGGAGGGGTTTCCTGTTGACCTCGCAAAAATCCGGGAGAAATTCTGCGGGGATGAGCGCCCCTTTGTCATGCGGGCAGGCGCAGGGGTGGATCACATCTTTTCAGAGCTTTACACTGTCCCTGAGCATTTGAGGATGAGTTATTTTAAGATCAAGGTGCTTGAACTCCTTTTGTTTTTGGATGCGCTGGAGGTTGCCCAGAAGAGTGCCGAGCGCCCTTGTTTTTACAAAACACAGGTCGAAAAAGTCAAAGCCATCGTCCGGCTTTTGACCGACAATTTGGAGCGGCATTACACGTTAAAAGAGCTCTCTGAACGCTTTGAGTTTCCGCTCACCTCTATGAAGCTTTGTTTCAAAGGTGTTTATGGAACCTCTATTTATGCCTATATGAAGGAATACCGGATGAACGCCGCTGCGCTTATGCTCCAGAAAACCAATGAAAATGTCGTTTCCATTGCCAACCGGGTAGGCTATGAAAATCCGAGTAAATTTGCAGCAGCTTTTCAATCCGTTATGGGCATGTGCCCGGCAGAGTATCGTAAATCCGTCGTCCGAATGGATCAGCATTGACAGGAACGGAGCAGACAGGAAGCGCAATGATTGAGTATAATACGGATGGTTCTTAAAAAAGGACTGTCCGTTATTATTTTTTAGGAGGCGAAAGCATGAAGAAAAAAGGAACCTTTCAGAGCATCTTCTCGTTTGCAGCTGAGTGCAGGACAAAGATGCTTTTGTCTGTGATATGCGCTGTGGTCAGTGTGCTGAGTGGGCTGGTGCCTTATCTCGGCGTCTATCAGATAATCTTGCTGTTTTTTAAGGGGACGCCCGAAGTACAGAGCATTCTGGTCTGGGCGGCGGTGTGTGTGGCAGGGTACATCGTAAAGCTGGTGTTTTACGGCATTTCAACAACCTTTTCCCATATGTCGGCATATCAGATTTTAGAGAGTATCCGTCTGGCGCTGACCGATAAGCTGATGCGTGCGCCCCTCGGAACAGTTTTGTCCAAAACGGCTGGCGGTCTTAAAAGTATTTTTGTCGACAGGGTAGAAACCATTGAGCTTCCGCTGGGCCACCTGATTCCAGAGGGAATTTCAAATCTGATGCTGCCGGTCTGTGTATTTATTTATATGATCAGCATTGACTGGCGCATTGCCTTGGCATCGCTGGCCTGTATTCCGCCCGGAGTACTGGTTTATGCCATTATGATGCGCAACTATAACAGCCAGTACGCCAGATTCATGGAATCCAGCCGCCATGTCAACAGTGTGATTGTGGAGTATGTCGAGGGGATACAGGTCATCAAGGCCTTTAACCAGTCCTCGAGCTCATATGAGAAATTCACCAGGGCAGTGGGAGATTTCAAGGACTTTACCCTTGACTGGTTCCGCTCGACCTGGGGGGTGATGAATCTGGGAAACGCCATTCTGCCCAGTACTCTGCTTGGTATCCTGCCGGTGGGAATGCTTCTGTATATTTACGGTGCGCTCACACCTGCGGAGCTGACCCTGTGCATGATTCTCTCCATGAGTATTGTGGGTTCGGTGAGCTGGTTCACCACAGCGGTTAATGATTTTAAATCCATCCAGTATGCCATTAACGATGTCAATCAGCTGATGGAGCTTCCAGAGCTCCCGGAGGAAAAGGAGAACATCTGTCCGGAGCACTACACGGTCGCGCTGGAGGACGTGAGCTTTGCCTACAATGACAGGGACGGCGATGTGCTCAGAAATATCAGCCTGCATCTGCCGCAGGGCAGCTTTACTGCGCTGGTCGGTCCTTCAGGCGGCGGGAAATCGACAGTTGCCCGGCTGATTGCCCGGTTCTGGGATGTGAGGGATGGAAGTATTTCCATCGGAGGTGTTGATATAAGAAAAATCCCCCTGTCTCAGCTTGCAGATACAGTGAGCTTTGTCACCCAGGATAATTTTCTGTTTAACTGTTCATTGCTTGAAAACATCCGGCTTGGTAAACCGTCAGCTACCGACGAGGAAGTTTTTGAGGCGGCTAGGGCGGCCCAGTGCGAGCACTTTATCAGCCATCTGGAAAAGGGCTGGGATACAACCGCGGGAGAAGCCGGCGGAAAGCTTTCCGGTGGCGAACGCCAGCGCATCGCCATTGCCCGGGCGATTCTGAAGAATGCCCCAGTGGTTATCCTTGACGAGGCCACAGCCTTTACAGATCCAGAAAACGAGGCACAGCTACAGCGTTCCATCGCAGCGCTGACGGAGGGAAAAACCTTGCTGGTCATTGCGCACCGGCTGTCAACCATCCAGAATGCTGACAGAATTGTCGTTTTGGAAAAGGGGCAGATTACAGCCGAGGGCACACAGCAGGAGCTCCTGGACTGCTGTGCACTGTACCGGGATATGTGGCAGGCCCATGTCGGTGCCAGATGTTGGGCAGCGGGAAAAGAGATGAAAGGAGAATTGACCGATGCTTAAAACCATCAGACACATTATAAAATGGACTGGCGGACGTAAAAACCGCTTATACTGGGGGTTCCTCTGGTCCTTTTTACAGAGTATTTTTACAGCAATGCCTGTTATCGGCGCTGCCTACGGGCTGGAGCTTATGCTGGAGGATCAGCGGGGAGAAATTGTTCTGACACCTGTCTGGGCCCTTTGGTTTCTTATCTTTATGGTTGGGATGATCCTTGGGCGCTTTCTGTTTTCATATCTCAAGGCGACCTTTCAGGAGAGCATCGCCTATGAAAAAACCGCCGAGGAGCGTATCCGGATCGGTGATATTCTGAAAAGAGTTTCCCTTGGCTTTTTTGACCGCAATAATACAGGGGAGCTTGCCGGGGCAGTAACCACGGACCTGTCTGTTTTGGAGATGTACGCCATGAAGATGACCGATGTGGTGGTCGGCGGCTATATCAGCGCACTGGCCATTATTCTCTGCCTGGCTTTTTATTCCTGGCAGATCGCCCTGATTGCAGTTGCCGGTGTTTTAGGCTCGGCCTTCTTTCTGAGAATACTGAGCCGCAGAAGCCGGATAAATGCAGCCGTACATCAGGAGGCCCAGAATGATCTCATCGCAGCAACGCTGGAATACATAAGGGGCCTGGCAGTCGTAAAGGCCTATGGACAGGAAGGCGTTTCTGTCGAGGGAATGAAGCGGGCCTGCAGGGAGCACCGGCGCATCAATGTGAAGATCGAACTGGACTACATTCCCTGCAACTGTCTTCATCAGTTTTGTTTGAAGCTTGCGTCGGTGGCAGTGGCGGCAGCGGCAGCTGTTTTTACCGCAGAGGGCGCCATGGTTGTGCCGGTCTTTTTAATGTTTGCGGTTTTCTCCTTTATGATTTTTACGCATGTCGAGCAAATCAACAATGCGGCCCATACCATGGAGCTGATTGAATCGACGTTTGAAAAGCTGGACAAAATTGAAAAGGCAAAATTTATTGATGAAAACGGAAAGGATAAAAAGCCGGATAACTTTAATATCACCTTTAATGATGTGAGCTTTGGCTATGACAGCAGGACGGTTCTGGAAAACGTCAGCTTTGATATTCCCGAAAAAACAACCACAGCTATTGTAGGCCCCTCTGGCAGCGGTAAAACCACAATGTGCAGCCTGCTGGCCCGATTTTACGATGTAAACAGCGGCGCCATTACCATCGGGAACATGGATATCCGGGAGTTGACCTGCGACAGTTTGCTCTCAAATATCAGTATGGTATTCCAGAACGTTTATCTTTTTCACGACACCATTTTAAATAATATCCGTTTTGGCAACCCCGATGCGGATATGGAGGAAGTCATAAGAGCCGCAAAGGAGGCACAGTGCCATGCGTTTATTACAGCCCTGCCCGATGGCTACAACACACTGGTGGGCGAGGGCGGTTCCTCACTGTCCGGCGGCGAAAAGCAGAGAATATCCATTGCCCGGGCTATTCTGAAGGATGCGCCGATCATAATACTGGATGAAGCCACTGCCAGTGTTGACCCGGAAAACGAGCACTTTATACAGGAGGCAATTTCATCTTTGACAAATGGAAAGACCATCATCGTCATTGCCCACCGACTGGCAACCATCGAGCACGCCGACCAGATACTGGTTGTAGATAACGGACGGATCGCCCAGCGCGGAACCCATGCACAGCTTATTCTGGAAAAGGGAATCTACAGGCAGTTTGTCGATATTCGAGAAGCGGCTGAGGGCTGGAGGATTGCCTGAATAAAAGCCGCAGTCTTAAAGCTGGCTTAAGGGCAGACGGTACTTCACATAACCATCACATTGCCGGTTTATACTATAGTCAAGTTAAGAAATTAACTTACTAATCTCTAACGGGCTGTATGAGATTAAAACAAAAACTTTTTCATTTCTTTTCCTTTTTATAAAGACCCTTTCATGGAGTAATGGACATGAAGGGGTTTTTATTTTGTATTCAGTTCAGATACTTTTGCCATTTTGAGGAGACAAAGCTGGTGAGCGCTTTCAGAATAAGGTTGCTCACAAGAATGATCAAAGAGACAAAAGCAGCGCATTCAAAGAGCCGCTGTCCCTCAAAGACAGGGATCATCAATGCCAGAGGCATATTGTCAACCGTGCTCAGGAACGAAATGGCGGAGATGGTGATCATACCATTGATAAAATAATAAGTGAACATCTCAAGCAGCGTACCGAAGGTGGAGGGCAGCAGCACATCCCGGATCATGCGGTGCTTTGGAATGTTCAGTGTCATGGCGATATCCTCAAAATTCGGATTCAGCTTGAGCAGAGCGTTGTGCGCCATGAGATAGGGCGATGAAAAGAAATGGATGGTGTTGACAAGGACGAGGATCATGAGCGTCCCGTAAAGGATACTGCCGCTGAAAAGCGTGACATATCCAAGGCCGAGCACAATACCAGGCACCGCGACTGTTACCAGTGAGATAAGATGCAGGCATCTTGATGTAAAGGTCTGTTTTCCTCTTGAGGTAAAATAGGCCACGGTAAAGGCAATGGCAGTCCCGACAAGTGCTGTGAGCAGGGACATGACAATGGCATTAAAAAAGTATTCGCCAGCGCCGAGCTGGAGCGTCTGCAAAATGCTGTCAAAGGAAAGCGACAGGTCAACCGGATATTTTTTAACAACAGATAAAACAACAAAAGCGATGATCGGCAGGTTAAACAAAACCGCAGTCAGGATACAGAAGCCGGCAGCGCAGCGGTCGCGCACCGGAGAAGCCTTGATCTTAAGCCTTATACTGTTTGTGCCGCTTTGGCTGTCCCGGCTGAAAAAGTCGATGATAAAAGCCAGAATGGCCGGCAGAAGCAGGATAATCCCAACAACAGCACCGTTAGAGAAATTGAGCAGGCCCAGGACCTCGCGGTACATATAGGTTGAAAGCACACGATACTTGCCGCCAACTGCCAGAGGGACGCCATAGTCGGTAAAAATCATGGTAAACACAGCAAAAAAGGCCGAGATTAACGGTTTTTTCAGATAAACAAGGGTGAGGTCTGTAAACTGGCGGAGCTTTGAAACACCCATGACCTGCGCCGCTTCGTACAAGGCGCCGTCCTCGTATTTAAAAACATCCAAGAGCATTAAAAAAGCGATGGGGAACGTATAGAGCACAGAGCCAATGACAATGCCTGAGAAGCCGTAAAGGCTGAAGCTGGTATGCAGCAGGTTTGTAATGATCCCCTTTGCGCCAAAGAGAATGACCAACCCCATACCGTGCGAAATGGAGGGAATGAGCATTGGCAGGGTCAGGGCTGGGATCAGAATGTTTTTAAAAGGCATGGCTGTTTTCGCCACGCACCAGGAAAGCGCCAGCGCCAGCAGGATTGCAATAAGCGTCGCGGTAGCAGTCACCAGAACAGACCGCAGAATAACCTCCCCAAAAACCGGTGTAAACAGCAGGTTTTGAATGCTTTCTGTGGTGATGGTGGCAAACATATTGAACAAGGGAAGAATCAGGGTAACAAAAAAGAACACGACGAATAAAAGCCTCAGCGATTTAGATTTTATCCATTTCATGGTAGTGCCTCCTTTATTTTCCTGTGAAACGACGGAAGGCTGCCAGCTTTTCCATCAGGTGAAAGACAACAAATTCTTCAATATAAGCATTGGCGGGGTGATGATAAATGTTGAAAGGCGTATCCAACTGCTCGATGGCGCCATTGCTCATGACCATAATGCGGTTCGACATGGAGAAAGCCTCCTCCTGGTCATGGGTAATGTAGATCATCGTCACGCCAAACTCCCGCTGGATGCGCTCCAGCTCAAAGCGCAGTGTCAGACGGGTAGAGGCGTCGAGAGCGGACATCGGCTCGTCAAATAAAATAATATCCGGATTCAGCGCGAGGGTGCGCGCGATGGCCACACGCTGCTGCTGGCCGCCGGAAAGCTTGCCGGGCCTTTTATCCAGATGGTCGGACAGACCAATGCTGTCAATGGCAGCGCGGGCGCGTTCAATGGCTTCCTTTTTGGAAAACTTGTTGATTTTAAGGGGATAGGCCACATTTTCCAGAACAGTCATGTTTGGAAAGAGGGCATAATTTTGAAAAACAATACCCATGCCCCGTTTGTCAGCGCTTAAATGTGAGATATCTATTCCGTCCTTTATAATACAGCCCTCGTCCTGATCTGTGATGCCGATTAGAATCCGGAGCAGCGTTGTTTTACCGCAGCCAGAAGGCCCCAGGATGGAAAGAAACTCACCGGAGTAGACCTTAAAGCTGATATCATCCAGAATTGTTTTATCGTTGTAGGACTTGTGTATATTTTTAAGGGTAAGTTTAACTGTTTGATTCATGTCAGTACCTCCAGCGTTTCAGCAGATTTTCTTTATGTTTGATGTCATTGATGTCCGTCATGTCACCGTAGACAATGTTTTGCGGGTAACTTGGGATCGTGATAGTCTGATTTTTAAAGATGGGCTCAGGGGAGAAAAGCGCCTTATCTCTGTAAATAAAATGGTTGTACAGATAGCTGAATACTGCCGCCACATCCCCCGGATTATCCCGGTCCTTCAGCATGGCAAAGGATGAGGTGTTGTAAGGGGAGCCCTCTTCAAAGTAGATGATTTTAAAAGGCATGCCGTTGTTGATCTCCTGGACGACAGTAAAGGTAAGACCCAGACCAATGGCCGCTTCCCCCTGGATCAGCAGGTTGACTGGTCCGGAGCCGGAGGCAGTGAAGAAAATAACGTTTTCGACCAGCTTATCGAGGTAGTCAAAGGCCTCGTCCTCGCCCATAAAGTTTACCATGTTTTCAAGAAAGAGGTAACCGGTGCCTGTGGATTTGGGGTCAGGCATGACAATCAGGTTTTTATACTCGGGTTTAAGCAGATCCTCATAACAGGTGGGCTCAGGCAGCCCTTTCTCAACCAAAAGTGCTTCATTGATGACAATACAGCCGCCGTAACGTTCCCAGATAGCATATTCCCGGCCTGGTATTTTAAATTCATCCAGATACAGACTGTCATCATAGCCGTTTAAAGGCTCCAGATAGTCTTTAAGGCTTTCGGAATAGGCTGTGTCCAGTCCAATGATGATATCGCCCTCGGATTTTGTACCCTCGGCTTTGAGCTTTGAGGCGACCTTGCCAGTTGAAAGGCTCTGGACATTGACAGTGATATGGGGGAGGTCCTTTTGAAGCTGTTCAATCATGTCCTGATTTCTGAAAGACTCAAGACAGGAGTAAATGACGACTCGCTGGCCATCCCGCCTGGCGCAGCCGCAGAGATTAAACAGAAGAACAGCGGTGCTGAAAAAAATAATAAAGGCAGATAATTTTCGTTTCATGTGGAGAACCTCCTTTTTACTATTTATATATGCAATATTAATGCCATAAGTCAAAAAAATCAACAAAAACGCTGTATTATTTTTTAATTTACGAAAATTAGAAAAACAAGGCTGTTTATATTGTATAAAAGGGTGAAATCTCTTGAAAAACAAAATTTACTTAACAAAATTTGTTTCAAATTTGAAAATAAGCAGTTCAAATTTGACTCAAAATCAGTTATAATAAGCTAAGAAAACGATTATAATTTTATGATAAGTTGTAAAAATTTTAAAATTACAAAAAATGTAAATGGGGAGAGTTATGGCAGAATTAGGTTACAGTGAAGAATATCAGACATATTTAGACAGCCTGACAAAGGAAACGCTGCTTAAAATTTTGGAGAATGCGTACACAGAGGTTTTTGTGACAGACGCAGACGATCGGTATGTCTACACTAATCCGGCTTGTATGCGCCACTATGGCTTGACGCCGGAGCAGATGAAGAACATGAACCTTCAGAGTGAGCTGAGGCCTGAACGATGGAAAATATCGCTGTCGGGACGGGTAAAGAAGTCAAAAAAGGTCATCATTGCAGAGAACAAGTATTACGCCATGGAGCAAAATGTAGTCACTATCTCTGTTCCGATTCTCGACGAAGATGGAAACGTGGAAATGATTGTATCAACGACTCAGGACCCCATTAACAGCTACGATTTCAGCATTAAGAATGAGGTTAAAACCATCGTGTCAGAGGAAGAGGACTCTGGAGAGATCATCGGCTCAAGCAAGGCAATCAAGCGCTGTCTGTCCATTTTACAGAAGGTGTCCAAAACCGATATCAACGTTCTTATTTTGGGCGAATCAGGGACAGGTAAGAGCTTTTTGTCAAAATATGTTCATACCAACAGCCTGCGCAGGGACAAACCCTTTATATCGATCAACTGCTCGGCAATTCCGGAGACTTTACTGGAATCTGAGTTGTTTGGCTATGTTCCCCATGCCTTTACCGGCGCCAGCAATAAAGGAAAGGAAGGCTTGATCAAAATTGCCAACGGTGGGACCCTTTTTCTGGATGAGATTGGAGAGCTCTCCCTGCCCATGCAGGTCAAGATACTGGATGTTATCGAAAATAAACGCTTTATTCCTGTGGGGAGCACTACCCCGGAGCACGCGGATATCCGAATCATCACCGCTACCAATAAAGACCTGTATCAGCTAGTGCAGGACAATAAATTCAGGGAGGACCTTTACTGGCGTTTGAACAGCATTAAGACCACACTGCCGCCTCTGCGGGAGCGGCCAGAGGATATCATCTCCCTGGCAAACTATTTTTTGAACGTGTTTAATGAAAAGTATAAAACCAATAAGTATTTTTCCAAAAAAGTGCCGCCCCTTCTGTGCGGGTACCACTGGCCAGGCAATATCCGTCAGCTTCGCAATCTGGTGGAAAGGCTTGTGATCCTGTCCGATGGAAAGGTCATTGAGGATTATGATTTTCAGCGTTTCACCTCAGAGGAGGAGTCCGGATCAAAGAGGGTTGTAAACTCTGACTACGAATCAGTGATGGAGGAGGCAGAGCGTAAGCTGGTGGAGAACAGCTATCTTTTTTACAAGAGCAGCCGGAAAATGGCAGAGGCCTTAAACATCAGCCAGTCCAAGGCTTACCGCCTTATACGCAAATATGTGTATGACGAGAAGGAAGACTAGAAATAGGAAAAGGAGATGCGCTGCTGAGCGCATCACCTTTTTGTTTAAAGGTCGTATTTATAAGGATCAGGGAGGTATTCGTTTAGTATTTCTTTTTGTTTTTTGGTCGTTTCAGGAAGCTCGTATTCGTCTACGCGGCGTTGTACTTCCTTTTTAGCGCGGTCCAGGGCTGTTCCGAATTTTTCACGATCCGCCAGCTTGTCACCCTGTTTATTAAAGTACTTCGGCAGGTAGTGTTCTTCACGGTAGTCCTTTGGTGTTCTGCCTTTGAGGTAGTTGCCGCGCGGGCCGACTTTAAGCATAAGGTCAACGCCGTCCTTTTTGTCGGAAATGGCGATGCCTTCGTAGAGGCGTTTCAGCATGGAGACAACCTCTTCATCCAGCACCAGCTTTTCAAAACTACCGAGGTTAAAGGAGCCGAGGGTACCGACAGAGTGAGAAACAAAGTCTGCATTGCCCAGATAAGTTGGCAGAAGGGTCATCATGGTTTCTGCGCCTGCCTGATAGTCAACAGTGAGGGAGTCGGAAAGACCGCCGCCAGAGCCTACCGGCACACCGTAGTAGCGGGCCATGGCGATACCGGCAAAGCCGAGAAGGGTATTTTCAGGGCTGCCGATTGCCAGCTTGACCTCACGCATATCAGTCGGGGCGCTTAAAGTACGGTAAATGGTCGGGGTTCCGGGTTTTACAAGCTGCGTGAAGACCATGGCGGCCAGCAGCGTTGCGTTATCCTGCACAACGGTTCCCATAATGCTTGGGGGGGAGGTAAGATTGGTCATGGAGCAGACTGTGAACTGGACAATCTGGTCTTCATCCAGCATCGCCAGCATATTTTCCAGAACCTCACTGCCGACAGAAAGAGGAGAAATACAGCAGTGGTCAGTCAGAATAATATTTTTGTCCCACACATCATAGAATTTTTTAATGAGCTGGATAGAATCGCGGGTGCCCTGGCGGATGCTCTTACCCCGGGTATGGTTACTGTTGACAATGGTTCCGTAAACAGGTTTGGTATTGTATTTTAGCAGCAATGCCTGCTGCGGATTAAAGAGATTTTCAGAGTTGCGGTCAAGATCCGCGGTATCCGAGGATACGATACGGGTAACATCGATAACATCACTGGACTCGATGAGTTTGTAAAATTTGATGACATCCTCAAGGGTAGAATCGCGGATCGAGTCGTCCTCATGTACCAGCTGGGGAGGGCCGCCGGCGGTGGTGATGACCGGGGCGCCATCCACAGAAATGGTGGAGAAACCAGCGCGGCCATGGAGTTCAAAGCTCTTTGGCACGGTTTGCAGTGCATTATTAATTATATCCTCATCGAGATAGACGATTGAGTTCTCGACACGTGCACCGTGTTTTTTAAAGACATCCAGCACTTCTTCGTGCTTGAATTCTACACCGACTTCCTTTAAGACACGAAGGGTACTCTCGTGGATTTTTTCGACATCATCCAAACTCAGAAACAAGTCATAAGCGTTTTTGCGTAACATTTTTCTACCTCACTTTTATTGTAATTTTAATTGAAAACTAAAGGGCCTGCTGTGTGTTCTTTTTCTGGATCATCCGTCTTAAGATAATGCTGATCAAAAGGCCGACGGTCACAATACCGAGAACGAGCATAAAGATATAGCTGTAGCCTGCTTCGCCGTATTTATCCAGCATATTGCCGCCGATCAGATAGAAGAAAGCATCGGGTGAAAAGGCAACGGCCGAGACAATACCGACGATGGTGCCGTAATATTTGTTCGGGATTCTGGCTTCTGTGATGGGGGTATACCAGCAGGGGACAGACAGGTTATAGATCGCTGCAACCATGAGCAGCAGAATAACCGCGATGATGGCAAAGGAAGGGCTGCCTGGCAGTAGCAGCGTAATGCCGATAACGATGATGCCGAGGATGAAGTCCACTGTCATGACCTTGGTGGCAGATTTCATCTTATCAATAAAAATACCTGAGATGGGATTCATGATAATACGCACGCCATAAGATCTGAAAATGGCGATAAAGTTCATCATGACCACCGGAATGGCAAAGGCATCGGTCAGATAGGGTGTGAAATAAGAGGCGCTGCATTTAAAGGTGTAGGAGCAGCAGCCCATTAAGGCGATCAGCCAGACCTCGGGCATTTTCACGACATCGCCCAGATATTTCAGCTGGAATTTTTCATCCTGATCCTCCTCGGTCAGGTAAGTATCCCGCTTTTCGTTGTAGAAGAACAAAAGGACAATCCCAGGCAGGATATTAAAGAAGGCGTACAGGTAAAGCATGTAACGGAAGGCTTCGACATCGCCGGCCCCAGAGAGGCCTGCGTAAATACCTGAGGCAATGAAGCCAAGAGTCATTCCTAAAAGGCCGTTAAAGGCAAACATAAAACCATACATTTTCCCCTGCTCGTGTTCCTCACCGATGGTATGGGTGAATTTTACAAAAGCGCCGTAGAAAGTGCAGACAACAGTGATGGCAAAACCCATCTGAATAGCCAGCATGATAGGATAGCTGGGAAGCGTGGCCATCAGCAGGATCAGGGCGCCGGTTCCAAAGCTTGAGATAAGCAGCAATGGTTTGAGTGGAAAACGGTCGGATAGAATACCGGCGATGATGTACATAAAGACTGCAATAATACCAAAAACCGTGATCAGCATTCCAAGCTGGCCATCTGTATAGCCGAGGGCCCCCTGCATGGCTTTGTAATAGTAAGTTGAAAACCAGGGCATGACGTTTTGGGAAGAGTAGAGCATTCCCATAAAGAACATGAGAATATAACGTTTTTTCTTAAGGTCCATTGTTTCTTTTCCTTTCTAAAAATGTTTCAGATCTCTGATGCCAATATGTTAACGCAAGATATGTGCCATAAAACAAAATAAATATAAAATTACGAAAATATAGTGTGTTAAAAGGGTTTTGAAAGGGGGTTTAGAAAATAAAAAAAAGAAATTACAAAAAATAATTAAAAGTGAGTCTGAAATGAATCGGACTTTCACAAAAACAACTCAAAGACTCTGGACAAAAAATAAAAAACCGGAGAACCTGTCTCCGGTAAATTTATAAACATATCAATTAGAGATCCTTTAAATGCGCGCCACTTCGTTTGTATTTAACCGCCAGCATTTCAGCGACAATGGAAATGGCGATCTCCTCAGGGGTTTCACCGCCAATATCCATGCCAATGGGCGCATAAACTGCTTCCAGCTGCTCATGGGTAAAACCCTCTGAACGCAGCTTTTCATAAACCGCTGCGATTTTTTTTCGGCTGCCGATCATTCCAAGATAGGCGGCCTTTTTGGTCAGAGCTGCCGCCAACGCTTCTTTGTCAAAACGATGGCCATAAGTAGTAATGACGATAAAGGCTCCAGCGGGAATCGTCAGTGCCATAATCCCTTTGTAGAAGTCCTCGACAGGCACATAGGTATCTGCCAGCAGGATGGCGTCTCCGATCTGGTCCTCTGCACGGGTATCGACCAAAGTGATATCAAAGCCAGCCAGATGGGCGGCTTTCATAAGGGCAGTTCCAACGTGGCCAGCGCCGCAGAGCAGCAGACGCGGCCTTGGGTTTTCAACCTCAATAAATACAGAGAAGTCGCCGCCACAGACCATACCGTTTTCGCTGTTCAGGGCATAATCCTTAACGGCGTTTTCGCCATAGCGGATACATGCCTGAGCGTCCTGTATGGCCAAAAGCTCCGAGCTGCCGCCGCCAATGGTGCCAATGCTGTTGCCATCCGCGGTTACCAGCATTTTGCCGCTTTTTCTGGGGACAGCGCCGTTGGCCCGGATGATGGTGATGACTGCGTAGGGACGCCCGGCTTCCTCCAGCTTAAGCTGTTCTTCCAGTAATTTTTTTGGATTCATGGTAAACCTCCATTTTATAGTTTTGGTGCAAAGCAGACCCGGCGGCCAACAGAAGGAATTTCCTCAAGCCGGAGGTCGATGCCGTAAAGATGATTAAGAAAGGGCTCCGTCAATACCTCCTTACATTTGCCAAAGGTAAAGGTGCCGTCCCGTTCCAGGACAGCCAGCTGATCACCCAGAAGCAGCGCATGGTCGGGATTGTGTGTGGTCAGCGCAATGCCATAGCCCTGAGAAGCCATGGTGCGGATTGTCTTAAGAACCTGAATCTGGTTGCCATAGTCCAGATGGGCGGTGGGCTCATCCATCAGGATAAAAGCCGGCCTTTGAGCCAGAGCTCGCGCAATGCTGACCTGCTGCCGTTCGCCGCCGCTGATTTCGTTGTAAGGCTTATCTCTGAGTGCCGCGATCCCCATCGACTCCAGCGCAGCCATGGCAGCGTCAAAATGAATCTGCTTTGGCCGTTCAAAGGTACCGATGTGCGGGGCGCAGCCTGTCACCACATAATCTAAAACAGAATAGGAAAAGGCAGGGACAATGATCTGTGGCACATAGCCGATTATTCTGGCAACCTCCCGGTGGGAGAGCTTCTCCAGGTTCTTTCCGTCAATCAGGATATTACCCTCCCTGGGCTTAAAAAGGCCTGCAATACAGTTGAGCAGCGTTGTTTTCCCCGCTCCGTTTGGTCCTAGAATGGATATTACCCGCCCAGCGTTAAGGGTAAAGCCAATATTTTTTAGCAGAGGAGCGGCTTCATCATAGGAGAAGGACAACTTTTCAATTTGTATCTTCATCAGCTTACCTTTGCTTTCTGCCGGTATAAAAGCCAGGCAAAGAAGGGTGCGCCGATGAGTCCTGTCAAAACCGAAAGCGGAATTTCCAGAGAGGTGGCGGTCCGGGCGATGGTATCAATGAGAAGAAGAAAAATACCACCCATCAGCATGGTTACCGGGAGAGATTTAATATGGTCGGAGCCGGCCAGCATCCTTGCGAGATGGGGCATGATCAGCCCAATCCAGGCAATGGTTCCGCTGATACAGACCGCACTGGCTGTCAGCAGGCTGGCGATCAGGATGATGATCCATCGGATTTTTTTAACGTTAACCCCAAGGCTCTGGGCTTCAATATCGCCAAAGGAAAGGATGTTGATCCGAAAGGAGAGGCTCAGCAGGATAAACGCGCCAACAGCGAACACAGGCAGCACAGAAAGAATTTCATGAACCTTTATGGAGGCCAGACTGCCCATTTGCCAGAAAACAATGGCGGCGAGATCCGTATCATTTTCAGAAGTGAATTTCATAAGTCCAAGAATTGAGTCCATAAAGCCGCTGGTGATGATACCGGCAAGCACCAGAACAAGGTTGCTCTGGTTGCGCAGGAGCTTTGGAAAGGTCATGGTCATAAGCATGGCGATGATGCCGAAGGCAAAAGCAGACAGCTGACGCGCAAGCATACCGCCGCCCAGCAGGATTGAAAAAGCCGCGCCTACACAGGCGCCCTTGGAGACACCGAGCAAGTCCGGCGATACCAGTGGGTTTTTAAAAATGCCCTGATAGACCGCGCCGCAGAGTGAAAGCACCGCACCAATGCTGACTGCGGCAATGACACGGGGCAGCCGAATGACAAAAAAGACGTTTTCCATGGCCAGATTCCCCGGCTCGCCTGTCATTTTAGTCTGGATGGCATAAAGCATATCCTGAGGGTTAACTGTATAACGCCCAACGCAGCAGGCGATAACCATGAGCGAGAGCAATATGGTGCTCAGTACAATAATGAGATGTCGATGTTTTGTGTTCTTCATAGCAGATAAAATGAAAGGGCCGGCAGGCAATTGCACAGCCCGCCAGCCCGGAAGACCTCAATGCTTATTGAAGCCCAAGCTGTTCCTTGGTAAAGGTTTTGCCGTAGACCATCTGATAGAAGGCATCGACATCCTTCATAAAATCATCTGAGCTGTAAAGATCACCGTGAAGATTATTAGCTGCCCAGCAGACGCCCAGTACAGAGGAGGCGGTGGGGTAGTCCCACGGCTCCAGAGAGGATGGAAAGACATAAACGGCCTTATCCTGTACGGCTTTAATGCTGCTCCAGGCCGGGTCGTTCAGAAGATCGTCGGCCTTGTATTTAGCATAGGAGGGTATCCAGATAATATCGGGATTCCAGCCGACAATCTGTTCAATGCTCACATCGGCGAACTCCCCTTTTTTATCGACCCCGCTGACTGCGTTAGTACCGCCGGCCTTTTCGATAATATAGGTCTGAATCATGGCGTCGGGCGCAACGGTGAGAGGGCTGGAACCGCCTAAAAATAAAATGGACGGTTTTTCAGAGGCTGAACCCACCTTTTTGCTGACATCGGCGATTTTATCGTCGATAAAGGAAGTGATTTCTTCCGCGCGTTTGTCCTCACCCAGAGCCTTTCCGACAATTTTTAGAGAGTTTGTGACTGTGTCGAAGCTTTCATCATTGGGGAGAGCAACAACTGCCGGGACATTGACTTCGGCGAACTGGTCGGCTTGATTGGCGAAACGTTCAGGCAGAATAGCGAGGTCTGCGCCCAACTCCATAACTGTTTCCATATTGATATCCTTGGCCTTACCGATTTGCGGCAGGTCGTCATATCCGTCGATTACTTCCTCGTACAGGCCACGGGCCATATCTTTATTTCCAAATCCGACAATGTATTTGCCACCGCCGCCAATGACAACCGCAGTATTTAAGGATGGATTGTGTGTTCCCACCACCTTCGTCGCTGGTGCAGGAAGCGTCACCTCGCGTCCGATGGCGTCTGTGACTTTAATCTCGCCGGATGCTTTGTCGGACGAGTCCTCCTGCTTTGGGCTGCAGGCAGTCATACTTAAAATTAAAGTAAGGACCAGAATCATGCACAGTAGTTTTTTTCTCATTTTTTTACTCCTTTTCAAATACAGAAGGTAAAGCCGTTTCCAACAGTACCCTATCGTGGCAAAACCATGAACAAATGATTTTGGGCAATCCGTTTTTAGGTTAAGTCCATCAGAGCTTGTTATATAAATTCATTATAGCACGGTTTGATAACGTTTTAAAGAAGAAAAATAAAACTCCCCGCTCCCTGTGACAGAAGCGGGGTTGCAGATGGATGATTTTTATTGAGGATTCACAAGCTCATCCAGCAGCTTAGGGAGCTTCGCTTCAATTTCCTCGTCTTTAAACTGACAGGTGCCGACAGCCTTATGGCCGCCACCGCCATATTTCAGCATTAAACTGCCAACGTCAATGTTGGAAGTCCGGTTTAAGACCGAATAACCAACAGCCACAGAACAGCCCAGACCACCTTTGCCGCTGACAATCCAGGCAGAAATATTCTGCTTTGGATACATACTGTAAATAAGAAAACGGTTCCCCGTATAAATAGGGTCGACGCCGCGCAGATCAGAGATGATGACATCGCCGTCGGTTCGGGTATATTTGTTTACCATTTCCTTAAACTTGGCGGTTTGCTCAAAATAAACTTCGATACGCTCCTGAACGTCGGAAAGGTTTAGAATCTCATCAGTGGACATGGTACGGCAGGCATCAATGAGCTTTTCCATCAGTTGGTAGTTGGAGATGGTAAAATTACGCCAGCGTCCAAGCCCGGTTCTGGGGTCCATCAGAAAACCGATCAATATCCAGCCTTCCGGGTTTTGAATTTCATCAATAGTCAAATTGCCAGAGTCCACCTTGTCGACGGCGGCCAGCATTTCATTGAAATGTGAAAAGCGTTCCTCACCGCCATAGTATTCGTAAATGATTCTCGCACAGGATGGCGTGATACGGCTTTCACCTTTATATTTGCCTTCAAGCTGGTTGCGCTCAAACTCACTGGAATGATGGTCAAACCAAAGGCCGCAGCCCTCCACAAAAGGGACATTTGCCAGACAGTCATCTTCGTTGACCTCTACCAGGCCATCCTGCAAGTCTTTAGGATGGGCAAATTTCCAGTGGTCAATGATTCCGGCTTCCTTGAGCAGCGCGCCACAGACAAGGCCATCGAAATCAGAACGGGTAATTAATCTCATAATATTAGCTCTCCCTCTCAGATATTATTATCATCAAACAGGTGTTTTATTGCCTGTATGTCAATTATAGTTGATAACAGCAGGGACTTCAACTTGATTCTAAAGTAAAATTTAGATAAAGATGGGAATGAATCTTAGTTACAAAAAAATTAAGTATAAAAAAGAATCATTTTTGAAAAATATGCAATTTCCAGAAATTTTTGGGTATAAAATTTTAAAAGAACAGGAGATGATAAAGATGAAGCTTGTACTTTTAAGACATGGTGAAAGTGAATGGAACCGCCTGAACCTGTTTACAGGATGGACGGACGTAATTTTATCGAATAAAGGTATTAAAGAAGCCGCAGACGCTGGCAATATGCTAAAAGGAAAGGACTACGATTTTGATATCTGTTACACCTCTTTTTTAAAAAGAGCGGTGGATACCTTAAACGTGGTTTTGGATACCATGGACCGGGCCTGGCTGCCAGTCATAAAGGACTGGAAGCTTAACGAACGCCATTATGGCGCTTTGCAAGGGCTGAATAAGGCCGAGACAGCAGAGAAATACGGAGAGGAACAGGTCAAAATCTGGCGCCGATCCTTTGACGTCCGTCCACCGGCTCTGGAACCGGATGACCCCAGAAATCCACAGCTGCAGGAGCAGTATCGAAATGTGGAAAAAAGCGAGCTGCCTTTGGCAGAAAGCCTGAAGGATACGATCACTCGCGTTATCCCTTATTATGAAAATGTGATAAAAAAGGATATGCTTGAGGGCAAACGCGTTCTGCTGGTAGCCCACGGAAACTCGATCCGCGCGCTGGTTAAATATTTTGAAAACCTGTCGGAGGATGAGATCATGGGTGTCAATATCCCAACCGGTATTCCTTTGATTTATGAATTCGACGATGGCTTTAATATGACTGACCATTACTACCTGGGAGACCAATCCATTATTGAAACACGAATGAAAAAAGTGGCTGAGCAGGGAAAAGCAAAATAAAAAACAGAAAAAACGGTGGCGTTCTGGCCACCGTTTTTTTGATGGGGTGAAGGCATACACCACCTTCTAAAGGGCAGATGGTATGACCATTTTAAATATCGGTTGAATTTAACGACGAATTCACTTTGCATCTTGTGTATTTTTTCGTTATAATAGAATCAAAAGTGAGGGGAGGTAACAGACATGGATGCACTCAGTTTATTGAAAATCATTATCACTGCGCCCTTTGGCATTGTCTACTTCCTGCTTTTGTCGAACTGGCGTTTTTCAAAAACAAAAACCTTTCTGATCACTGGAGCCGGGATACTTGGGGTTATTATTCTTGATATTTTAATGGAGCTCAGACTGCCCTACGGCTTGAGTGATTTGGAGTTTCGTCTGCTGCATATCATTATCGCTGCGGGATTTGTCATTATCCTTTCCCGTTATAATGACGCGAGGACCTTTTTTTCCTTTCTTTTGTCATGTACCTTTGTGGCGATCCAGGACCTGTTCTGCGGTATCCTGGCACCTTATATGCCAGATGGCGTTGGAGAGCTTTTAAACCAGATATTAATTTTTATGATACTGGCGTTGGTAATTATAAAATTTATCCGAAGGCCGCTTCTTGAGACACTCGGACAACTACAAACAGGCTGGATACGCTTATCGTTGATTCCCATTTGCCTGCTGCTTTCATTCTTAAATGTCGCTTCTTACCCTGCGCCTTTAAATGAACGGCCAGAAAACATTCCGGCAGCTATTGGCCTTTGTGTCGCTATTGTTTTGTACAATGGAACCATCTACACAATCCTCAAGCAGCAGAGCAGCTATTTTCAGAGTACAAGGGAGCTTTCCGCCATGCAGCTTCAGATGACATCCTTAAAAAAACACATACAGGCCATTGCTGAGAGCGAGGAGCATCTCAGAATTTTCCAGCACGATCTCCGGCATCTTACCAATGCGTTAACTGTGTGTATCAAAGCAGGGCGTGATGATGAGGCGCTGGCCCTCCTGTCTTCCATGAATAATACCATTGAGAAGATCAGCCGCCCAGCGGTTTATCACTGCGAGGATGAGGTGTTGAACGCTGTGTTGTCCGTTTATGGGCAGATGGCTGAAAATGCGGGTATTAAGGTGTGCATAAGAGTTGATCTCCCAGAAACACTGCCTATCAGCGGAGAGGAAATATCCCTGGTTTTCGCCAATGGTATCGAGAACGCCATTAACGCCTGTCATCAAATCAGCAGCGTTGATGAACGGAGAATCAGCATTGTTTGTTCCCCGGTAGGATCGCAGCTGTTTATTGAAATTACCAATACCTACACGGGAAAGATATTGTTTGATGCGAAGACAGGCTATCCGGTGACGCGGGAAAAGGATCATGGTATTGGTACACAGAGCATCTCGGCATTTGCCAGGCGTTATGGCGGATTGTTAAAATATAAAGCGGAAAACGGTTTGTTCTCAATGCGGCTTATTCTGCCGCTCTATGAAGATAAAAATGACATTACACTGTAACTAATCGGTCAGTATACAGGTTTTAGGTTTACCAGATAAATGGGATTAATCGGTATTTTACCTGTTGGGCATAGCGTACATAGCCGGGGAAAGAGGCCAGCAGCGATTGATCCTCATAATAGGTTCGCAGGATCAGCAGAAGGACTATGACCGCGGACACAATACCAGTGGCCCACCCAAAAATCATCCCGACAGTGACGGCCCAGAAGCTCATAAAGAGGTAGCCGGGATGTCTTACAAAACGGTAGGGACCACTGCTACAGACTACGGGCTGAGCATCCTTCAGCATCGGCGTGTCCGCTTCATAGTACTTGTTTGAAAGCAGCGCCCAGGACATCAGCAGGTTGGCGACAGCGCTGAGAACAAGTCCGGCAGCCACAACCGGCTGAGGTACCGAGGACCAATGGAACCGTGTTTCCAGCCCGGCAACGATGTAAATGCCGTAAAAAGACAAAGGACTGCAAAAATTGCGAAGGGTGATATCGATCCCGGAAGCTTTCTCTGCATTTTTTTCTGGAAACGACAGAGCGGTTGGGTTGCGGTGTAACAGGACAGCCAGTGTGCCAGCCATGATAATCAGATATAAAATAAAATAGATCCAGCCGCGTATACAGCCCAGAGTCCCGGCTGCAACTAAAAAACAGGACAGGCTTAATATTTTTTGCAGCATTGCCAGGGCGGCAAAGCCAATGGTTTGTTTTTTCATAAAAAATTCTCCTGAAAGAAAAATTGGATTTTAAAAATGTTGTTATTATACCATATTTCAAGATCCTTATACAGTAGAGAAGGATGGTTTATCACTCTTTTAGTAGAAATGATTGATTTTTTTATCATAAAGTGTGATATACTAAAAATAAAAAGAGGTTTTAGCCATGGAACAGATTGAACAATTGCAGAAAATTATTGATGAGGGCAAAAGCATTGTATTTTTTGGCGGAGCGGGTGTCTCAACAGAAAGTGGGATTCCTGATTTTCGCAGCAGTAATGGTCTTTATATGCAGGAGTACCGCTATCCGCCTGAACAAGTGGTAAGCCACAGCTTTTTCGTAAACCATACAGAAGCCTTTTATGATTTTTATAAAAACAAAATGATGTTTTTGGACGCTAAGCCAAACGCTGCCCATATGAAGCTGGCAGAGCTTGAAAAATGTGGAAAGCTTAAAGCTGTGGTGACACAAAATATCGACGGTCTGCACCAGGCAGCAGGTAGCAGGACGGTTTATGAGCTGCACGGCAGTATTCATCGCAATTACTGTCAAAAATGTGGGAAGTTTTTTGACGCCGCCTATGTTAAAAATGCGGATGGAGTGCCAAAATGCGACGCCTGCGGGGGAATGATCAAGCCAGACGTAGTGCTTTATGAAGAGGCTCTTGACTCAGATACTATCCAGAAAGCCGTGCAGGCAATCAGTGAGGCGGATACGCTGATTATCGGCGGAACATCTTTGGTCGTTTATCCGGCAGCCAGTTTTATTGACTATTTTAGAGGAAAGAATCTGGTGGTTATCAATAAGGACGCCACTGCCAGAGAATCAGAAGCTTCCCTGGCGATCCACGACGCCATTGGCAAGGTTATGGAGCAGATCAAAGTTGAATGCTGACGCTGACACAGAAAAGGAGGAGCTGCGTGCTTAGCTGCGCAGCTTCTCCTTTTCATTTACTATTTTCTGACGCTTGAAATTAAGACGGCTTTCTGAAAGAAACAAGCCGGCAATGGTTAGCCCAATGCCCAAAATAGCTGGCAGGGTAATGTGCTCATGAAGAATAATGACAGAGGTAACAACCGTAATGACCGGGACCATATAAATATATACACTGGTCTTGACTGGACCCAGGAGCTTAACGGCCAGGTTCCAGGTGACAAAGCAGAGCGCTGATGCGCCAAAGCCCAGGAATAAAATATTTGCCAGATTTTTAAACTCAATAAAAACCGAGAGATCCAGATGGAAACCAAAAATAAACAGGGCGGGAACCATAAAAAGCAGCCCATAGAAAAAGATTCTTCGGGTAGTCAGAATGGTTCCATAGCCAAAGCTGCTGATTTTTTTGGTGAAGGTTGAGTAACCAGCCCAGACGACAGCAGCGGTAATGGCCAGCAGATCACCTGCCGGGTTAAGCTGTACGGTATTGTCACCGCGGAAGCTGATCAGGCAGATGCCTGTAATCGCCACGATAAACCCGATGAAAAACCGCGGCCCGGGCCGTTCTCCATGAAGGAAAAAGTAATCAAACAGTGCGGTGAAAAAAGGCGCAATGGCAATGATTACCCCGACATTTGCCGCCAGAGTAAGGGTGAGGGCAAAATTTTCCAAAAGAAAGTAAAGCGTGACGCCGAGAAGACCGGCAGCCATAAAATAGAATTCCTGTCTGCGGTTGTCTAGCCTGAGGCCTTTGGGTGTGACCAGCCATAAAATCAGATAACCGAGAAAAAAGCGGCAAAACAGAATTTCAACAGGCGTAAGCACTCGCAGCAGCACTTTTGTGGCGATAAAGGTAGTTCCCCAGATGACAATGGTAAAAAAGGCAGCAATGTGGCCAAAGGATGTACTCTTAATGTTCGTGTTCATTGGTAGAAGCCTCTTTCTTTGAATGCTTATCTGTCTGGAAGATTTTCTGGTATTGTCTGGGTGTCAGCCCAATGAAATCCTTAAAAAAACGGGAAAAGTGGCTCTGGTCAGAAAAGCCAGTCATGGCAGCGGTGTCAATGGGCGGTATACCCTGTTCCAGCAGCTTTTTAGCCCGCTCAATACGAATTGACTGAAGATAACGGTATGGGGAGACGCCAACCTGTTTTGTGAACAGCAGCAAAAAATAAGACTTGCTGAGCCTGGCAAGAGCCGTTAAATCGTCTAGGGAAATATTGTCAGAAAAGTGATCCTCCATATAGGCACAGACGGCTTTGATTTTATTATCAGGCTCGGCGGTGCTGCTCTGTTCAAAGGGGGAACTGTATTCACGAAAAATTTGTTCCAAAAGCAGAAAGAAAGCCTCCTCCTTTTCAAAGCGTGATGAAAGCTCGACAATCCCTGTATAAAGATCATTTAAGGCAGAGGTAATGTCACTCTGATAGACGACGTTTTGGGTAAAAAACGGTGTGTAGGGCTGGCCGGTAACCTCGTGAGCAGCGCTTTTCATGATATCAGCAGGAATATTGACAGCTCTGTAGTCCAGGATTTCTCCGTTCCTTGGGGAACAACGGTGGCTGTCTCTTGGATTAAAGAGCACCAGATCACCGGCACTCAGGTCATACTCCCGATCTCTGCACCACAGATGCCGTCGTCCGCCTTCTACAAAGCCGATAACGTAATAATCATGAAAATGATTGGGAAATGGCTGTACAATTCCAGTCAGATGGTATGCTTCAATTTTCAGATCTGTATCATAGTAAACATGCCGCTGTTCTTGTTCAAATGTCATGTAATTGCCTCTCTTTCTGGTTTTATTTTAGCAGAAGTGCTGGCTTGTGTCTTGTATGATCTTCCAGGTGAAAGATAAAATTTTAAGAAAAAGAATAGAAAAAGCCATAAACAGGACCCTGGAATTGAAAAGTTTGGAGTTTATCTGCTGCCGGATGCGTTTATGCCACTGTTAACAGTGACTCAATTGTTCTGGAAGATTTTGCGCGATCTCATCATCTTTTTAAATTTATAAATGTTTAAATACTGTTGATCAGGGTATATAAACATTGCAATATCATACCAAACCCTTATCTTTGATAATCTCGGACAACCAAAAAGGCCGCTGTTGCTTTTCCGCATCAGCGGTCTTTTTGTAGTTAAAGAAAAAAATTTTCCGTATCGTAAAGGCTTATGTTATAATTTTGAAAGATTAACAAAAACTAACGGGTCTGCTGATTAATGGTAAATGGCCCTAAAGGGAGAATAAAATGGATAAAAACCAACTGGTTAAACAGCCTGTTCCAAAGCTGTTCTTTCACTATCTGCTTCCGGCGGTCAGTGGGACGATGGTAACCTCTATTTATATTTTAGCCGATACAATTATTATAGGAAAAGGTATCGGCACAGAAGCAATGGCTGCCTTAAACATTGTTCTGCCTGTCTTTAACCTTGTTTTTGGAACCGGCCTGTTGTTTGGTGTGGGCGGCTCTGTGCTGATGTCGATCAGCTGGGGACGGGGAGAAGAGAAAAAGGGACAGCAGTATTTTACCACTGCCTTTATCCTTAATCTGCTGGCAGGGATTGTTTATATATCGCTTTTCTTTGCCTTTGGGGAAAACATCATGCTTTTCTTAGGTGGAACCGCTGTTACCATGCCATACATCATGGAATATGCCCCTTATATTGCAGGTGGTGCACTGATCTTTAGCTTTTCATCATTTTTACAGGCCTTTGTCCGAAATGATGGTGCGCCCAAGCGTGCAATGGCGGCTGTTATCGCGGGCGGTGTGTTTAATATTATCTTTGATATACTGCTGGTTTTTCCCTTTCAGATGGGAATGTCCGGCGCTGCACTGGCCAGCGTTATGGGATCTGTATTAACAGATTGTATCCTGATTTCGCATTTCTTTTCCAGGCAAAACGGGCTGCGGTTTTGTTTTGGGGGGCTGAGATTATCTTTTTTCAAAGCTGTTTTTGCCAATGGCGTTACCAGCTTTCTGATTGAAATTTCAGCTGGTATCGTTATTTTCGCGTTTAACCATCAGCTTTTACGCTATGTGGGAGAGATTGGTGTCAGTGCTTATGGTGTTATTACAAATACGGCCTTTGTGGTCACCGCTTTAAGTAATGGTGTCAGCCAGGCAGCTCAGCCAATTTTGTCAACCAATTATGGCGCTGGAAAGTTTGATCGTATCTACGAAGTGCGGGCTCTGGGGGTGAGGACAGCTCTAGCCGTTTGTGCTTTGCCGGCACTTCTTGGGCTTTTGGTGCCGGATCTGTTTACCTATATTTTTTTAAACCCCTCACCGGAAGTACTGGCGCTGTCTGCAACGGCCATACGCATTTATTTTATTGGTTTTTTTGTTACAGGAACCAACATGTTCATTATCAATTATTTTCAGGCAGTTGTACGGCCGAGGATTTCTTTAGGCCTGTGTCTGTTTAGAGGCTGTGTTTTCAATTTGTTTTTAGTCACTGTGCTGCCGCTTTTATGGGGTGTGACAGGCATCTGGATGGCAGTACCCTTAACAGAGTTTATCTCGCTTGGAATAGGTGTACTCTTGATAAAAAGAATTTCCATTGAACAGTAAAAAAGATTGAAAAAGAAAAGGCCTGAGCAGAAAGCCAGGCCTTTAAATTAGAATAAGCCGATTTTTACATCGACATCATATTCTTTTTTTAGTTCATCGACACGATCAAGGAAAGCGCGGTTTTGTTTTTGCCCAAGAAGATACTGGCGGGCGCTCTCCTTTACCACATCGTAAGGAATAGTTTCAGAGGTTTTGCTGTCGGTCACCTTAATGATGTGCCAGCCAAAGTCTGTTTTTACAGGTTCATCGCTCATTTCGCCAACCTTCATAGCAAAGGCGGCATTTTCAAATTGTGGTACCATCTTTCCTTTTGAGAAATAACTCAAATCGCCGCCCTGTTCTCTTGACGGGCAGACAGAGTAAGCTTTTGCGGCTTCTTCAAAGGTTTTGCCTCCATCCTTGATTTCCTTAATAATATCAATGGCCTGCTGTTCAGATGGCAGTAAAATATGGCTGGCGCGGATGCTGTCCGGTGCGATGAACTGTTTGGGGTTTTCATCATAAAACTTTTTAACCTCTTCATCGCTGACTTCTACATTTTTCATGAATTTGGCAATCATATGCGATTTCAGCAGCTTTTCTTTTGCATCCTCAACCAGAGCGAGATACTCTTCAGATTCGTCCTCGTGATCTTTCTTCCCTTCCAGATAGAAAAGTTCCTGAG